>JAKJCA010000074.1 GCA_022706685.1 Bacillota bacterium
GGGTACCGCCGCAGTATCGGTGGCCGAAAGGGCCGCGGTCACTTTCATACGCTGGTAACCTTCGGACGCCGAGAGGCTGCGGTAAACCACATAGCCCGTCGCGCCGTCCACCGCATTCCACGTGATGATGACGGATGTCGGCGAAGCGTACTGCGCGGCAGCGCCCTCCGGAATGCCGGGCGCATCAACGGCCGAGGCAGCGGTCAGTGTAAAAGGCACGCAGCCCAAAACAAAAACAGCGGCAAGAAAGGCCGCGATTATTTTTTTAAAAAGTGATTTCATAGCACTAACCTCCGCGCTCGCTTAAAGAATAAATATTGTCTGTTCATTATATCAGATAGTAACCGCTTAGGCAAACCGGCCGGCGCGCGGCTTATTCCTGATGGGTGCGCCGGTATTCGGCCAGGTCCAGCGGCACCACTTTGCTCTCGTCGACAAAGGTGATCCAGGAAAGGGGATCTGCCCACTCGATGGGACGAAGCGACCACACATAGGCATCATAAGGCAGGCAGATGGCCTCGCCCTCCTTGAGCCTGTCGATGCCGAGCATGATCATATCGTTGAAAAGCTTTTTATTTTCCGCCATACGGTTGGGGTTGCTCAGGGCGAATTCGCAGGTCACCATATTCGCCTTGTGGATGCGCAGCGAAAGTCTGGAGCGGCGCACATTGTCCAACTGGAATTTGTTGGCGGCGCCGGCTTCGGCTTTGTCAAATAACGCGTCGCAGCGCCGATAGTCCTCCGGCGTGAAGAACAGGTTCTGTTCCGGCCTGCCGAAAATGAAAAGATGCGAGGTGTTGATCGCTTTCTGCGATATGTAATCGAGGTACTGCCTGACAAACGGCGCGGATGCCTCGCCGTAATAGGCGTCCATAAACGCGTCGATGAGATGGTCCACGTTTTCTTTCGGATTCCAAAGAAGTTTGGCGAGGATGAAGGCGCGCAAGGAATCGAACTCGCCGTTTCTGCCGCCGTCGTAGTTGCCCTGCTCAAAGACGCCGTAAACGCTGTTGTCGATGAAAAACTGAATATTGTCCGCCAGGACATGCAGATTGGGGAACGGCATGGAATAGCATTTGAAATGGGTCGTGTAATCCCAGACATACAGTTTCGCGCCCGACTGTCTGCACAGCGCCGACCAGTCCTCGAAATCTTTGGCATAAACAGAATCTTTTCTCGCATAGTTCTCGAATACGCTCAGAGACCTGCCGTGACCGCATTCGGCGATGGGATGGCAAAAGCACGAGCCGATGGTGCACAGGCGGACGATGACGTTGTCGCGGGGCAGGATGTTGACCGGCGCGTGGGTGGTATAGTCGTAAGCGAAAGTGTCAATCTGAATGTTCCTGCCGGGGAACTCCGCTTTGACGGCGTCCGCCACCTGATTGACAAACCAGATGTTGGTGCCCGACGGCCCGCCGTAAAGCGCATCCATTGCCAGGCACGCCGGGCATTCGCAGACGCCGTTGTTGTCGTTCTGCGTGACGGACATAATACCGTAATCCGCGGGGGCGTTCCGGATCCTTTCAAAGACGTTCTCGATGGTGATGCGAAGAACGTCGGGGTTTGTCAGGCAGCGCTGTTCGGTTGTTCTTGTGCCGCTGTCCTTGCGGTAAGAAAAATATTCCGGGTGTTCGGCATAATAACTCGCCGGTACGAGCCGGTCCATCGAATGGCAGAAGTCGATATAATTGACGCCGTTAGGAGGTCATAAAAACGGACGCGAAAGCGGACTGGACAAGCAAAACAAAACTCAACACAATGGTCTGCAGCATAGCCATAAAATGGGCCTCCCGACAAAGGGTTTGACGAACCAACCGGCTGTTCAATTGTTTGTTAATTTATTATACATTCAATACGGTTTGATGTTCAACTGTACAAGGAGAAAATTGCAGTGAGAACGGCGGCAGACCGCGCTGCGCGTCGTCAAAGAACGAAATGATCTATCGAGCTGCGCGCGATTTGATATGGCCGCTGCGCGGTCGTGATATTTTGCGGCAAGCTGCAAAGGGATATTCCATTCACGCTTGTTTACAGCGCGAATGGAGTTGAAAAAAGCAAGTCTGCCGACTTGCTTTTTTCATGGTGGAGATGGCGGTAATCGAAACCGCGTCCGAAAGCTCATCCCCGCAACCTTCTCCGAGCGCAGCCTGTGATTTAAGATTCCCCTCCCGCCGCGCCCGCAGGCAGGCTTGACGGTACGGTAGTGTCGTTATTCATGGCGCGGTACGTCACTCTCGCGCGCGCACGTTCACCGCTCATCGACGCCCTTATCCGGGCCGCGGTACTCCCGGTAAGGACGGCTGCTTAATTAAGCAGCTTTCAGTTCAGTGTTGCTGTCGTTTATTTCTAAACTGCGGCTTTTATAGCGGGTCCGCGCCGCTGCTCGCTTATCGCGGTTCAAAACCCCCGTCGAAATCCTTTCATCCCCTTATTGCGTGTTTAGTGTTTAGTGATTAGTGGTTAGTGCCTTATTCGCAGGTTTTCCGGTTTTCGGGTAAATGGAGTGTGGATGACAAAGTATAAAGCATTTTGGCTATTTCGGCAAGAATTTCCAGCAACTGTTCCGCTTTTTCTCCTTTTATATAGCCAAGACGATTAGCGATCATGATTTGCGTCTCCAATTCAGCCCTTGAGCCCTGCGCAATAGAGATAAAATTAAGAAAATCTTTTGTGGTCTTGCGAGCCTGCCCTTCTGCGATATTGGATGCGATGGAAATCGCAGACCTTCGCATCTGGTTCGTTAAGCAGTAGATTTCATCTTTCGGGAATTCGTCGGTGGCGTTATATAATTGTTCAACCAAATCCATTGACTTTTGCCAAACAATCAGTTCTTTAAAACTTTTAATCGCCATATCTTTTAGTTGTCATCCCGTTTTTCTAATTACTAATCACTATCCGCTAATCACTGCCGTTAACGGTCCCTCATAGCGCGTTGGATGCTGCGCTGCGCGTCTTTTTTTGCCTCGACCTCCCTCTTGTCATATTGTTTTTTGCCTTTGCAAAGGCCGATTTTCACCTTCGCCCTGCCTTTGGAAAAGTAAACGGCCAGCGGAATGAGCGCGAGCCCCTGCTGCTTGACCGTGCCCTGCAGGCGCATAATTTCCCGTTTATGCATCAGGAGCCTGCGCACGCGCAAAGGATTGCGGTTGAAAATGTTGCCGTGTTCATAGGGGCTGATGTGCATGCCGTTGACAAACAGTTCACCGTCGACAATGGAACACCAGGAATCCTTGAGGTTGATTTTGCCCTGGCGGATGGATTTGACTTCCGTACCGAACAGTTCGATGCCGGCTTCCATATCCTCCAGCACAAAATAATCGTGGTATGCTTTTTTATTTTGCGCCGCTGTGCCGGCGTGATGTTCCGAAGCCAAGACGGCTTTCTCCCCTTCACGAGCCTCTTATTGATGCCTGCCGCCGCGTGAAAGCCGCGGGGTACCGGTTTTGCGCGCCGGACGCGCCCCTGCCGCCGGCGCCATGCCTTTGCAGCCGGCAAAAGCGTTTTTTTTCGGCTCGGCGCCGCCCTTTTCCCTGACGGTTTTTCTAATGCCGGCTGCCTTTTTACCGGCAGAAAGCCCGCCTTTGCGCGCCGCGGGTTTCCTCGCTGTTTTCTCCTGTTTTTCGGGTTTTGCACGGTACAGAACGACGGTCCCGCCGATCACCTGAATGACCTCGGAACGCGTCGCTTCCCCGAGCGTCTTCGCGACCTCCGCGGGAGCGGCAGGAGACGAATCAAGGAGAACCTTGACTTTGATGAGTTCCCTTGCCTCAAGCGCTTCGTCGGCCTGTTGAATCAGCGCGGGCGTAACGCCGGACTTGCCGACGTGGACAATCGCCTCAAGGGCGTTGGCCTGCGCCCTGAACCGCGCCCTTTGCTTGCCTGTCATAATACTCCTCTATTTTCACGGCGAGCTGCCTGATGGCGGCTCCGCGGTGGCTGATGGCGTCTTTCTCGCTGTCGGAAAGGCTGGCCATGGTCGGTTTTTTGCCATCCGCCGGTTCCGCCGCCGCCGGCAGAAACAGCGGGTCGTAACCGAAGCCGCCGCTGCCTTCGGGGTGAAACGCGATAGAACCTTCGCACACACCCCGTACCGTTAATGTTACGCCGTCCGGCGTACAAAAGCAAGCGGCGCAGATAAAACGGGCGGTTCTTTCCGCTGCGGGAACGTGCCGGAGCGCATGCAGCAGTTTTTCGTTGTTGCGCGCGTCGTCGCCGTGCGCGCCCGCGTACCTTGCGGAAAAAACCCCGGGCTCGCCGCCCAAAGCGTCGACCTCAAGGCCGGAATCGTCCGCGACGCAGGGCATACCGGAGGCTTTGCAGCCGCTGACGGCTTTAATCAAAGCGTTTTGCTCAAAAGTGGTCCCCGTCTCTTCCACATCGCCGAGGTCGACGCCGGCCTCGGCGGCGGTGACGACACTCAAACCGAGCGGCGTCAGCAGACGGACAAGTTCGTCGCGTTTTTTCAGGTTGTTGGTAGCGGCAAGGACAGTCACGTCAGTCCTCCTCCTCTTGCTCCCCGGCCGGTGCAACGTCGAAGAGACCCTGCGCGAAAGCCGACGGGTCAAAGGGCTGGAGATCGTCGAGTTTTTCGCCGACGCCGACAAACTTCACGGGAATGCCCAGTTCGTTTTTGATGGAGAGCACGACTCCCCCCTTGGCGGTGCCGTCAAGTTTGGTGAGGATAATGCCCGTCAGTTCGGAGACATGCTGAAACTCTTTGGCCTGATTGACGGCGTTCTGGCCGGTCGTCGCGTCAAGCACGAGAAGCACCTCGCGGTCGCTGTAAGGCAGTTCCCTGTCGATAATCCGGTATATTTTCGCCAGTTCCTCCATGAGGTTTTTCTTGTTGTGAAGCCTGCCTGCGGTGTCGATGATGATGATGTCCGCGTTGCGGGATTTGCCAGCCGAGATGGTGTCGAAAACCACCGCCGCCGGGTCCGCGCCCTCTTTGTGTTTGACCAGTTCGACTCCCGCGCGCGCCGCCCAGATTTCAAGCTGGTCGATGGCCGCCGCGCGGAAGGTGTCGGCGGCGCCGAGAATGACTTTTTTACCCTGGGACCGGTACATCGCGGCGAGTTTGCCGATGCTGGTGGTTTTGCCGACGCCGTTGACGCCTATGACAAGGATAATCGAGGGAATGGTGATGATATTCATTTCCTCGCCGCCCGCCAGCATGGCAGCGACAATGTCTTTAATGGCCGCGCGGACATCGTCGGCGGACTTCAGGTTCTTTTTGCGCACGGTTTCCCGCAGGGTTTCGGTGATTTGCGTCGCGGTTGCCACGCCGGCGTCGCCCATGATGAGAATCTCTTCGAGTTCGTCGAAAAATTCGTCGTCAATCTCCGGTCTGGCATGGAACAGCGAGTCGATGGCGGAAGACATGTTTTCACGGGTCTTGCGCAGCCCTTTGTTAATTTTTTCAAAGATTCCCATTATATCTCCTCAATTTGCGCGTCCGCACCCGGCGGCGCGTCGGGATACAGACCGGTAAAACAGGCGTCGCAATAATTTTTTGTTTGAGCAAAAACGATTTCCCGCAGGCTTTCCACCGCCAGAAAACCGAGCGAATCGGCGCCGATGGCGGCTGCCAGCTCCGGCACGGTATAGCGGTTGGCCACGAGTTCATCCCGTGTGGGTATGTCGGTGCCGAAATAGCAGGGCCAGCGGATGGTCGGCGAGCTGATCCTGACATGAACCTGGGACGCGCCGGCCGCTTTTAGCTGGCGGATGATGCCGGAAGTCGTCGAACCACGCACAATCGAATCGTCGACCATGACCACCCTTTTGCCCTTGACGGTTTCGGGTACGGGGGAAAGTTTGATGTCAACCCCCTCGCGGCGCTTGCTCTGTTCGGGTTTGATAAACGTCCTGCCGACGTAGTTGTTGCGGACGAAACCCAGGCCGAAGGGAATGGCGCTTTCCCGCGAAAAGCCGATGGCGGCGTCGAGGCCGGAGTCCGGAACGCCGATGACCACATCGGCCTCGACCGGGTGCTGGCGGGCGAGAAGGGCTCCCGCTTTGACGCGGGAGTCATGCACGCTGACCTTGTCGATGACGCTGTCGGGACGGGCGAAATAAATGTATTCGAACACGCACAGCCGTTTGCGGCCGGGGCAGCCGGCGCGGACGACGCGCAGGCCGCCGGGGTCTGCCACGACGATTTCGCCCGGTTCGACGTCGCGCTCGAACGCGGCGCCGACCGCGTCGAGGGCGCAGGATTCGGAGGCGAACACAACCGCCCCGTCCGTTCTGCCGATGACAAGGGGGCGAAAGCCGAAAGGATCGCGGGCGGCAACGATTTTTCTGGGGCTCATGACCAGCAGGGAATAGGAACCTCTCAAGCGGCCGGTCGCGGCCAGCACCGCCTTTTCGATGCTCGGCGCCGCGATTCTTTCCTGCGCGATGATGTGCGCGATAACTTCGCTGTCGCCCGTTGACTGGAATAAAGCCCCGTTGAGGGCGAGTTCGTCTTTGATTTGTTCGGAATTGACAAGATTGCCGTTATGCGCGATGGCGAACCTGCCTTTTGCATAACGGAAAACGAAGGGTTGGCTGTTCTCCGGCGTGCTGCCGCCCGCGGTGGAATAGCGCACATGGCCGATGGCCGCCTGCCCCGGCAGGGAGGCCAGTCCGGCAGAGCCGAAAACCTCGCTGACGAGCCCCATATTTTTATGGCACGAGATAACGCCCATGTCGCTGAGAGCCATCCCGCAGCTTTCCTGCCCGCGGTGCTGCAGGGCGAACAGCCCCGAATACACGGTTTGCGCCGCCGGAACGCCGCCGCTGCCGTAAACACCGAATATGCCGCATTCCTCACGCAGCCCGTCAAAACATTCAGACATCGCGCCCTCCGCGCAGCCGGCTGGGTTGCGCCCTTTTACTGCAGGCCGAGCCGCCGCGCCATTTCCTCGTAAGCCTCCTCGACGCTGCCCATATCGCGGCGGAAACGGTCTTTGTCGAGTTTTTCATGCGTGGTCATATCCCAGAACCGGCAGGTGTCGGGGGAGATTTCGTCGGCAAGGATGATGTCGCCTTTATAGCGGCCGAACTCCAGTTTAAAATCGATAAGTTCGACGTTTTTGGACGCGAAATAAGCGGTCATGATGTCGTTGATTTTCAACGCCATGGAGCGGATGGCATCGATTTCTTTTTGTGTGGCGAAACCGCAGGCCAGCGCGTGGGAATCATTGATCATGGGGTCGCCGAGTTCGTCGTCTTTGTAGCTGAACTCCAGCACGGGGCAAAGCAGCTCCATGCCTTCTTCCAGCCCGAGCCGTTTGGCCATGCTGCCGGCTGCTTTGTTCCTGATAATGACCTCCAGCGGCACGATCTCAACCCTGCGCACGGCCGTCTCACGGTCGGATAGTTCCTCGATAAAATGGGTCCTGATCCCGTTTTGCTCGAGCAGGCGGCACATGAAATTGGTCATTTTGTTGTTAATGACGCCCTTGCCCGAGATGGTGCCCTTTTTCAGCCCGTTGAAGGCGGTCGCGTCGTCTTTATAATCGACGATCAGCACGTCTTCGTCGTCGGTCAAAAAGACCTTTTTCGCCTTGCCTTCGTAAATGAGTTCGAGCTTTTTCATGTTTGCCTCCTTAAAATGGTTTATGAAAATATCCGCTTGATTCTTTCGGTGGCCTCGAGCGTGCGCCCTGCTTCGCCGAAAGCGGTCAGGCGGAAATAACCCTCGCCCCCGGGGCCGAAACCGCAGCCGGGTGTGCCCGCCACATGGGCTTTGTCGAGCAGAAGGTCAAAGAAATCCCATGACTTCATCGCGCCGGGGGTCTGCATCCAGATATAGGGCGAATCCTGCGCGCCCCAGACACGGAAACCGGCTTCCCGCAGCGCTCCGGCAATCACGGCGGCGTTGCGGCGGCAGTACTCGATGTTCGCGGCGACCTGTCGGCGGCCCTCGGGGGAATAAACGGCTTCGGCCGCACGCTGTGTGACATAAGAAACCCCGTTGAACTTGGTCGCCTGGCGGCGCGCCCACAATTTGTTGAGGCTCACCGATTGAACGGTCAGCTGCTTGGGTACGACGGTATAAGCGCAGCGTACGCCGGTGAAGCCCGCGGTTTTGGAAAAGCTTCTGAACTCGACGGCGCAAGTTTTCGCTCCTTCAATCTCATAGATGCTGTGGGGAGCGTCGCCGGTGATGTAAGCCTCGTAGGCCGCGTCGAACAAAATGACGCTGCCGTTGGTGTTGGCATAATCGACCCATTCGGCCAATTTCGCTTTCGAAATCGAGGCGCCGGTAGGATTGTTGGGGAAACATAAATAAATCAGGTCCGGCCGTTTTTCGGGCAGTTCGGGCAGGAAATCGTTATCCGCCGTACAGGGCAGGAAGATCAGGCGGCTCCACTTCCCGTCGGGGCCCGGTTCGCCCGCGCGGCCGGCCATGGCGTTGGTATCGGCATAAACAGGGTAGACCGGGTCGCAGACGGCGACGATGTTGTCCCTGTCGAAAATGTCGCCAATGTTGCCGGTATCGCTTTTGGCGCCGTCGCTGATAAAAATCTCGTCGCTGTCGAGCTGCACGCCGCGGGCCGCATAATCAAATTCCCTGATTTTTTCAATCAGAAACGGCTGGCCGTATTCGGGCGGATAACCGCGGAAGCCCTGTTCGGTGCCCATCTCGGCGGCGGCCAGGCGCATCGCCTCGACGCAGGCGGCCGGCAGGGGCCGGGTAATGTCGCCGATGCCCAGGCGGATGATGTCGGCCTCCGGATGCGCCTGCTTGTAGGCCGCGATCCTCCTGCCGATGTCCGTGAACAGATAGCTTTCGGGGACTTTCAAGAAGTTCTCGTTGATTTTCATGTTTCCTCCCGAGAGGTCAGACGGCGGGATATTCCCCGCTGCAAATGCTTTGCGCAGGCCCCGTCATCATGATTTCGCCGGTGTCGCCGAGCCAGCGGATGGTCAGGGTGCCGCCGCGCAGGAGAACGCCGATGTCCTCGTCCTTGCGGCAGTATCCGTTGACAACGGCCGCGGCCGCGGCCGCGCAGGCGCCCGTGCCACAGGCGAGTGTTTCGCCCGCTCCGCGCTCCCAAACGCGCATTTTGAGCGTTCGGCCGTCGACGATTTGGATGAACTCCGTGTTCACCCTGTCTGGAAATAGCGCGTTTTTCTCAAAAAGCGGCCCCGTCTTTTCGATGTCGACGGCTTCGGTATCATCGACAAAAACGACGCAGTGCGGGTTGCCCATCGACACACAGGTCGCCGTATAAACGGCATCGCCGGCCTGCACCGGGATACCGACGGCGCTGCCGCCGGCCGCAAGCACGGGAATTTTTTCAGGGTCGAACTCCGGCGCGCCCATATTGACCGACGCCGCCGTCACCTGACCGCCCTCGATGATCATTTTGATATGTTTGATGCCGCTGAGCGTCTCGAGCGTAATTTCTCCGCGCCGCGTCATTTGGTGGTCGTAGACATACTTGGCGACGCAGCGCGTGGCGTTGCCGCACATCTTCGCGCGCGAACCGTCGGCGTTGTAGATATCCATCCTGAAATCGGCGGTATCGGACGGTTCGATGAGCACAAGGCCGTCAGAGCCGATACCGAAATGCCTGTCGCTGATGCGCCTGGCCAGGTCTTCGGGGTCGTCGACTTGCTCTTGAAAACAATTCACATAGATGTAGTCGTTGCCCGCGCCGTGCATTTTGGTGAAACGCATGTTTTGCCCTCTCTCACGCCTGCTGGACGTTCTTGATGATGTCGTTGACCGTGGCTTTCAGCGAAGGGTCCCTGTCAATTTTATCTTTGATTTCACGAAGCGCGTAGATGACGGTCGTATGGTGCCTGCCGCTGAACTCGCGTCCGATGGCCTCCTGCGTCAAGCCGGTGACCTCGCTGACGACATACATCGCGATTTGGCGCATCTGCGATATGGGAGCGTCCCTCTTGGACGAGCGAATATCTGCGGGATTTGCCCCGTAGGTCCTGGCGACCTCGGAAATGATTTTTTCGATGGTCTGGGGGATGGGGCGCGATTCCGTGAGGATATCCTTGATGGCGCTTTGCGCCGTCGTGATGTTTTTGGCGGCTCCCTGGATGGTGACGATGGCCTTCATCCTCTTGACGGCGCCTTCGAGCTGGCGGATGTTGCTTTTAACTTTTTCGGCGATGTACTGCACGACGTCGTCGGGGATATCGAATTCGAGGTCCCTGGCCTTTTGCTTGATAATGGCCATTCTCGTTTCAAAATCGGGCGGCTGGATGTCGGCCAGCAGGCCCCACTCGAACCGCGTGCGCAGCCGCTCGTCGAGGGTGCCCATTTCTTTGGGAGGTTTATCGGAGGACAAGACGATCTGGTGGCCTTCCTGCGTGACGGCGTTGAAGGTGTGGAAGAATTCCTCCTGCGTCTGTTCCTTGCCTTTGATAAACTGGATGTCGTCGACGATGAGCAGATCCGCGCTGCGGTATTTGTTGTGGAACTCGCTCATATTCTTTTTGGCGTAGATATAATGAATCAGTTCGTTGGTGAAATCCTCTCCGTTGATAAAAACGCATTTCATGTCCGGCCTGCTGGCGGACACCTCGTTCATGATGGCCCGGAGAAGATGGGTCTTGCCGAGGCCGGACTCGCCGTAAATAAACAGGGGATTGTAAGTCCCGCCCGGGTTGGCCGCGACCGCCTGCGCCGCAGCGTGCGCGAATTTGTTGGAAGAACCGACGACAAAAGTGTCGAACGTATAAGAAAATTGAGGGGTTTTACCGTTTTCGGCCGCGGGCTTTTTGACCGGGGCGGCCTGCGGCTCGACAAGCTTGATGTCCGCCTGGAAACCGAGCACTTTTTCAAACGCGTCGCCGAGAACGCCCATAAACTTCTGCTCGACGATTTTGCGCTTGAATTCGGTCAGGGACAACACAACGGTATTGCCCTCGAAACTCTCCATTTTAATGTCATTGATCCAGACGTTGTAGATGACCTCGGACAATTTCGATTTCAGTTCGTTTCGAACCGCTTCCCATAATTCGCTGAGGGAATCCATCTCCAGCCGCTCCTTCTTGTGCGCATCGAACCAAATCCGTGAGATGAAAGTATAGCATACCGGCGGGGCCATTTCAATATTCGGACGGTCCGATTTTCGGGCAGCCGGCGCCCCGGCAGGGCTTGCCCGAGGCAAAGAAATGATTGACAGTCAACCGTGTGATGTAATATAATGCTGTTTTGCAGGGCGCCTGCCGA
>JAKJCA010000020.1 GCA_022706685.1 Bacillota bacterium
GTCAAACAATGCAAGTATGTTCTATCCGCAATCAAGAAGAACGGCCTCGCAGAGTTTACGCGCCGGGACATCATGCGTATCTGCCGGGGCATCCGGACCGCCGAAGAAGTTCAGCCCGTGCTTGACCGGCTTTCGGAATATGGCTATGTCGCGTCAAAGCCCGTGAGCGGCTACGCCGGCACCGGAAGACCGGCTGCACAGATCTACCTTGTCAATCCGGCAGTCCTGTCCAGCTAATCATGTACCCTCAAAAAAATCATTATATAAAGGAGCAACTACCATGAAGAAAATCGCAAAAAAACTCATGCCCATTCCTGAGGGCTATGTCGTGTTGACCAAAGAATCCACTAGCGTGAAATCGCAGTGGATTGAACAGGAAAACATCCGCCATTTCCGTTTGGCAGAATACGCTGACGGCACCACCGCGCTCTATCGCGTTTACCACGGCGGAGACCTCAACCATGACTATGAGAGCGTTTTGGTTCAGAAGCTGTACTGCCTGCACTGCGGAGAACCGCTGACCCCAGATTTGGGTTCAGTAACCGGCATCCCTGACCTGTACAACTATCACTGCACCGCTTGCGGACGGAGTATCGAAATCAGCAAGGAGGATTACTAATTATGGACGAGCATGTACGCATAAAGCAGATTCTTCCCATCACGGAGGGCTTCGCTGTATTAACTCTTGGTGAAGATGAAAATGGTCACCACTGTTTTCATGATTCAGCGAAGGATGGATGGCATTACTTGTTTGCTCTGGTCGATGGCGGAAAAGACGCTGATGACTATGTTGCTGTCTATGAGATGGATGCCACAGGCGATGGAGACATCGATGGGTGTGCATATCGCATTGTACCCAAACGCATATGTCCGAAATGCGGTCGCGATACGACGCCAAGCTGGGATGTTAACGACTCGTGGTATCCGACATACAATTGCTTTTGTGGCTATTCCTTCACACCGAGTCAGTTGAAAGAAGGTGAATCGAAATGATGAAAAACGGAAAGCCGTACTCGAATGAGAACGGTGATGTAGATGACGGGCTAATCTCCAGTCACCCGCAAGAGGAAATCGATACGGTCATGAATTGGATTGCCGAGAGCATCACCCCACGCAAAACGCCGCTTGATGGTCACACCAGCTATGGCATTAAGCATCTGTTGCATCGTGACACAGGCATCTACCTTACCAATAACGAATTCAAAGATGCCATGCTTCAAGCAGGCTACGAGCCCGTTGACCCCAATCGACTCAACTGGCATTACCGCATCAGCAAAAAGTCTAAGGCGTTTGCACTGAAGGTCTGGTAGTCACTTTTGTCCTTTTAGTCCGTTTTGTCCCGTACATTTGCAGGTGAAAATCATGTGCCCGCTGCGCTGCTGTATGCGGCTCAATGCCACGGCAGCGTGGCGGCTCATGGCTTCTGCCTGCGGATACCCTGGGGCGGTTCTATCTCCGGGCAAAACCGGGGCGGACAGCGGCGTGGGGCTCCGTGCATACAACAAGCGAAATCAGGAGGGTGATTAAAGAAACATTATAATTTGAGTTTTGTCCCTTGTGTCCGTTCTGTCCTTAGGGGTGGGGGTATCAAAATCTCTACGAATAATTGTTCTGGACAGCGGCGTGGGGCTTCGTGTAAAAAAACGCATAAGTTATTAGGGTATTGACCAAAAAGTTTCAAAAATGAAGGAGGATGAGCTTTTTATGGGAAACAGAGGACCGCAACCCGGCACCGGCGGCAGGCCGAGAAAGCCGCTTGCAGATAAAATGACAGAGGGTCGCAGCAAATACACATCGGTCGGTATTCCACTGCCGGAGCCGGTAGAGCTGGAAGGCGCGGAGATGCCGCCGCCTCATGAGTTCCTGTCGGACGAGCAGAAAAACGGTCAGGAGCTTGTGGCAAATGAGATATACAAATCCACATGGGAGTGGCTTCGGAAGTTCCGCTGTGAGCAGATGGTCACCCAGCAGAGCTTGGAGCAGTACGCGGTAGCAGCGGCTCGTTGGATTCAGTGTGAAAAAGCCATATCGACCTTTGGCTTTCTTGCCAAGCATCCGACCACCGGCGCTCCCATCACATCGCCGTATGTCTCAATGGCACGTGAATATTCCAAACATGCCAATGCCTTGTGGAATCAAATATACGCAGTCGTTCGTGAAAACAGTTCTATGGATTGCAGCACGTCTTGGACGCCCGCAGACGACGTCATGGAACGCCTGCTCACAATGCGCCGGAGCAAATGACCTTCGGCGGGAAAAGGAGTGCAGTCATGAGACCATCAGAAATAAAAACCATCACGGAAATGCGGCTCAACGGGCAGGGAGCGTCGGCGATTGCGGCTGCGCTCCGGCTCTCGCCCAACACGGTCAAGTCATATATCCGCAGGCACCCGGACTTGCCCGGAACGCACCGCTGCGTCCAATGCGGAAACACATTCTCTCAGCCGACAGGTCGGCGAGAAAAACGGTTTTGCTCGGATAAATGCCGTACCTCATGGTGGAACGCCCATCAGGAACAAATCAACAAGAAAGCGTGTTACACCCTTATGTGTCAATACTGCGGGAAGGAGTTTGAAAGCTATGGCAACAAAAATCGTAAGTACTGTTCAAGAGTGTGCTATCAGCAAAGCCGTGGAAAACAGCTCGGATAAGTATTCGCCAGATACCCTTATGCGGTATCACACAACCCTTGCCCTCATTGATGGGCTGGTAGCGGACGGCTGCTTCACGCAGGCCGATAAGCGCAAAGCATACACAATAATCAATCAGAAATACGGCCTATCTTCGGACAGTATATATGCCGAAATCGCTTGATATGTACCGCCTTTAGAGCAATATATAGAGTACCAAATATTGATACAAGGGAGGGAAAAACATGGAACGAAGCATTACACAGACTACCTTTTTGAAACCGCCGTCAAAACAGCTGACCCGGGTCGCAGGGTATGCGAGAGTATCCTCCGGCAAGGACGCGATGCTCCATTCACTTGCTGCACAGGTCAGCTACTACAGTGATTACATTCAGAAGCACCGAGGCTGGTCTTACGTCGGCGTCTATGCCGATGAAGCGAAAACAGGAACAAAGGATTCACGCGATAACTTCCAACGCCTGCTTGCCGACTGCCATACCGGGAAAATCGATTTAATTATTACGAAGTCGATTTCACGCTTCGCTCGGAACACGGTCACCTTACTGGAAACGGTACGGGAGCTGAAGGGGCTCGGCATCGACGTGTGGTTCGAGGAACAAAACATTCATACCATGAGTGCCGATGGAGAGCTGATGCTCTCCATTTTGGCGTCTTATGCCCAAGAGGAGAGCCGCTCGGCAAGCGAGAACCAGAAATGGCGCGTCAAACGCAATTTTGAGGACGGCATACCGTGGAACGGCACCATGCTCGGCTATCGCCACAATGACGGTAAGTTGACAGTCGTACCGGAGGAAGCAGAAACCGTCAGAATGATTTTCGATTATTATATCACAGGCATGGGCGTAACGGCTGTTATGAAAACGCTGAATGCAAATCATATTAAAACACGCTACGGCAATCCGTGGTGCAAAAGCAGCGTGATGACGGTATTACGCAATTACACCTACACCGGAAACCTTCTGCTTCAGACCACATTCCGCGAAGATTATCTCACCAAGCGGACGCTCATCAACAACGGTGAGCTGCCGCAGTACCACGCCGAGAATGCTCATGAAGCCATCATCCCGCTGGAGACCTTCAATGCGGTACAGGCAGAGATAGCGCGACGGGCGGCAAAGCATACGCACCCCGGCAGTCCTCAGAAAGTTTACCCCTTTACGGGTCTTCTCACCTGCGACATTTGCGGGAAACATTATCGCAGAAAGGTCACTGCCGCCGGACCCGTGTGGATATGTGCCACCTACAATACACTCGGCAAGGCAGCCTGCCCTTCCAAGCAGATACCGGAGGAAACACTGATAGCGGTAACCGCCGAGGTCATGGGCACAGATAACTTTAATGCAGAAGCTCTCCACAATAAAATAACGGATATCAGAGTGGCAGAGGGCAACACCTTGGTATTCTGCTTCAAGGACGGCACAGAAGCCGTTAAACGATGGGCAGACCGTTCCAGAGTGGAGAGCTGGACGCCTGAGATGCGGGATGCCGCCAGAAAGAAAACATTGGAGCGAGGTGAGCGTTGATGGCAGCAAAGAATATTACAATTATTCCGGCAACAAAGATGATGCATACGGGTCTGCCACGCAATGCCGCAGTCAAAAAACGTGTTGCCGGTTATGCCCGCGTCTCCACCGACAGCGAGGAACAGCAGACAAGCTACGAGGCGCAGGTGGATTACTACACCAAATACATCCAGTCAAAGCCTGAGTGGACATTCGTCAAGGTCTATACGGACGAGGGCATTTCGGCATTGAACACCAAGCACAGAGATGGTTTCAACGAGATGATTGCCGATGCTCTGGACGGTAAAATCGACCTTATAGTTACAAAATCCGTCAGCCGCTTCGCCCGTAATACGGTCGACAGCCTTACCACGGTGCGAAAACTCAAGGAAAAGGGCATCGAGGTATATTTCGAGAAGGAGGGTATCGCCACCCTCGACAGCAAGGGCGAGCTGCTCATCACCATCATGTCTTCGTTGGCACAGGAAGAAAGCCGGAGCATTTCCGAGAACGTCACATGGGGTCAGCGGAAGCGTTTTGCTGACGGCAAGGTCAGCGTTGCTTATGGGAAGTTTCTCGGATACTGCAAGGGCGCAGACGGCATTATGGAGATTGTGCCGGAGGAAGCAGAAACCGTGCGAAGTATCTACCGCCAGTTCATTCAGGGCAAGACCACAAATGCGATAGCTGCCAGCCTCACAAGGAACGGTGTTCCCACACCGGGTGGTAAAGAAAAGTGGCAGGCCACCACGATTGAGAGCATTCTTACCAATGAGAAGTACAAAGGCTCGGCGCTCCTGCAAAAGAAGTTTACAACAAATTTTTTGACAAAAAAGATGAAGCCCAACGAGGGTGAGGTTCCTCAGTTCTATGTTGAAAACAGTCATCCGGCGATTATTTGTCCGGAGGAATGGGATAGAGTCCAGAACGAAATGCTACGAAGGAAAGCTACCGGGCGACATCAAAACAGCCTAAGCCCATTCTCGGCAAAGCTTATCTGCGGAGACTGCGGTGAGTATTATGGCTCAAAGGTATGGCATTCCAACAGCAAGTACCGCCGTACCATTTGGCAGTGCAACGGCAAATTCAAGGGTGTCGAAAAATGCCGAACCCCTCATTTATATGAAGATGACATAAAGGCGATGTTCTTGAAGGCGGTCAGCGAGTTGATGATTGACCGCGAGGCTCTCATCGATGATGGCAGGGTTCTGCATACGGCATTCACTGATTTCAATGCCATCGATAAGGAAGTCGCAGAGATAACCAGTGAGATTGATGTGCTTTCCGGGCTGGTACAGAAGCTGGTTGACGAGAACGCCAGTACCACACTCGACCAGACGGAATACCGAAGCCGCTACGATGGCTATATCGACCGCTACGACAAGGCAAAAAAGCGGCTGGCGGCATTACAGGAACAGCGTCAGCTTCAGGAGCTCAAGGGCGATATTCTGAGCGGATTCCTCTTTGAGCTCGGTGAACTGTACGACCTGCCGATGGTATTCAAGGACGAAACATGGAACGCTCTGGTCGATCATGTGACCGTCCACAAGGGCGGCAGAGTAGTTTTCACCTTCAAGAACGGCACCGAGGTCACGGAAATGCTGTAAAAACAGCATCATTATATTATGAAAGTCCTCTTTTAAACAGAGGGCTTTTCTCTCACCCTCGGTTGAATCGAGGGTGCTCTATGGTAAACTAATCGAAAAACGATAGCCAAGTCAAAAAACGAATTGAAGCGTATATGTGGTGATTAGTCAAGAATACTCACTACGTAAAATACTATATATTGTGGTTCATAAAGAACAGCGGGTGCATTGATTTGATGAAAATCCCAGTATTACAGCCTTTTCTGGGCATAAAAAAACGTTAAGGTAACTGATACGATTGTATCAATTACCTTAACTGTTATGGTGCGGGTAACAGGACTTGAACCTGCACATCCTTGCGAACATTAGAACCTGAATCTAACGCGTCTGCCAATTCCGCCATACCCGCTTTTTGAGTTGCGCGGCGGGTTCCGTCAGGAGCCCGCCGGATGGTGCGAGAGACGGGACTTGAACCCGTACGGGATTTACCACACGCCCCTCAAACGTGCGCGTCTGCCGATTCCGCCACTCTCGCCCGATGACGAATCGTATTATAGCAAAGGCCCGGGGAAAGTGTCAAGCGCAAAAAAACAAGATTTTGCCGCTGTGCGGCAGACGGTTTGGCCTTTCTTATACTTCCCTCTTCTTTTTGCGCACGGCTCTGAATACCAGGTAAGCGGCCGCCGCCGCGGCAACCGCGGACAGGGCGATGGCCGTTTGGGCACCGCTGCCGAGACCGCCCTTGCTTTCACCGTCCGCTTCGCCGGAATAGTTCTTGACATCATCCCAAAGGCTGCTCATCAAATTAAGCGTATCCTGAGGCAGGTTGCGGTAAATCGAGGTTTTAATCCCCGCACTGTCGGGAGGATAGATGTATTCATTGCCCGCCAGCGAATAGTCGGGGTTGGACGTTACCGCCGTGTTGGGGCTGGCATAGCAGATGTATTCGGCATTGGCCAGCGCGATGTCCGGTTCCAGCAGAAAATTGATGTAAAGTTCGGCTGCCGCTTTGTTCTTCGCGCCCTGCGGAATGCACATCGAATCGACAAAGAAGTTGACGCCTTCTTTCGGGAAAACGAAGGCAAGGTCGGGATTGTTGGCGCGCATGGTCAGGAAATCGCCTACATAATAGGGCGCAAGGGCAGCCTCGCCCGACTCCATTTTATTGTAAACCTCATCGTTGACATACGATTGGACCAAGGCTTTCTGCTCTTTGAGTTTTTGCGCGCCGGCTTCCCAGTCCGCTTTATCGGTCGTATTGCAGTCGATACCCAGAATGGCGTGCGCGATGGCGAACGCGTCGCGCGGATTGTTGATCATCAGGATTTGGCCCGCATAATCCGGGTTCCAAAGGGCATCCCAGCTGTCGGGAGCAACCGCCACTTTTTTGGTGTTGTATATCAGGCCGATCGTACCGACATTATAAGGGACGGAATATTCGTTGTTCGGGTCGAAAGGCAGGTTTTTGTATTTAGCGTCAATATATTTATAATTGGGCACATTCGCAAAGTCGATTGTTTGCAGCATATTCTCCGACACCATGCGCTCGATCATGTAGTCGGACGGAATGACGACATCGTAAGAAACGCCGCCGCCTTTGAGTTTGGTGTACATGACCTCGTTGTTGTCAAATGTGTCGTAAACGACTTTGATGCCGTATTTCTCCTCGAAGGCTTTATTGACATCAAGCGAACCTTCCGAGCCGTCCGAGATGTATTCGCCCCAGTTATAGACAAAAAGTTCGGTGCCCCGGAGGCTTTCGGCATTCAGCGCCCCGAATGCCGGCACCTGAAAAACAAACGCGCTTAAGCAGGCAAGGAGCACAACAACGGCAGCCGCTCTTTTCATTTTTACACTTCCCCTTTTTTGTATTGCCGCGCGCGTTTGTTTTCTCCGCGCGCCTGCGAAATATTGATCAGGACCAGGAGAACCAGGATGCTGAAGAAAATCAGCGTGGAAAGCGCATACATATCGGGTTTGACGCGCTTTTTGGTCATCGAAAATATCGCGATCGGCAGCGTCTGAAACCCGGGCCCGGTCGTGAAATAGCTGATGATAAAATCGTCCAGCGAGAGGGTGAAGGCCATCAGCATCCCCGTCAGGATTCCGGTAGAAATTGACGGCAGAACCGCTTTGAAAAAGGCTTTCAACGGGGTGCAGCCGAGGTCCTGCGCCGCTTCGGTCAGATGCGGGTCGGTCTGCCTGAGTTTTGGCAGAACCGACAGAATCACATATGGCAAATTAAAGGTCACATGCGCGATGAGGATGGTACCGAAACCGAGCGTTCCGCTGCCGGCTACCAGGCGTCCCATGAAAACAAACAGCAGCATCATAGATACGCCGGTGACGATTTCGGGGTTCATCATCGGGATGTTGGTAACCGTCATCACGCCGGTGCGCACCCAGTTCTTTTTCCACTTGTCAAGCCCGACCGCAGCCAGCGTACCGATGACGGTCGCGGCAACGGACGACGCAACGGCAAGAATGAGCGTGTTGTACAGCGCCTGCATAATCGCCCTGTCGCCCATAAGGACGCGGTACCATTTGACCGAAAATCCCTCGAGCAGGCCGGTGCTGTCGCTTGCGTTAAAGGAAAAAACGATCATCACGACGATCGGCGCATAGAGAAAGAGGAAGACCAAAAAGGTATAGAACTTTGATAAGCGGCTCAAACGACCATCTCCTCCTCCCCGGATGTGAAACGGTTGAGAAAGGCCATGCACAGCAGAATCAGCACCATCAGCACCAGGGAAATCGCCGCGCCGAGATTGTAATTGTAAGATTGCTGAAACTGGCGTTCGATAACGTCGCCGATGAGGTCAAACGAGCCGCCGCCCAGTTTTTGGGAAATATAGAACGTGCTGACCGAAGGCACAAAAACCATCGTCAGCCCAGAGGCAATCCCGGGCATACTCAGCGGCAGAATCACTTTGCTGAGAACCGTCAGAGAATTGCCGCCGAGATCCTGCGCCGCCTCCACTACGCTGGGGTCAAGTTTCGCGAGTACCGAATAAAGCGGAAGAATCATAAACGGCAGGAAATTGTAAACCATACCCAAAATCACGGCACCGGGCGTATTGAGCATTTTTACGCGGCCGAAACCGAGGGCGTCGAGGATATTGTTGATGACCCCCGTGTTTTGCAGAATGGTCATCCAGGAATAGGTTCTGATGAGGAAATTCATCCACATCGGCAGCATAACGAGCGCGACCATGGTGCGCTGAACATTGGCGGATGATTTCGCGATGGCATAGGCGAGCGGGTACGCAATCAGCAGGCAGAGAAAGGTCGCAAGGAAGCCGAACCAGATTGACCTCAGGAAGGTATCCGTGTATTTTCCCAACTGCGTCATGTTGCCAAGCGTAAAACCCCCGTCTGCCGAAGTGAACGAATAATAGACAACAAAAAACATCGGGGCGACGATAAACAGCGCGGACCATAACATATAAGGGGAAACGGCCATTTTATGCGCAAGGGCGCTTCTTTTTTTCAAATGTCCTCCTCCTCCTCGGGGTCCGAAAGTTCGTCGAACTCCTCGCTGAAGGAACTGTAGTCGCCGAAACGCCCGGAATAGACGGACTTTTTCATGATATGGATGGCGTCGGGTTCGATGTCGAGCCCGATCTCGTCACCGACGTTCTGGTTTTCGGTGGACTGAATCATCCACTTAAAGCCTTTGATATCGACGATGATCTCATAGTGCACGCCTTTGAAGGTTACGGATGTGACGGTACCGCGCAGCATCCCTTCGCCGGCCGCAACGACATCGACATCCTCCGGCCTGACGACGACGTCAACCGGCTCGTTTTTTTCAAACCCTTTGTCGAGGCACTTGAAACGCTTGCCGGAGAAGTCGACGAAGAGGTCGCGGCGCATGGTGCCGTCGAGAATATTGCTCTCGCCGATGAAATCGGCGACAAAAGCGTTTTTGGGTTCATTATAAATCCCCTGCGGCGTGCCGATTTGCTGGATTTCGCCTTCGTCCATGACGACGATGGTGTCGGACATGGAAAGTGCTTCCTCCTGGTCGTGGGTCACATAGATGAAAGTGATACCCAGCCGCTGCTGCATGCTTTTGAGTTCGACCTGCATGTCTTTGCGCAGTTTAAGGTCCAGCGCGCCGAGCGGTTCGTCCAACAGCAGCACGCGCGGCTCCACGGCCAGCGCGCGCGCGATTGCCACGCGCTGCTGCTGGCCGCCTGAAAGCGATGCCACGTTTCGCCTGTTGAAGCCTTTGAGGTTGACCAGTTCGAGCATCTCGGCGGTTTTGGCTTTGATATGGCTTTCGGGCAGTTTCCTCAGCCTGAGGCCGAAGGCAACATTTTCATAAACATTCAGATGCGGAAAAAGCGCGTAGCGTTGAAAAATCGTATTGACGGGCCTCTTGTGCGGAGGCACGCCGTTGACCCTTTTGCCGTCGAAAACGACGTCGCCCTCATCGGGCTCAAGAAAACCCGCGATAACCCTGAGCGTCGTTGTCTTGCCGCAGCCCGAAGGGCCCAGCAGGGTTACGAACTCTTTGTCGCGGATATATAAATTAATATTCCTGAGAACCTGTTCCTCACCGAATTTGACGGAGATGTTCCGCAAATCGATAATGACATTATTGTCCAACTATGCATCCCCTTTTTTGCGGGGAACGCAGCCCCGTTGATTTGCAGATATCAATATAGTAACAAAAAGCTCAAATGTCAATAATAATTTAGCAATTTCCCGCGCTATTCGGCTTATAATCAAAGCCAGAAACGATATTTCTCGCTTTTTCTCTCATTTTCTCTTTTTTCCTCTGTTTTTCAACGCTTTTCACCTGAAAGCATCCGGGAAAAATATTTTTTGCCTGCTTGCAAACCTCAAGAGGTTATGCTATGATTGTCACCGTTATCCGGGTGTGGCGCAGCTGGTAGCGCGCTTGACTGGGGGTCAAGAGGCCGTGAGTTCAAGTCTCGCCACTCGGACCAAACCACAGCCCTCCCAAAGGAAAAGCCCTGTATGAACGGCCTTTTCCGCAAAGATCGCCGAACGGTATTCCCGTATGAAGTCCGGCGGTTCTTTGTTTTTTGAGGTGCTGCAGAATTTCAGATGCCATGGCGGAAAATTTAACGGTTTGAATAGGGGTGCTGCGGATGGGCGGTTTTTTCGGCGTTGTTTCGGACAGGGACTGTGTCAGCGATGTTTATTTCGGGACGGACTATCACTCGCACCTGGGCACCAGCAAGGGCGGCATGGTGGTTTGGAACGGCAGCTGCTTCAACCGTTCTATCCACAACATCGAGAGCGCGCAGTTCCGTTCGAAATTCGAAGCGGAGCTGCCCGCGATTCAGGGAAATATGGGTATCGGCTGCATCAGCGACACCGAACCGCAGCCGCTGACGGTCCGTTCGCATCTGGGCGACTACGCCATCACCACCGTCGGTAAAATCAACAACATCGAGCAGATTATCGCCAAAGCCTTCCGCAACCCGAGCATCCACTTTTTAGAGACCAACAAGGGAAAAATCAGCCCGACGGAAGTGGTGTCGGCCATCATCGACCGCGAATCGTCTTTCGAGGCGGGACTTTCGGCAGTCCAGGATACGGTCGAAGGTTCCTGTTCCGTCCTGCTGCTGACCCCAAAGGGAATCTACGCGGCGCGCGACAAATTCGGGCGCACACCCATCCTGATCGGCAAAAAGAAAAATACCCTTTGCGCCACCTTTGAATCGTGCACTTTCGCCAACCTCGGCTACCGTCAGGAGTATGAGCTCGGCCCGGGTGAAATCGTGCTGCTGACGCCCGACGGCATGGAGAAAATATCCCCGCCGCGCAGCACGATGCGCATGTGCTCGTTTTTATGGGTTTATTACGGCTACCCGGCCTCCACTTACGAAGGATCGAACGTTGAGGTCATGCGCTACCGCAACGGCGCCTTGCTGGCAAAAAACGACGATGTGGAACTCGACCTCGTCGCGGGGGTACCTGATTCCGGCGTCGCGCACGCCATCGGTTATTCCAACGAAGCCAACGTGCCCTACGGCAGACCTTTCGTCAAATACACCCCGACATGGGCAAGAAGTTTCATGCCGCAGAACCAGGCCAAGAGGAACCTGGTCGCCCGCATGAAACTGATGCCTATTCCTGAACTGGTGAAGGGCAAAAGCCTGCTTTTCTGCGACGACTCCATCGTACGCGGAACGCAGCTGAGAGAAACGGTGAATCTGCTGTATAAATGCAGCGCGCGCGAGGTGCATATCAGGCCCGCGTGCCCTCCGCTTCTGTTCGGCTGCAAGTACCTCAATTTTTCCGAATCCCGCTCGGAGATGGACCTTGCCGCGCGGCAGGCAATCCAGTCGCTCGAAGGCAGACAGCCCGACTCTTTAGAAGATTACTGCAATGCCGAGAGCAGCCGGTACCATGATATGGTTGAGCTCATCGGGAAAGAACTCAATTTTTCCACGCTGAAGTACCAGAAGATCGGCGACATGACCGACGCCATCGGCATCGGCTGCGGCAAACTGTGCACCTTCTGCTGGAACGGAAAGGAATAAAGGCATCAAGAAAACCGCGCGGCCCCGGATAACCGGAGCCGCGCTTATTTCTTATCTGTTATTGCGTCACGGTGGGCGGCGCCACGCGTGTGTAAACGGCAGCATCTCCGGAGTCGATCCTTGTAAGGGTCAATGTACTCTCCGTGACATCAAAGCGATAGGTTCTCGAGAAGCTTTTTGTTAGCAGCGTGCCGGTCAGTGTAACGGTACCGGCCTTCTTATCGATGGCGTAGTGCCCTTTGATATCCGCGCCGAAAACGGAAAAACGCACGGTGCCGTCCTCCATGAACTCATAAGCGGCCAGTCCTGCCGAATCGGTCCACTTGCCGATGATGAGTTTCTCCGGGTTAGGCGCGCAGCCGGACAGCGCGGCTATAAAAAACAGACATGCCGCCAGCGCCGCAACAATTGATTTTGTCATCTTCATACGTTCTCCTTTATAAGGCAAGCAGAAGGCAGCCTGCTCAGATGAAAAGCATCGTCAGCGGGAAAAGGCAGACAGCGATTCGAAGCGGTATCTTTTCATCCGCAGTGAAAATGAACATCAGTTTTGTTCTCAGGCTCGTTCCCATAATGTCAAAGAAGTCGAGTGTATAGGTTTGATAAGCGGATGTGTCTTTTTCGTCGATGACAAAAACGCGCACTCCCCTGTTTTGGTTGCCGTAGGACCGGAACGACGCGCCGGGCGTTTGAACAAGGTCGACGCCGCGCAGCGTACCGGTAAAAGAATTGACATGATCATGGCCGAACACAAGGGCGCTGACGTCTCCCCGGGCGGCAACCGCATCAAACTGGCCGAAGTTGGCCTGCGTCACGCAGGGACCTTCGCACAGCGAACCCCGGGCAAGCGCCGTGTTGAGAACATAGTATGCCCCGTCCTTTTCAACCGCTCCGGGCGTCGTTTTCTGCACTTTTGTCAGCAGCTCATAGGTTTCGGGCACCGGTATATGCTGGAACATCAGCGAATTCACCGGCTGTCCGCCGTTGTGCGCCTGTAAAAGCGCTCTTGTCTGCCTGTACCATTCGATTGCGGCGGGGCTGATATACTCGAAGTAGGCTCCGCTTTCATCTTTGCCGGCGGACTCCATCATCCAAATATTATAAGCCGTCCGGGAACCGTCAGAACTGAGAATGGGGATATTGAACGTACTCCTGCCGATGGACGGGTTGGTGTCATTGAAACCGATACAGTTGGCATAACGGCGGTAAATTTTGATTTGTTCGAGTTTTGAGATGCCGCATTGGTCGTCGTGGTTGCCGAAGGTTACCGCGAACGGGATGTTCCTTTGCGCAAGCGGCGCGATGATTGCGTCAAGAGCGGCTTCGACGCGCGCGTATTTTCTTGCGTAAGTGCCGGCGCTGTCGCCGATCTTCCCGAGTATATTGTCGCCCGTGAAAACAACGAGGTCCGGCTGCACCTTGTCATAGGCGGCAGCCAGCATCTCGAGCATGGCTTTGCGGGGATTCTCGTTGTCCTGCGGGTCCGCCACATGCATGATAGTGAATTTGCCGTCGTCACCGAATTTCAAAACCGGCTCCGCCTCCCGTGCCTGCGCCATCAGCGCCGCGCAGGAAGACGCGAGCAGCGTCAAGGCGAGCAGGGCGCAGAGTATTTTTTTAAACCCGTTCTTCATTTTATTCCTCCGCTATTCAAAACATAAGCCGCACATCCGAAGTTTGTCAAAGAAACAGCACTTCGCTCCCGCAGGCGTTTGCGCGCAAAAAGCCTTCTACCTGGCCGCGCAGCGCGTTTAATCTGCCTTGCACCCGGCCGGGTTTGCCGCCCCCCGATCCGCCGAAGGCATCGTTAAGCCGTCTGCCAAACTCACGGACATCCGTCGTATTGCTGCCGAGGCAATAGCGGATTTCACCGTCGGTACCTGAAAAGACACCCGCGACCTGCGCTCTTTCGCACAGCATGGAACAGCATTCGGACAGTTCGGCGGGTTCAAGGTTTTCTTCAAAAACAAAACAGTTTTCGGCCGATAGCCCAGCGATCCGGCGCTCGAAAGCGAGCAGCTTCCATCTTAGATTTTCCCGCCGGAGCGCGTCGCGTTCCGAAATGAGTTTTTCAACCGCAGGAGCCGCCTGCTGCGGCGGCGCGCTTAAAAGCGCGGAAACGGCTTGAACAGTTTGAACCCTTTCGCCGTAATCGGCCAAGGCGTCGGCGGCGATTTTAAGCAGGATGCGCACGCCCGATTTATACCTCGCGCAAGTCAGGACTTTAATCATGCCGACTTCTCCCGTCGTGGATACGTGGATACCGCAGCAGGCGCAGGCGTCGCAGGCCGGGATGGCGACAATACGAATGCCTTCGCCGATTTCTTTTTTGCTGCGGTATGCCATATTTTCGAGTTCGTCACACGACGGAAAAAATGCGTTGACCGGCTTGCAGGCCATCACGGTTTCGTTGGCAAGCCGTTCGATGGTCGAGAGTGTCTGCGGCGGTATATCCCCGTTAAAGTCCACGGTCACATAGTCCTCGCCGATGTGAAAGCCGACGTTGTCCAGGCTTGTTTCAGCGTGCGTCACGCCGGTAAAAATATGCTCGCCCGTATGGCGGCGCATATTGGCCAGACGAAAGTCGCGTTCTACGGCGCACGCCACGCGAGAGCCGGCTGCAAGCGGCGCGTCGCAGATGTGAAAAACGTCTGCGTCCGTTTCGCGCATGCCGGTGACGCGAGCGCTGGCGATAACGCCTTTGTCGGCAGGCTGCCCTCCCCCGCCTGGGAAAAAAGCCGTAGCGTCAAGCAGTACTTCGAAGGCCCCGCCGTTTTCTTTGCAGTCAAGCACCCGCGCGTCGAATTCAAACAGGTAGGCATCCTCATAATAGAGTTTACGCGTCATCGCGCACCTCCCGCGCCGCGGGCTTTGCTGCGGCAAACTCCCCGCCGGGGTCCGAAGTTTTCCACTGAGCCATAATAACCGCGCCGAAAGTCAGCGCGCCGCCCGTCCACATCAGCGGCGTGAACGCGTCCCTGAAAATGAGAACGGATAGAATCGCGCCGATGGCGCATTCCAGGCTCAGTATCAGCGAAGCGACAGAGGGATGGGTATATTTCTGCGCTGCTGTTTGTATAAAATAGGCCAGCAGCGTGCTTAACAAGCTTAAATACGCTACCGAAAGGAGCATATCCGAACTGATGGCTGCCGGAAACTGACGCGGTTCGAAAATCAGCGCGCAGATGACAGAGGCGGCCGCGCAGGCCCATATCTGAACCATCGTCAGGGCGAAAGAATCCATCTTTTTCGAATGAAGGCCGAGGTAGGATATCTGGACTGCGAATATCGCGCCGCAGACCAGTGTCAGCAGATCGCCGCCGTTGAGTTGACCGAAATCCTTTTTGTACATCAGCAGAAAGATGCCGCAAAAGCACAACAGGGCCGAAACGATTTGAAGCGGGTTGGGTTTTTTGCGGATCATCAGCCAGTAAACGAAAGGAACAAGCACCACATAGACCGATGTCAGCAGCGCGTTTTTGCTGGCGGTCGTATATTGAACGCCCACGGTCTGGAATACGAAACCCAGATAAATCAGCAGCCCCGAAACTGCGCCGGTTTTCAGCACGGTTTTGTCGATATGCCTGACACGCCTGAAAAACAGCAGCGGCGCCGCGACGGCGGCAACGGAAAACCTTGCCGCAAGCAGCCATAACGGCGAGAAACTGTCAAGCGAGTTCTTCACGACAATGAAGCCGCCGCCCCAAATGAACGCCGTCAGCAGCATGCCGGCTTGGGAAAGAATTTTTCTGTTCGCGTTTTTCATGCAAACTTCGCTGCGGCGCCGGTCCTGTGCGCGATATAGGCTTTCTCGAGCAATTCGGTCAGATCCCTCGCTTCACGCAGGCCGAATTCGACAGGCGTGTTTTTCACGCAGGCGTCGAGGAACATGGTTATGGGTTCGGGCAGCGCTTCCGGAAACGTTTCAACTTCGATAAAAGATCCGTTGTCGTCATCGAGGTTCAGCGACGTAATGCGCACGCGCCCCTCGTTGATGAGCAGGCAGCCTTCGGTGCCGTAGAGTTCGATGCTTGACGGCGAGCGGTGGCTGACAAGCGCGGTTTCGAGGACCGCGATGCATTTATTCTGAAACTCAATAACGCTGACGGCGTTGTCGTCAACGGCACGCCCTGTCAGCGTGTTGAAAACAGAAACGACGCGGGCCGGCCGGCCGCAGAAATATGCCGCCTCATACATGGGATGGCAGCCGAGGTCCATCATTGCGCCGCCGCCGGCCGTTTTTTCATCGTACCAGTAATCCGGCAGCCAGTTTGCCGTCGCGCCGTTGTGCGCGTTGCGGATGCGGATGCTTGCCAAATCCCCGAGAAGGCCGTCCTCGATTGCTTTTTTCGCATAGCGCACATCGCCGCGGCATCTCCAGGGCATTGATATAAGAAATTTCACGCCGCTTTCTTCAACGGCTTTTGCAATCTCGTCACACTCGGCGACGGTCGGCGCGAGCGCTTTTTCGGTGAAAATATGTTTGCCGGCGCGCGCTGCTTTGATAATGACTTCGGCATGCAGGGACGTCGCGCAGCAGCAGACGACGGCATCGACATCCGTCCGGGCGAGCAGCCGGTCGAGATCGGGCTCAAAATCCGCTTCAAGTTCACGCGCCCATTTTTCTCCCCTGACGGGCTCGTCGTCCCATACGCAGGATATCTGCGCCGGGTAGGCCTTGACCTGTTTGGCGTAACCTTCTGCGTGCACATGCCATTTGCCGAGCATTGCGACACGGATCATTTTCAACACTCCTATGATTTATTTTTATCGATGCAAGGATATTTCGAAAGAAAAACGCCGATATCCCGCAGCATGATATCCGTTCCGCCCGGGATGTCGCTCTCGCAGTTGAACACGAGCACGGGGTCGTGAACGCTCACCCGAAGCAGAAACCAGCCGCCGCCTTTTTGTTCGTCGGTCGAAATGCGCACGCCCTCAAAGTTTTCGGGCGCCGTTTCCCAGCCATCAACGCCTTCCGCGAAGGCGCGAAGGTCGGCGATGATTTTTTCGCCGTAGGCTCGAAAGTCGCCGCAGGTGATGGCGAAACGGCTTTCCGCTTCCTCGGCCGGCTCGCGCAGGCCGGTGATGAGGCTTTCGAGCGGTTTGTTCGCTTTGGCAAGTTCCGCCATTTTTATGATAATTTTCGTCACCAGATAGGCGCCGTCATCGAGATAGTAATTCTCCCTGAAAGCCGCGTGCCCCGAGGTCTCGATGGCGAGCGGGCAGTTAACGCCGCTCTCGTTAAGTTCGATTTGCTTGTCGATGACATTTTTATATCCGCGCCGGTAGCGCAGGTGCGTGCCAGACAGCGAGCGGATGAACTCCGTCAAGCCGTCGGAGGTGATGGAGTCGGTCACGATGGTGGCACCTTCGTTATTTTCAAGGGCAATAGCGCTCGCGAGCGCGACGAGACGGTTGCGGTCAAAAACGACGCCGCCCTTGCCGACACAGGCGGCGCGGTCGACGTCGGTGTCGAAAATCACGCCAAAATCGGCCCCGCTCTCGATGACGGCATCCCGAATCGACGCCATCGCCTGGGCGTTTTCGGGGTTCGGCGAGTGATTGGGGAAGTTTCCGTCCGGCTCGAGAAAGCGGCTAGCAGACACATCGGCGCCAAGGGGTTCAAGAACCTTCGAAGCGTAAAAACCGCCTACGCCGTTGCCGGCATCCACAGCGATTTTCAAGCCGCGCAGCGGGCGCATATAATCTACCGCGTTGACGCCTTTGCAGATCATTTCGCGCAGCGAGGAAGCGTATGTATTCATAAAATCGCATTTTTCCGCATCTTCGGGATCGCCCGGCTCAGGGACGGCGATATTCTGCGCGCGCGTGAGGATATCGGTGATATCCGCAGCGTTGAGACCGCCGACTCTGGTGAAGAATTTCAGGCCGTTGCGGTCGGCCGGATGATGGCTCGCGGTAATCTGAACCGCCCCGCTGCATTTGAGCGAGACCGTCGTCATGAACATGGCCGGCGTCGAGGACATGCCGCAGTCCAAGACGCTGACGCCGAGGCTCCTCAGCGTACCGATGACGGTGTTTTTGAGGCGGCCGGCCGAAAGCCTCGAATCGTGGCCGACGGAAACAAGCATGTTCTCCATTGTGAGATTCAGGTTGTCGCACAGCCATGCGGCATAAGCCGCCGTGATGGCGGACACCGCGCGCTCGGAAAGATAATCTTCACGCGACTCATCGCCGACAGCCGTTCCCCTGATATCGGTGCCGCTTTTAAAAGCCATCCAGTTTGCTGCCGTCATTCGCTCACTTCCGTCGCCGCATGGAAAGCGGCCGCTGTTTGCGCGAGGAAATCATAGAGGGGAGCGAACGCAGCGTAAGCCCGGCGCAGCTCCTCAATGATTTCACCGGTTTCAAGATTACTCATTTTATCAGACTTGGCGATAAAATAAAACTCCCTGGCATTGACAAAAGGTTTTAACGGCTCTGGCGCCCCCGTTATTTTCTCCTTTTTATAAGCGGCCAGTTCGGCGCGGGCGCCGCAGGACCGCGTGCTTTCCACCGCGGCCAAAAACGCTTCGCTTCGGGCCAAAACGCGCGCGCGGAAAAACGCCATATACGCCGGCTCCGAATCGAGAATCCCGATGCCATAAGAGTAAAAGCCGGGGCCTGCCTCAAACCACATACCGGGATAATGGCTCCAAAGCGTTTTGGGCCGCATGAACGATATCCAGACATTTTCGCGATAGAGGGTTTTATCGCGCGAAAATCTGGTATCCCGGCGGATTCTTGAAATCATCTTCGACGGTTCCAGATTCATTTCCGGATCTATTTTCGCCATGTCGTCTGCCAGCAGCAACGCGATGTTTCTCAGCGGTTCGATGACCGTTTCGCGTATTTTCGGCTTGTTGGCTTCATAGAACTCCTTCGAATTATAGAATCTGTTTTGCGCCAGCAGCCAGAAAGCATCCGGCGTGATGCCTTTGAAATCACTCATGGCAGACCTCCGAATCAGCCATTGCCTGCGCGCCGAGCATCACGCCCAAAGAGCCGCTGTCATAGTTAAGCGAGCCCTGCAGCCATACGGTATAAGGAGGCCTCAGCGGAGCGTCGGCAGACAATTCGATAGAAGCGCCGAGCGTGAAGGCGCCGGCCGCCATCATCACTTTCGAGTCGTAACCGGGCATATCCCAGGCTTCGGGCACGGCGAAGGAGTCCACGGGAGAGCCCTGCTGGATGCCTCTGCAAAACGCCTGCAACAGACGGGGGTCGCCGACTTCGACGCTTTGCACAATATCAAACCGTTCTTCGTCAAAGCGCGGGCGGGCACGGTAGCCGAGTTGTTCCAGAAAAGCGGCGGCAAAAACAGCTGTCTTCAGCGCTTCGCCCGTCACATGCGGCGCGTTGAAAAAACCCAGGAACATCTCGCGGCTGTGGCCGAGCGTCGCGCCGACCTCTCCCCCGATTCCGGGAGCGGTCATGCGGTAGGCGCATCGTTCGACGAGGTCGCGCCTGCCTGCGATATAGCCGCCGGTTTTTGCGATGCCGCCGCCGGGGTTTTTGATCAGCGACCCAGCGATGATATCCGCGCCCGCCTCAAGCGGCTCGCTTTTCTGCACGAACTCGCCGTAGCAGTTGTCCACCATCACCGGCGCGGAGCATTTCAACCTGACTAGCCGTGCGATTTGGCCGATTTGGTCGACGGAAAGGCTGTTGCGGCGCGCGTAACCGCTCGAGCGCTGGATATAAACCAAGCGGATTGTATCGTCAAGCGCCTGTTCGATTGCCGCCATATCCGGGTTGCCTGACGGGTCCATATCGGTTTGCACATATCGGACACCGTATTCAATGAGCGAACCCATCCCGTTGCCTTTCAGGCCGATGACAGGCAGCAGGGTGTCATAAGGCGTGCCGGTGACGCAAAGCATCTTGTCGCCGGGCCTGAGCAGGGCGTTGAGCGCAACCGCCAAAGTATGCGTGCCGCAGGTGAAACTGTGGCGGACCAGCGCCGCTTGAGCGTGAAACACCTCGGCGAACACTTTTTCAAGCGTTTCCCTGCCCCTGTCGTTGTAACCGTAACCGGTGCTTTCGGTGAAACAATGCTCGCCGACCCTGTTATGGATGAAAGCTGACAGAACTTTATGCTGATTGAAGCGGGCGATTTCCTCCACACGCGCAATACTGCCGGCGATGCTGCCGCGCGCCTTTTGAGCCGCGCGCTCGATTTTCTCGTCAAAACGAAACCAATCAGATGCCATATTCAATCGCAGGACCTTTCCGCGGACGACCAGAAGCCGTATGGTTCGAAACCGCATCCGCTGTAAAATTGCTGCAAATCCGCGCTCTCGCACATTAGATAAACGCTCCTGCCCCGGTCGGCCGCCCTCTCTGAAGCCATACCGACAAGCGCTTTGGCGAATCCTCTGCCGCGGTATTCCGGAAGCGTCGCCACAGCGCCGACGACAGCAGCCGCGGCGGATGTGTGGAGAATCATCGCGCACGCAAACGCCTCGCCGCCGTTAAACGCCGCGAAAACCGAAGCAGCGTCTTTGATATACTTTGCCGTCACGTCCGCCAGCCACTGCTTTTTCTGCTCAGGCCGTACCATACCGCTTGCGGCGAGAACACCGAAAACACTTTCAAGTTCAAATCGGCCGGCCTGCCTGCAGGCTGCGGGTACTTGCTTGAAATCAAATGCAGCGCGCCTTTTCAGCAAGGGGCCCGTCTTGTCGGCTTTGATTCCGAGGGGCCCGCAGTATCGCGTTTCGCAAAGAAGGGAGCGAAAACCACGCAACGCCAGAAAACGCCCGAGTTCTTCAAAATCAGCCGTTTCACGGCAGAAAGCCGTCACGTCTTTGTCGACCGAAGCAACGAGCGCCGATGGGCCGCCGACGTTTTCTTGGATATAAAATTCGGCGAAACAGCCTGCGCCGGCATAAGTGCGGAACAGCGAATCAACACGCGCGCACATCGCATTGTCGCTGCCGCGTATCGGAGCGGTATCTCTTACGTTTTCAATGAGCCTGATCATCTGTCATCCCGCCGATAAGGGCATAAACAAGTTTGCGGACTTCCCGTACGTCGGACAGACTGACGACGCAGGCGGGCGAATGAAGATAGCGGCAAGGCACCGAGACGGTAAGGGTTTTCACCCCGCCCCGGCTTCGATGAATCGAACCTGCATCATTGCCTCCCGCCACAAGGGTTTTTGTCTGCATTTTGATTGCTTCGGCTTTGCCCAGGCGGAACGCCATATCGTACAGTTTACGGTCGTACAAGGTTGTTTTATCCATGAAGGAAACGACGGCGCCGCCGCCGAGCGCGCAGACCCGCTTTTCTCCCTCGACGCCGGGAAGGTCCGCGGCCGTCGTCGTTTCGACAACGACTGCAAAATCCGGTTCGATGCGGAAAGCGGCCGCCGAAGCGCCGCGCAGGCCGATCTCTTCCTGAACGGTGAAGGCAAACCAGGTGTCGTAGGGAATTTCGGACCGGATCAGGTCCAAGAGGACGGCGCAGCCGCAGCGGTCGTCGAGCGCGCGCGCCTTGAGCAGGCCGTCGCCGAACTCGACGGGATCGGAGTCAAACACGGCGCAGTCGCCCACGCCGACGGCTTTTTCCGCCTGCTCCCGCGAGGACGCGCCGATATCGATATACAGCGAATCCGCTCCCGGGACTTCGGATGCCTCTTTTTTGTCGGCCAGGTGAACCGGTTTGATGCCGATGACGCCGGGTACTTTCCCGTCGCCGACGAGTACGCGTTTGCCGGGCAGAATGCCGGTAACGATGCCGCCGACCGTGGTAAACTTCAGGAAGCCTTCGTCGGTGATATAGACGACAATCAAGCCGACCTCATCCATATGCGCCGCAAGCATCAATTTTTTCTGCCGGCTCTTTTTGCCTTTTTTGAAGACAATCAGGTTGCCAAGCGCGTCCGTCGAGCAGGCGCCGCAGCCGCCGACGGCCGAAACGATGTATTCGCGCACAGCATGCTCGCAACCGGAAACCCCGGGAATCGAGCAGAGCCTCAACATATCGTCAAGCATCGTTACGCCCCCTTTCGGCGATATAGGCAGCCATCAGCGCAGCGGCATTCTCGATATCCTCCAGGCTGACGATTTCCGCCGCCGTGTGCATATTGCGCAACGGTATGGAAATGAGCCCGATTTTCATCCCTTCGCCGCTGACAGACAGTTCGTCGGCGTTGGTGCCCGTTTTACCGCCCATTGCTTCGAGCTGGTAGGGAATCCCTTTGGATTTTGCGGTTGTTCTTAACCGAACTCCTGTTTCCCCGTCGAGCGGGGCGGCGATGCCGATCATCGGGCCTTTGCCCAGTTCGCCGCATTTTTCACGCGGGATGCCCGGCGCGCAAGCGAAACTGACATCCACCGAGATTCCTTCTTCGGCCTGGCTCGAGAAGGCGCCGACCGCCGCCCCGCTGCCGCCGGATTCCTCCTGGACGGAAAAGAGGACGGAAAGGTTGTATGAACGGCCGCTTTTTTTGAGCAGTTCAAGACAGCGGAGGATACAGGCCACGCCGGCCCGATCGTCGAGCGCGGGTGCACAGTACAGCTTGCCCGTCATCTGCATTCCTTTGCCGGCCAAGGAGATTCTGTCGCCCGGTTCCACGAGTTCCTTTGCCCGGGAGCCCAGGCCGGTATCAATCGTTAATTGATCGAAGCCCGGGGCTTGCCCGTCCTTATCGCCGGACAGATGCGGCGGCACCGAGGTGATCACGCCGAAAAGCCTTTCCTTGCCCCATACGTTGACTTCCGACGCGGGCAGCACCCGGATATCGACGCCGCCGCATTTATCCGCCTTCAGGAAACCGTCTTCGCCGACGGCTGTCACCACCATGCCGATGGAGTCGATATGGGCATCGAGCAAAATGCGGGGGCCTTCGCCCTCCGCCTCTCCGCGCACGTTGCCCAGCGCGTCTATCTGCGCGGGCATCAAGGCGGACAGTATCCCGGCCGCCGCCTGCGCCGCCCCGTTCTCGGCGCCGGTGACGCCGCAGCCGCAGCCGCATGCCAGTTCGCCGAGCAGGCGTTCCAGTTTGTCATATTTTTTGATACGGATACCTTCTTTCATGATGCCGGCTTTGATTTGATTTTTAGAACGGCCGGTTTTATAATGGTGGCGATATTGCCGCGCCGGGGTGAACGATGAAAAAGGAAAAACAGTCTAAAAAACGCAAAGCGCTGAAAACGATATTGATTATTGTGCTCGCTTTCGCCGTGCCGCTGGGAAGTCTCGGGCTCATTTACAACTATTATCTGAGCAAAATCAATTTTATCGGGAACGAGACGACCACGCTCGGCGTCGACCCTGATCTGACCGACGACTTTTCGTTGACCGGCGAGGATGCCTCGGCCGACGAGGGAATTGACAAAAATATCAGCGACAACCGCCTTTGGTACCATGATAAAATCATCAACGTTCTTCTCATCGGCTGCGACCAGGGCAGCCAAAAACTGTATTATCCGCGTTCGGATGCGATGATCATCGTTTCCCTCAACAAAATCAATAAAAAAGTCAACATCGTTTCGCTGTCAAGGGCGGCGTATGTTTCCATCCCAGGCCACGGCAGGGCAAGGCTCAACGCCGCTTACGCTTACGGCGGACCCGCGCTGCTGATTGACACCATTGAACTCAACTACAAGGTACGTATCGACCACTTCGCCAGCGTCGATTTCGACGGATTTAAGAACATCATCGATTTGCTCGGCGGTATAGACGTCCATCTAACCGCGGCGGAAGTGGCTTACCTGGATACAGTCTTTGCCGCCGAAGGGGTCAGCGTATCAAAAGGGGCCGGAACTTACCATCTCAACGGCACGATGGCGCTGGCCTATGTGCGTACCAGGGCGATTGATACCGACCGCGCCAGGACCGCGCGTCAGCGGACCGTCCTGACAAAAATCGCGCAGAAGGCCAGGAATATGTCCGCCTCGCAGGCGCTGCGCCTTTTGAATGAATTCCTCCCTCTGGTTTCAACAGATTTTACCAAAGCCGGTCTGACCGGACAGCTGGTCGCGGCGCTGTCCTATGTGCGCTGGCCGATCAGCCAGGCGATTATCCCGAGCGTCGCGCCTTCGCTGATTATGGTGGGCAAACAAGAGGTGCTCATCCTCAACTGGGATGTCGTTAAAACAGACATTCACGCCATCCTCTATCCGGGTATTGAGCCGAAGGAGCCGCCCGCCGATTAAGGCCTTCAGCAGATTCTCACCCCGCCGGCGCTTCGCACGGACAGGACGTGGCATCGGCCCTCCCCGAATACGCTTTCCATACGGGCCTTGTATTCTTCCAGCATACCGAAGGGTACAAAGGCCTGTATTGTTCCCGCAAAGCCGCCGCCGTGGAGCCTCCATGCGCCCCGTCCGGCTAAAAGGCTTTCGCTCAGCGCAAGGGCGAGGGCAAGCGGCTGTTGTTTCGAGTCGGCCGTTGTGTAGACGTTTTGATTGAACATATACGACGAGCGGCCGCCCGCAACGACTTCCTCTTTAAATGCCTCGAAATCGCCCCGCGACAGCAGCGCCGTCTGCCGAAGTACCCGTTCGTTTTCGCCGAAGAAATGAATCGCCCGCAGAAGGGCCCTGTCGCCCACGGCTTGTCTCAAAATAGGCAGCGCGCGAGCAAAATCGACCGGGTTCACCTGCCGCAAAACGCTCTTGCCCAATTCATGCGCGACGGCCTGCATTTCGCCGCGTACGGCGGCATATTCCCCCGTCAGGCCTGAATGGCTCCCACCGGTGTCAACGATGCAAAGGGCGTGACCGCAGGCTGCGAAGTCAAAATCGATTTTCTCAATGACAGGATGGGCAAGGTCCTCGAAATCAATCGCGACGAAACCTCCCACGGCGCAGGCTGTCTGGTCCATCAGGCCGCAGGGCTTTCCGAAAAACTCGTTCTCTGCCTGCTGGGCGATCATCGCCATCTCCAAGGCGCCGGCTCTGCCTGCGTTAAAAAGATGATTGATTACCGTACAGATCAGTACCTCGAAAGCAGCGGACGAGGAAAGGCCGGACCCGGCGATAACATCGGAAGCCGTCGCAGCGTCGAAACCGCCAATACGGTATCCCCTCGCAACGAAACCGGCGCAGATGCCGCGGATAAGCGACTGCGACCTTCCCTTCTCGCCGCGGACCGGATGCAGGCGCGCCAGGTCGACCGTATCCAAGCTGTAGTTTTCCGATTTGACGCGCACCTCGTCGAGACCGTTTTCAGACGCTGCGGCAACCGCATCAAGGTTGACTGCAGCCGCAAGGACCCGTCCGTTGTTGTGGTCGGTGTGGTTGCCGCCGATTTCGCTCCGGCCCGGCGCGCTGAACAGGGCCGCACGTCCGTGTTGAGGGAACAGCTGCGTGAATGAGTCAAGCACCCTTGCCAAGCGCGCGCGCCGGTAAAGGTTTTCCGCCTCGTCCGGATATACCCGGCCCAGTTCGCCGCCCAAACCTCCTGCGCCCAGTTCCTTTTTCAATGTTTCCACGTCAAGCATCATGAACACTCCCTAACTTCCTTTTACGGCGGCCTCCCCGCCTGCCGGAACCCGCGGCGATTTTTTCTGCAAGGGCCCAAAGCACGTTGGCAAAAAGCAGGGAAAGGCCCGAGAGCATCAGCACGGCGGCCAGCGGCGTCAGAAACGCCGGCGACAGCGGGTCGAAGGCGTTTTTGCCGATAAAGGTATATGATATCAGCCGCGGCGCGTAGCCGAGAAGAGAAAGCAGCAGAAAAAGCCAGTACCGAAAACCCATGCCCCCGTAAAGGCGGCTGACGCCGTTAAGCGGAAAACTCGGAATGGTTCTGAATACAAGCAGCAGCCAGGGGTTCCCCTTGCCGGAATGTTCGAATACCGAACGGACTTTTTCGTTTTTCGCAATCAGCCGCACGGCTCTGCCGCCTCCAAAACGGCGGCCGATATAGTATTTCACCGAAAAAAGAATCAGGATTCCGGACACGTTGAGGGCAAGCGCTTCCCATACCGGGAATACAAGGCCGCATATCATACACATGGCTGAAACGGTCAGGCCGGGCGCGAGGCTTTTTAGTACATAAAGTAGGATGATGACGAACACGAACAGCCAGATATCGTCAATGGAAGCGATCTTCATTTCAATATCCAGCAGTATTGCCTGAACGCCGGCATACCAATTTTTAACGATTTCGATGCGGCTGACAAAGATAACGCCGATGACCAGGAAAGAAAGCAGCAGCGAGGAGGCGCCGGCAGCCGTCATCATTTTTTTCCAGATGTTTTTCTTTGGCAAAAAGAGTACTCCTTCGCCGGCTTATGTACGGGCTCAATTATATGTTATTCGGGGCTCAAGGTCAAATCGCTTTCGCCTGCGGAATCTTTATTAATCGTTGCGGGTTATGTTATAATTCCGAATAGACAAGCCGTCCGAAAAGGAGTGTGTGTGATGGTCAAACGCGCGGTCGTCTTTAGCGGAGGCGGTGCCAAAGGCGGGTATCAAATCGGCGTCTGGCAGGTCCTCAATGAAATCGGTTATATACCGGATATCGTGACGGGTACCTCTATCGGCGCCATCAACGGCGCGCTGCTGGCGCTCGGGAAGTACGACGAAGCCCTCGAGTTGTGGGAAAACATCGATTTGGAAAATTCGCTGCAGATATTCGAGGGAAACGCATCCGCAGGCGCTGAGAACCGCGAGGAGCGGTCGCCGAAATTTTTCCGCCAGATTGTGCTGGAAGGCGGAGTCGACTGTTCTCCGATGTTCCGGAAGATTGCCGCGCTGGTCGACGAGGCGCAGCTTCGCTCCTCCAATGTGGATTACGGTCTGGTAACGACGACCCTGCCGGCGCGCAAACCGATCGAACTTTTTCTGGAAAACATCCCGCAAGGCCAGCTGCATGATTATATTTTCGCAAGCGCTTCGGCCTATCCTTTCCTGAAATCCAGAAAGATCGGCGACCGTACTTATATCGACGGCGGATACGCGGATAATTTACCCGTCAAAATGGCGCTTGAGCGCGGCGCCGGCGAAATTGTGGCGGTCAATATCGGCAAGATGGCTGTCAAAGAAATCCCCGCAAACGATGCCCGCATTCATTTTATCCACAACCGGCGGCCTTTGAGCCCAAGCAATATCGGGAAACTGAAGGAATTTACCAGCGAGCATTCCCGAAGGAATATCCGGCAGGGCACTCTCGACGCCAAAAAAGCGTTCGGGCTGCTTGACGGCCATGTGTATGCCTTTGAACGCTATGAGAAATATAAAATCTGCTATTTTGATACCACGTGCAGTGAAAAGTACAAGAGTGTGTTTTCCGATTTCACCAGCTCCAGCATGCTGGAAAAAACTGCGCTGAAAAACGTCAGCGTGTTTTTCGCGCAGTTTGGCACCGACCCGCTCGCTTTCAACAGCAATGTCCTGCACTGCGCTGAAACGGCGGCGGAGATATTCGATCTGGACCAGACGGAAATCTATACCCTCGCTTCCATGTGTTCCCTGCTTATTGAACGTTCGAAAGCGCTGCTTTCGGAAAATACCAGCGAATCGCTGGGTAAAATGACCCGGCTGCTGGATAAAGGCCTGAGCCTTGAACTGGTCAGAAGCCTGGTCGCGCAGTTGGATAAAAAGCTTTTGCTGGGCTTTTGCTTGCAGCTGCTGCTGGAGGAACGGCTCGAACTCAGGCGCAAGCGCTGGCTTTGGGCGGTCTCGGCCATCGTACCCGACTGCTTCTGCGCGGCGCTGTTTTGCTGCAGCGCGATTCTGAACGCCGCCGAATTCACCGAAAGCGAACTGCTGGATAAAAACAAGGCAACGGAGGAGAATCGATGAAAATCGTAATTTTAGACGGCTACACCACCAACCCCGGCGACCTTTCGTGGGACTGGCTGGCCGAATACGGCGAGTACAGCGTTTACGACTTCACCAAGCCGGATGAAACGGAGAAGCGGATAGCCGGTTGCGAAATCGTCTTGTCGAACAAAACGGTTCTGAACGCCGAACTTATCGGCGGCGCGGAAAAGCTGCGTTATATCGGCCTTTTGAGCACCGGCTACAATGTGGTGGACATCGAAGCGGCCGCGCGCAGAGAGATCCCGGTAACCAACATCCCCGATTATGCGTCGCAAGCCGTCGCGCAGATGACGTTCGCCCATATCCTCGAACTGGGGAGCCGTGTCGGCGCTCATACAATGGCGGTCAAAGAAGGCAAATGGGCGGCCAGCCGCGACTTCTGCTTTTGGAACGCCCCGCTGATGGAACTCAACGGCAAGACCATCGGCATCGTCGGCTTCGGAAAAATCGGTTCTGCTGTGGCAGTGCTCGCGCAGGCGTTCGGCATGCGTGTTTTGTTCTTCAGCCCGTCGCTGAAACAGCCGCCGGAGGGCAGCGGATACCAGCAGGTCAGTCTTGACGAACTGCTGCGCAACTCGGATATCGTGACGATGCACTGCCCGCTGACGCCGGCGACCGATAAAATGGCCAACCGCTCTTTTTTTGAAAAAATGAAACCGAACGCTTTCTTTATCAATACTTCGCGCGGCGGCGTCGTGGACGAAACCGCGCTGGCCGAGGCGCTTGATACCGGCCGGATTGCCGGAGCGGGCGTCGATGTCCTCTCCTCCGAGCCGCCAAAACCGGATAATCCCCTGCTGCGGTGCGACAAATGCAATATTACGCCGCACATCGCATGGGCGGCGTTCGAAACAAGGCAGCGGCTGATGAATATGTGCCGCGAAAATCTGCGCGCATTTTTTGAGGGGCGTTATATCAACGTCGTCAACGGTGTCGCCGCCTATCGTTAAGGCGCGGCGATACGGTAATTCTCTTTAAGCAACCGCTCGATATCGTCAAAGCAGCCTGCCAAGGGCACCCTGCACCGCGATAGTACCTCTGACGGATGATGCCCCGTGCTGATCAGAATGCAGGAGGCGCCCAGGCGCCTCGCCATCTCGAAGTCGCCGGTCAGGTCGCCGATCACCAGCACCGCTGCGCCGTCGATTGCGTGCGTCTGCATATAGGACAGTGCGCGGCCCGTTTTGTTTTCCGCATAAAAATTTGCCGCACCGAGCACCGCGTCGAAATAGGGCGCTGCGCCGAAAAGGGAGACATATTTGTCAAGCTGCGTCTGTTCGCACGATGAAACGACAATTTGCCTCGCGCCGGTTTCCCGAATCGCTTGAAGCGTATGCAGCGCTCCGGGCGATAAACCGCACTCAGCCAGGTGCTTTTCATATCCGTCGTTGTAGCCGGCCAGCAGATCGTTGTAATCCTCTTTTTCCAAGTCGAACAGCTGTTCGTAGAAGCGGATAATCGGCGTATCCACGCATCGACGGTAAACCTCAAGGGTAATAGGGCTCAATCCCCTGGCCGCCAGCATATCGTTAACGGAAGCTAACGCCGCGCCGACATCGTCGAGCAGCGTCCCGTTCCAGTCCCAAAAAATATGGCTGATGCGTCTTTTCATCTTTTTTTCAACGGCACGGCATATAGTTCGCTGTACACGAGTTGCCCGCCGGTCCTTTCCGAACACATCAAACTGACGGCGTTTGCCGGTATGGTTATGCCCCTTAACAAACGGTCAACATACGCCATGCCCGCTGATTGTTTGAACACGACTTCTCTGCCAAGCGTCACGTGGGGAATATATTCACTCCCGCCGCAGGCGAAACCTGCCCGTTCGAGCGCCCGGCATACTGCCCGATAGAGCGTTTTTAATTCATCGCCGCCTTGAAAACCCGCGAACACAATATCCCCGCCTTCGTGTTTGAAACGCCCTGTTTTAGCAAGTTGTATTTTTAAGCAATACGCCTCCAGCGTTTCCAGGGCGCGGATATAGTTGGCCGGATCGGGTTGTTCGCCGAGAAATACAAGCGTCAGGTGCAGATTTTCCGGTCTTGTAAAGTTCCCGCGGATACTCTGCGAGCGCAACGCGTCCACAGCCGCCTGCAGTTTCGCGGTAACTTCATCATTGAAACGCAGGGCGATAAAGAGTCTCACAAAACATCACGCTCACAATAATCATGAAAGAGGCAAATCCATGGCGGACACTTTCGATTTAATCTACGAACAGGTGCGCAAAATACCAAGGGGCAGGGTATCGACTTACGGCGCGGTCGCGGCGATGGCGGGCAACCCGAGATGGCCGAGGGTCGTGGGCTTCGCCCTGCATGTCAATCCCGAGCCTGGCGCCATCCCCTGCCATCGGGTGGTCAACCGTTTCGGCGGATTGTCGGAGGCCTTCGCCTTCGGCGGCGTCAATATGCAGCGCATTCTGCTCGAAGAAGAGGGTGTTACGTTTCTGCCCGACGGACGTGTCGATTTGAGCAAACACCTGTGGCCGGATACTAAATAAAAAAGCCCCGTTGCCCCGCAAGCGGGTCTCCGCGGCTCATGTGGTGATCCATCGGAGATTCGAACTCCGGACACCTTGATTAAAAGTCAAGTGCTCTACCGACTGAGCTAATGGATCATACCGGTTCGTTTCGGCACCTTGATATGATAAATGAAGTGTCTGTCAAAGTCAAGAAAAAAATCGGCTGGCGCCTGTACTTTCGCTAAAAATTTGTCTGCTGAAAGCCGGATAAAGTATTGATTACAGCAAAGTGTCATCGGGCGCTATATATTTTATTTCATCTGTGAACCGATAGCCTTGTCAAAAAGGCGGTCGCCCATGATTTTTTTGCTGATAACCGACAGCCGCGACATCCTGCCGCAAAGGTAGCGCGGTTTCGGGTTTTTCGCGTTGACGGCTTTCATAACGGCTTTGACAACGGCCGAGGGTTCGGCCGCCATAGAGCCGGTCGCGCCGCTGAGCAGTTTGTAACTCCTTTTTCCGAAATCTTCATAAGCGGTGCCGTCGCTGTTTTTCAGCAGCGAACTTTTCGCGCCGTCCGACCAGTCGGTTTTAACGGGACCTGGTTCGATGAGCACCGCCCTGATATTGAAAGGCGCAAGTTCAAGGCGCATGCAGTCGGTGATGCCCTCAAGCGCGAACTTGGAAGCGCAGTACCAACCGCTCGCGGGAGAATAAACCCTTCCCGCAACGCTGGAAATATTGATGATTCTGCCGCCGCCGCGCGCCCTCATGGCCGGAAGCAAAAGTTGGGACAGGTAGACGGGAGCGAAAAAGTTGACTTCCATCTGTTCGCGGCCGTCCGTCATGGCAACGTTTTCAACCGCGCCGTACAGGCCGTAGCCGGCGTTGTTGACAAGGATGTCCACGCTGCCGCTTTCCTCGAGAATGGTTTGCGCGCACTGCTCGATGCTCGCGGGGCTGCCGCAATCGAGTGCGAGGATTTTGCCGCCGAGCGTGCGCAGGGGTTCCATTTTTTTCAGCGAGCGCGCGGCGCAATAGACGTTATAGCCTTCTTCGAGCAGTTTTTTCGCGAGCGCGAATCCGATGCCTTTGGACGCGCCTGTTACCAATACAGTTTTTGACACAGCAATCCCTCCGTCATACCAGCATTTTGCCCAGTTCCGCCAGTTCCTCCTGTGCCTCTTTCGGCAGCAGCGCGGGTTCGATACCCATCATGTGGCATTCGATGATTTTTTCGGCTGTCAATTCGACAACTTCCGTGTTGTCGGCGGCCCTTCGGCAGCTGGCGCCGGCTACGACAAGGCCGTGGTTTTGCATGATGACCGCCGAGCCGTGTTCGCCGATGGCCTCCCCAACCATATCGCCGAGTTCCGGCGAGCCGGGAATGACAAACGGCACCACCGGAATATCCCCGATAAACGCGGCGTCCGTGGAAATAGGCAGAAACTTCAAACCGGTCAACGCCATCAAGGTCGCCTTGGGCGCGTGGGAATGGATGACGGACATAATCTCCGGCCGGCGCTTGTAAATGGCGAGGTGGACCATCTTTTCCGACGAGGCGGAAAGCTCCGAGTCGCCGACATTGTTGCCATCCAGATCCACGCGAACCATCATATCGGCGCGCAGGTCGCCTTTGAACACCGAACTGGGCGTAATCCATATATGATTCGGATTATCCTCGCAGCGGGCGCTGATGTTGCCGCCGATGCCGGTTAAAAGCCCTTTCTCGTATAACTCGTTGGTAATCTGCAGAATATCGTCGCGCACGTCGCCGGTTTTCGGTTTTTCCGGCAGGGCGGCCGCAACAACCTGCGGTGCGCAAGCCGGTGCGGCCCGCTCCGGTTCTGCCGGACCTTTTTTGCCGAACAGTCTGCCAAGGAATCCCTGTTTGGGCAGTGGAGGTGTCGTCTGCGGCAACTCCGCCGCAGCGGGTGCGGACGGTTGCGCCGTGCTTGGGCCGGGAGCTTGCGTGCCCAGGGCAGCTACATCCACCTCGCCGACAATTTTGACAGCCTGTTCGTAAGCGCCCATCATCAGTTTCAGAATGGACTGCATGCTCATGGCTTTGCGCACGTTGCCGGTGAAGCTCATTTTCCCCGTCATCGCGGCGTTGGCGCCGTTGATGGTGCCTTTCATCATGCCGTCGAAAATTTCCATGGGCATGCGCAGGTTGACTTCCGCCTGCCCGCCCGCTATGAGGCCGAGCCCGGCGTCGATTTCGCCTTTATTGAAAATGATATAGCAGGATTCCTCATTGTCTTTGAAGGTGATTTGGAAGCTGATGTCCTTCGCCGCGGTTTTTGCCTTGACTTCTTCATCGTTGGCCATGACGCGCAAAAATTCTTTGACCAGCTGCATGTATTTCGCATACCCAGCGGCGCCGCCGGAGGTTTTCGGCGAAGCAGAGGCGCCGGACGCCGTGGATGCGGCGGGCTGTGCCGGCGCGGCGACCTGAGAAAAGTGTGCCACATCCACATCGCCCACGGTTTTGATGGCCTTTTCGTAGGAACTCATCATCAATTTTAAAATCGACTGCATGCTCATCGCTTTGCGCACATTGCCGGTGAAACTCATTTTTCCTGTCATCGCGGCGTTGGCACCGTTGACGTTTCCCCTCATCATTCCGTCAAAAATTTCGATGGGCATCCTGAGGTTGACCTCGGCAGCGCCATACGGGAAAACACCGAGGCCTGCGTCGATATCACCTTTGTTGAAATACATATAGCAGGATTCTTCATTGTCTTTGAAGGTGATTTGGAAACTGATGTCTTTGCCCGCCGTCTTCACCCTGACCTCTTCATCGGCGGAAAGGTTGTCAAGGAACTGCTTGATAAGCGCCATATATTGCGCATAGCCGCCTGAGCCGCACGCATCCGCAGAGGGCGATGCCGTTGCCGGCGCTGCCTGCCGAACCGCGGCAGGAGCGTCCGCTGCGGCCGGTTTCGTTTTCTCCTGTTTGGATGCATCCAAATCGCTAACGCCCACAACATTGGCCGAAAGACGGTCCAGCGCCGCCTCGTCAATCGTCTTTTCACCGCTGAAAGAAAAGTTTTTGATATCCTTTCTGTTGATGACATCGCCGCCCATTTCGCCCCTGAGCAGTTTTTCGATGTTTTCCGCCATGATGATGCCCTGGTGAATGCTGACCTGTTTGGTGTTGCCGGCAATATGCGGAGTGGCGATGACATTTTCCATCAGCAAAAGCGGATCATCGGACGCGGGCGGTTCCACCGGGAATACATCTAGTGCCGCGCCGGCTAGTCTACCGGTTTTCAGCGCTTCAAGCAGGGCATCGTAATCCGCCAGCGCCGCGCGCGCGGTGTTGATGAACCAGGCGCCTTTTTTCATCTTGGCAAACTGTTCCCGGCCGATCATGCCGGTGGTTTCGTCGGTAACAGGCGCATGGATGGTAATGATGGCGCTTTGCGAGAGCAGTTCGTCAAGTTCCACCTTCCGCGCACCCATGAGAGCGGCGTCAGCGTCGCTTAAGTACGGATCGTAAACGAGCAGGTTCGCCTCGAAGCCCAGCAAACGCCTGGCAACTTTTCTACCGATGGCGCCGCCGCCGATGATGCCGATGTTCTGGCGCCAAAGTTCCGTACCCTGGTAGCGGAAGTACGCCGCTCCCATGCGCCCCATATCGCCCGCCGCGCCTTCTTCTTTGAGAAAAGCGCTCGCCTGCGGGATCATTCTGGCCGCGGATAAGATGAAAGCAACCGTCAGGTCTGCCACGCCGTCGGCATTGCGGCCGGGTGTATAAACCACCGGGATCCCCGCGCTGGAACAGGCCTCGACATCCACATTGGTCGGATTGCCGCGGCATACCCCGATCATCCGCAGGTTCGGCAGTTGCTTAATGATAGGCGCGTCAACGATATCGACCTCGGTGATAAAAACATCATAGTCCTTGAGCGCAGCGACCATATCGTCGCCTTCAAGCATATCCCCGTCGCGGTAATTTTTATAGGTCACCGTACCGAATTCACGCAGCATGTTCACGCTTTCTTCCGACAGGTCGGCGTCCGCATAGATTCTCAGCCGCACCGTTTCAGCCGGCGCCTGACCCGCATCGCCCTTCGCGTCGGAACGCAGCTCGTTGATCAACGCGCCCAGCGGCATGGTGGCCTCGAAGGACGAGGCATACATCTCTCTCCACTCTTCATAGATTCTTTCATAACTTCCGCCGCAGCAGCTGATTTCCGGCTTGTTTTCGGCCAATGAAGCAGAAGCGTCCGCCAGCGCCGCATAACCGCCGAGCGCCATGGACGCGCAGATGACCGCGCCGAGAGCGGAAGCTTCGGAATACTTCGGGTTCACGACAGGCAGCGAAAGGGCGTCTGATACAATTTCGTTGAATACGGCGGCTTGTGAAATGCCGCCGCTGATATGGAGCCGGGATGGTTTCAGGCCGCTGATTTCTGTCAGCTGTTCCACATTGGCCCGTATGGCCAAAGCCATGCCTTCAAGCACCGCGCGGGACACTTTGCTGCGGTCCGCGGCGTTCGGCGTGTAGTTGGTCGTCGAGAACATCAGCTGGTCGATGGGCAAAGAAAGAACCGAATGGTTGAATATCTGCGCGCCGATGGTGGAAACCGCGCCGCCCGCGCCGGCTCCTGTTTTTTCGGCCTCCGCCATAAGGGAGGCCACCGGTTTGGGCATATCGCCGAACAGCAGGCCCGCAATCCATTCCAGCGCGATGCCCATGCCGCCGCCGTTGCATTCGGCCACATATTTGCCCGGCAATGCGGAAACCCCCGCCCACGTTCTTCCCTTTGAATCGATACAGGGGCGGTCGACCAGCATCTGAATCGGCGCCGTTGTGCCTGCTGAAACACCTGTTTCGCCGGTGTTCAACACGCCCATGCCCAGCAGCGCGCTTTGCGTGTCCCCCGCTCCGGTCACCACAAGCGTTGCCGGGTTCAGGCCGAGTTCCGCAGCCGCTTTCTGCGTAATATGGCCGAGCACAACGCCGGAATCGACAAGCACCGGAAACATGGTCCTTTTCAAGGCCAGTTTTTCGATCAATTCGTCCGACCAGCGGTTCGAAGCCAAATCATACAGCATGGTTTCGCCGGCGTTGGTTCGTTCTGCCCTGGCAACGCCTGTCAATTTGAAGTTAAAGTAATCTTCGACGGTAAACACGGTGGTTGTTTTTTCATACAAGTCCGGCTGCGTATCCCTGAGCCATTGCAATTTGCACGCCATCAGGTTCGGCATGGGGCGGTGGCCGCTGATCCGATAGATCTCATCCGCGCAGGTATCAATCAGCCGCATCGTCTGGTCTACGGCGCGCGCATCCCTGTTGGGCGAAGCGAATAGGACATCACCCTGCGTGTCGAGGGCGACCAGCGTATGCCGCAGGGTGGAGAAGGAGACCGCGGCGATATCGGCGGCGGCGATGCCGCCTTTGCGCAGGCATTGCGCCGCGCAGTCTTTCACGGCAAGCGTCATTTCATCCAGGTTCATGCCGTAACCGAACTCGCCGACGGCGAACAGCGCTTTGGCGGGCATGGCGACAGATGAAACGGCGGCGGCTTTGTCAGCCGGCGAATATACCATGCATTTGACGGACCCTCCGCCAATGTCGATACCCAGCAAATACGGACCCATGGATAAACCTCCTCTTTCGTTCATAACCTTTTATGGCTTTCATTATGCTCGTCGAGTGATGAAGCGGGGATTTCCGACGGTTCCTTCCGGGTTAACTGTGTTTCATTGATATTATAAAGAAGCGCCATGGATAAAAAGCAGATGATGCAGCCCGTCAAAGGAATCAGCCCCGTCGCAAAGCGTATCCTTTCCGCGACGCCCGACAGCTGGTCGGCGCCGTTTTCGGCGGCGTAACGGGCCCATTTCAGCGCCAAAGCGACAGCCGCGCCGCCGATGCCCTGCGACAGTTTCCTGAACAGCGAGAACGTCCCGAAAATCGAGCCTTCCTCGCTGCGCCCTGTTATGAGCTGCTGGTAATCAATACAGTCTGCCGCCAGCGCCCAGGTCAATATCATGTGCATTCCCGATGAGAGCATGACAACGCCCAGCAGCGCCAGCCAGACATAGGGGTTTTTTATTTTGACAAACGTCATGATTCCCGAGGCCGCGATACCCAGCAGGAAAGGATAGGTGACGGCCGTTTTCTTGCCGTATTTCTTCACCAGCGGTTTCGAGGCCAGCAGCGCAAACAGAACGGGAAATCCGCCGATAATCATGCCCAGCGAAAGCAGCTTGGCGTTCCTGAAATAACACATAAACAAATACTGCATAGCCCATAAAGTGGTCCCTATAAAAGCGAGATAGGACATCGATGAAATTGTCAGGCCCATCATCGAGCGGTTTTTAAAAAAATCTTTCAGCGTCTTCAGATAATCGGATGAACGGCGGGCGGATTGTTTCACCTGTACTCTTTCGGTTACAAGCGCTCCCAGCAGCTGAATCGCGGCAAAGCCGGCCAGGCTCATTACAAGGATAACGGGGAAGAACGAGCCGCCTTTCGGATTGTCATTGCTGTCATAAATGAGCAGCGGCACAAGCACCATGACCGGCGCGTCGGCGGCCATAGCCCCGATGCTTCTGAAAGTGGATAATTCGGCGCGCTGGACGGGATCCTGGGTAATCAGCGAATTCATCGACCCGTAGGGTATATTCACACTGGCGAATGCGACGCTCCAAATCATATACATGCTTGTAAAAAGCGTAATCTTCACCGCATACGGCGCGTTCGGCACATACAGGAACATCGCGGCGCTTGTCACAAGCAGCGGAATGCTGCCCCATTTTATCCACGGTTTGAATTTGCCGGTTTTGCCCGGAGCCCTCCTATCGCTGAGATGGCCAATCACGGGCGTAGTCAGCGCGTCCCACACCTTGATAAACATAATAATGGCGGCAAAATGCTCCGGCTTGACGCCCATGCAGGTAACGAAAAAGAGCATGGCGTAGTTGGTAGTGAACGAAAAACTGACGGTGCAGCTGAAATCGCCCAGGGCATAGCCGATTTTATCGCGCATGCCGAAAGGCCGGATAATGCTGCTCATATGCTCCATGCCGTTACCGCCTTTATCAGTATCGGTCCATCTTCAAGAAAGGTCAGCCCGTATGGCCTGACGGCTTGTCTTCCTGTGCGTCGTCAAACATATCAAGCATATCGTTCAAGATACTCAAACCTTTGCAGACGTCCGCCAGGTCCTGCTTTGACAGCCGCTCGCTGATTCTGCGGCGGAAGTCATATACTTTATTCTTTATCTTTTCCATTTTGATTTCCGCGGCCCCGGTTAATTCGATATACACAACCCTCTTGTCGTCATCGGGCCGCTTTCTGGTGACAAGCCCCGCTTTCTGCAGTCTGGAACAGATATTGGAGACGTTGCTGTCCACCATTTTTAAAGCGTCTGCTATTTCGCTGACTTTTGCGGAGCCATTTTTATCAAGGAACAGCAGGATGCTGACCTGTTGAGAGGTTAATCCCTGCGAAGCGAACTGCTGGCTTTTTGCTTTTGCGAAGTTGGATGACGCTTTCTGCATCAGCATATCGATCATGAGACATGCTTCGTCGCAGTAATTCAAAAGAATCCCCCCGAAATATTGTTACCGTCATAAACATTATCACGGTAAATAAATGATGTCAAATTGTATTCCCCGACGCCATTCAACGTTCAAGGCCGCCGTTCCGCCTTTTGCCGGCGGCGGCCGGCAGTGGTAATTTTGATGTAATTATATTAAAATGTTTTTAATTACCTAAAAGGGGCTTGCCGATGCGGAAAGTCAAACCGCGCAGATTGCTTTTCAAGGCGCTCGCCGTCCTTATATCGGTTCCATTTGCCGCCGCAGCCTTCGTCTACGCCTATGACTGCGCTGCCGGTATTTATAAGCCTTATAAAACAATCGCCCAAAACGGCAAATATCCCGAAATGGGTGCCGAATGGACCATGCGCAACGTTCATAACAGCAGACTGCCTTTCGACTTTTTGGCAAACGGCCTTACGGCCTGGGACCTGGACGGCGACGGTTATGATGACTGGTTTTTGACGCAATACGAGTTCAGGGGCAATATCTATGTCATCAAACGCCCCGAGCATCCGAAATCCGTTGCGCAATGGGAGTCGACGCTGGTAGGCACAATAAAAAACGCTGAAAGTTCCTGCCTGGGCGATTTGGATTGCGACGGCATTCCCGAGGTTCTCGTTTCGCAAGGTGTTGAGGGCACCGCCGAACCGACCTCCATCTCAGTTTATCAATACAGACCATCGGATAAGAGTTGGCAGGCGCTCGGGAAGATACCCGCGTCAGTCGGCAAAGGCCATATTCATTTTATAAGGTGCGCGGATTTGGACGGCGACGGGGTGCCCGAAATCATTGCGGGCGGGCGAGGCAACACCGGCGCTGGGACAAAGGATCAGTTTGCCGGTATCGAGTATGCCGGGCTTTTTATGCTTTCCGCGCAGAACGCCGGCGTTTTGAACGTAAAAAATTATCATAAAACCGTCATTGACCCTGAAATTGAGAGCGCGCACGGTTTCGTCCCCGCCGATATCAATCAAGACGGCTATACCGATATCGCTGTTGCAAACTCTGATTTTGATACCCCGAAGGATCGGATGGGGCTGTTTGTTTACATCAACAAAGGGAACCATTCGTTTGTGAAAAGCAAGATATATGCCGATAACACCCTTTACGCAAAGGAACAGGTCGATGTCGGCGACCTCGACAACGACGGAGAAAACGAAATTGTGCTGCACCGCAAAGAAGATTTCAAGGTTTTCGACTTCAATAAAGGCGCTCATCATGTCATTACGGTTGAAAAACCGGCCTGCGCGCAAAACAGGGCAAGGCTCGTCAAACTCGCCGACATCAACGGCGACGGCAAACTTGATATCATCGGCGCGTTAATTCACGAAAACGGAAAACTGGGGAAAAATAAAGCCGCCGTTTTTGTCATGCTCAACCGCGGCGATATGCGCTTCACGCCCGAAGTGATTAAATGGGGAGACGGCTTTTTCGGTTTCGGCGAGTTTAACGGCGAGAAATGGGATTTGTGCGTCACGCAGGATATTGACCGCGACGGCGATATCGATATCGTGGCAAACTGTGAGGAATACAACCGTTTGACCAATATCATTTCGGTCGTCTGGTTTGAAAACCCTTCGAAATAATAAAACATCGGGAGTGTTCAAATGAAAAGGATGGTAAAAACTGCAATCGCGGCGATTCAAATTCTCGCTCTGACAATCGTTTCGGCCGGATTGACCGGCAGCCACGCGGCGCCGGCCACGCCGCAGCCCGGGCAAATCATCCGAATTCCTTGCGGAATGGTCAACTGTTACCTGATCGTCGGTCAGGGACAATGCGTTCTGGTCGATACGGGCGCCTCCAACAGCAGGAAAAAAGTCTATGACGCCGTGAAGGATTATCCCGTGTCATTGATCGTACTGACGCACGGCCATTACGACCATATTCAAAACGCGGCCTACTTGGCGGAAAAACTCAACGCAAAAATCGCGATGCATGCGGACGACGCGGAACTGATTGCCAACCAGGCGGCGCAAAAGGCCTGCGGGCGCACACCGGTACAGAAAATTTCCGCGCTGTTTTCCAACCTGGCTCCGAGCGCTGTGAAAATCGACCCGTTCCGGCCGGATTTTTTCGTATCCGGCGGACAAACCCTGGAACAATACGGTATTGACGCGAAGATTATCGAACTGAAGGGCCATACAAAAGGTTCTATCGGGATTTTGGTGAACGGCGGTGCCGATTTCATCGTCGGCGACGCGATGATGAACATTTTCAAGGTCACCGAACCTTTTTTGTTTGTCAATTATGACGATTTGCGCGCTTCGATGAAAATCATCGAGGACAGCGGCGCGACGGTTTACCCCGGGCACGGCAGGTCTTACACGCAAAGCTGACAGAGTAAACCGAGTCCTGCGCGAATAAAAAGCAGTTGAAAATCACGGTATGAGGCGGGCCGGTCGCCCGGGACGAACCGATTCGTTATGATGGGGGTTCGATTGAACAAGGTCAGGCAAAAGGCGGTTTCGGCGGTCAATACGCTGGCGGTCCACTGGAAGACACCGCCGCTTGGAAAATATGTTTCTTACCGCGAGATTCTCATGTACGGTTTCGGCGGCATGGGCGTACAGTTCGTGCTGTTCTTTTCCAACCAGATTGCCCTTACCGCAACGAGTTTTCTCGTCGGCAATACCATCGGCATCAAGCCGATGCATCTTCAGTATATGGCCATCGTTTCGACGATTGCCGGCTTCGGCATTACGGTGATGCGGTCGTACCTGATCGATTCCGTTAAAATGAAAATGGGCAAGTTCCGGCCATGGCTGGCAACCATGGGTTTTCCGACGCTTGTCATCTCGTTCGTATTTGTCTGGCTGCCTTACGATACGATGCCTTATGCGCGCAAGGCTATATCGGTACTCATTTGTTTCGTTCTGCTGCAATGCTTTTCGCCGTTTTTCAGCCAGTCTTTCTTTGACCTGGTCAACGTGATGTCGCCCAACAGCCATGAGCGTACGGATATCGTTGCCATTTCGTCGATTATCTATTCTTTCGCTCCTTCTCTGACTGGCGCCTTCGTGCCGATGCTGTCGACACTGACCGGCGGCCTCAACAACATATCGACCTACCGGGTCATTCATCCGGCCATTGCCGTTATCGGACTTGCGCTGAGTTTCCTGGCCGTGAAAGGCACGCGGGAGCGTATCGTTGTGGCGCGTACGCATGTTTCGCACTTCAAGTTCAGCGACGCGCTGCGTTGCGTCGCCAAAAACAAATATTTTTGGATTACCTCTCTGGCGGGATGGCTCGGCTTTCTGGAAGGAGCGGTCGGCGTCATTATCGGCTGGACCTTTATCTACGGTTATCCCAACAGAATGGGCACATACGGCCTTGCGACGTCGCTCATCGGCAACGCGGCGCTTTGGGCGATGCTGCTGAGCCCCTACGCGATTCGCACCCTCGGGAAAAGGAACCTGCTGATTTGGTGTAATGTAGCCAATATCGTTCTGATCTCGGCCTTTTATCCTTTTTACCGCAATATTTACGCTCTCATCGCGCTGTATTTTCTCAACGGTTTCGTCGGTTCGTTCTCCGTCGTCTACGGGCCCGGCATCAATGCGGATATGCGCGATTATCAGCAGTACTTCACCGGGGAACGTATCGACGGTATGTTCGGCGCCGTCGGCATCATCGGCAGTTTCGTCGGCATTTTTACCGGTATGGTGCTGCCGACTATTTAACAGCGCCTGGGTTTGCAGGATAATTACGACGTGCTTGAGGTCGCCTCCTTCCGTGAGGAGATGTTCTCGGTACTGATCATCGCCGCCGTAATCGGCGCGGCGCTTAATTGCGTACCCTACTTTTTCTATGACTTAACCGAAGTCAAGCAGCGGGGCATCGTCAAGGTTTTGAAAATCCGCGCGCTTTTCGAAGATTACGGCAATGGCGTGTTGCGGGATTCGGCGCTCGTCGAGGCAATCGACATCATCGACGAAGCAAAACGGCTGCAAGCGGACCGCCATCTGGTCACCACCGCAGACGACGTGAAAGCGGCCCGCAGGCTGCCTGCGTCGACTGAAACGGAGAAACAGTTTCGCGCTGAGGAAATTGCGCGCGTTAAGGCAGCGCGCCGCCGGTATCTGCAACAGCGACGCCAAAGCGCCGTTTCGCGCCGGAAACAGGCGGCCGCGCTGCCGCGCAGCGAAAGGAAAGCGGCCCTGAAGGCCGCACGGGCTGAAAATCATAAAAGCAGGAAGTATGACGACGATGTTTCGGTCTGCGACTTTGTTATCAACGAAATGGAAAAATTCAGTTCTCCGCGCGTTATGGCTCAGGTGGAGCGCGCCGAGCGCACAGTATCCCTGGGGATTGAGGGTCTCAGAAATACGAATCCCGGGGAGCGGAAAGCAGCCAAAGCCCTGCCGAAACGGACGGCAGAGGAACGCAGCATCCGCAGCGACGCGCTGGCATACAGCAGAGCAAAAAAGAGCTGCCGTAAACTGCTGCTGAAATATTATCCCGACAAGGTCACCGCACCCGCGGACCGGGAGTTGGAAGAAGCGGAAGCTCTGCCGGCTGACACGCTGCCGCAGCGGCTGCGCCGGCATCGTGCCATAAGGCGCTTTGTCAGTGAAAAATCGCGTTATACCCGCGCGGTGAAAGTTCTGCTTGACGCAGAAAGGCTGCTGACAGAAATGGAGAATTACCGGCACCTGGAGGAAATCCGCCTGCTATATGACGAAGCCAAAGCGCGCCACAGCGAGGAAAGCCGGCTCAAGCAGCAGGAAATCGAAAAACTGGAAGCCGCCAGGAAAGAGGAAATTCTGCGCCGCAACCGCGAGCGGCTGTCCAAATGGGACGGCGCCGGCAAACCGGCAAAAAGCGAAAGAAAAGCGTTTCGCACGCGCAGCGGCAACATCGGCGCCGAGAATGACCCGGAAACGCTTGACAAAGGCCAGGCAAAGTCAGATGATAGGGACGGTAAAAACGGCAACGGCCAGGAAGGCCCGGACATACAATGACGAAAAAAACTTTCCATTTGAAACCGGCAGCCAAAGTTTGTTTCGCCATATTTCTGGTTGCCGCTGCGCTGCTCACAGGCGGTTGCGCACTGTTCGATACCGTCGGCCAAAACACAGACCCCGCGCTGCAAAAGGCCGGGCAGCGCTTAGGAAAATCGATCGGGCGGGAGAATTATCACGCAGGCGGTTTTCACTGCATCCTATATACGGATCAGACGCTTTGCGTAACCGGCTGCGACAGCACGTCGGACCGTTTGGTAATACCGGATACCATCGGCAAATACCGCATCGCGGCAATCGAAAACAAGGCATTCTATGAAAACGATACGCTGACATCCGTCACGCTGCCTGATTCTCTTGAAGCGGTTGGCAATTTCGCCTTTATGAAATGCCGCAATTTGAAAAGCGTATCATTCGGCAGCGGCATCCGTTTCATCGGTGTTTCCTCTTTTCAGGAATGCGGAAAACTCACTACGCTGCGCTGGGGCGGCACGCCGGCCGCCATTGAGGAAAAAGCTTTTTATCTGTGTTCGGCGCTGACGGCGATCGACCTGCCTGCCGGAACAAAAACCATCGGCCCGTGGGCATTTGCCAAATGCGGCGCCGCTCGGGCGATTATCCTTCGGCAGGGGCTTGAAAGCATCGGAGACCACGCTTTTCTCAAATGCGGGAATACTTTGCGAGCGCAGATTCCCGGCAGCTGCAAAACCGTCGGCGAGAGCGCGTTTTACCGCTGCGCCAGCCTGAACAGCCTAGACCTCGGCGAAGGCACGCGCGTGATCGGCCGTGGGGCTTTTGAGGAATGCGGCGCCCTGCGCAAGGTTGTTTTGCCGGAAAGCGTACAGGAACTCGGCAAATATGCCTTCTACAACTGCCCCGCCCTTGAACGCCTTGAAGCGGGCTCAGCGCTGACGCTCATCGGCAAAGATGCCTTTACGGGCGACGAAAGGCTCCTTATCATTGCTCCACGCGCATCGCAGACCGAGGAATATGCCCTGAAAAACGGTGTACGTTTCATCTCGAAGGAGGATTATCATGGATAAAATCTCAACCAACGGCCTGCGCTTTGTCGACGATTACGGCAGGGAACGCATATTCAACGGCATCAATATCGTCGATAAAAGCGGCGGTTTTGACGGTACGGCC
>JAKJCA010000075.1 GCA_022706685.1 Bacillota bacterium
CATGCGGGCGGAAGAACGGGCGGCCTTCTCGGACGGCGCGAGAAGCCTGCTCGAGGACGGCTGCCGGGAAGGCATCGTTAAGCAATGGGAGGATGCGCTCGCGCAGGCGGGCGCCGAACACCTCGCAAAACTGGAAGAGAGTTATGCGCTTTTTAAGCGTGTTAGGGACGAATTGAAGGGGGTATCCGCCGCAGATACGCAACGGTTCGACGCGGTTTTCGGCGCGATGGCGGACAGAAAAATCCCCGCCGGCACCATCGCCGCGGCGGCGCTTTGCCGCGGTATTCCGACCGCCGATGTGCTTGCAAGTTTTAACCGGCTCTCTTTCAAAGCTTTCGACGCCGCATACGCGCTGCGGACGGGGCTTGAGACGGTCGCCGCGCTCGAGCGTTTTGCCGCCAAACACAAGGGGGAACCGGAAAAACTCTATTTCGCCAAAAACCTCGCCCTGCCCGACATGGCGACGTACTTGGCCGTTTGCGGCCTGCAGCCCGAAGACGCGGTCATGGCGCTGCCCGGCATACGGATGGACGCGCGGCAGGCCGCGTATGTTCTGCAGGGCTGCGCTGGTACCGATAAATATATCTCTGCGGAGAAAACAGCCGCGCCGGCTCTTTTCGACAACGAATTCCCGCCCGGCGGCGAACCCGCGGCGGTCAACGCCGCGCTTGCCGTCAAAGGGTTCATGCGCAACAGGCTCAATGTGCTCAATTACGCCGGTTTCGGCATTCTGCGCCTTGCGTCCAGGCTGCAGGACCGGTACGTGCTGCCGATGAGCGAACTTCCGCTGCCGTACAAGATCCTGTTCGCTCCCTTCAAACTGCGGGCGTCCCTGCGCGAAAACATCCATCTCAGCGGCAAAAGGCGGCTCGCGGCGCGGGTGACCCGTGAGGTCGACCCGGGCGATATTCGCAAAATCCAGCTGCTTGTTTTTAAGATATATCTTGAGTTCGAAAGAATCTGCCAAAAACATCATCTGCGCTACTACATTGCCGGAGGTTCCATCCTCGGCGCCGTGCGGCACAAAGGCTTTATCCCGTGGGACGACGACATGGACATCACCATGCCGCGCGCCGATTACGAAAAGCTGCTGAAAATCGCCCCGAAGGAACTGGACCCGGAGTTCATCCTCGAAAAGGATTGCGTGCCGTTCTGCCACAACCGCATTGAAATCCGTGGCACGAAGTTTGAAACAGGTTTAAGAAACGGCAGGATTTTCCTCGACATCCTGGCGCTGGAGCCGAGCCCGGACGACGAGAAAAAGCGGCTGGAGCATGAAGCGAAATGCCGCTTCTGGCGCACCTGCATGCTGGAAAAAGCGCGCGACCTGCCTGCGATGTCGTTTACCAAAACGGCGAGGCGGGTCTATTTCCGCCGGCTTCTGTTCCGCATGATTCCCCGCCGCTTCCTCAAATGGCGCTGGCACCGCTGGGCGACGCGCTACCTGGGTGAAAAAACAGCGACCTGGGTCTGTCTGCCGGCGAGCATTTACACCTACGACCAGGAGCGTTTCCCCGTCGAATACTGGGGCGAACCGGTCATACTCGAGTTCGAGGGACGGCAGGTGCCGACGATGAGCCATTGGGAGGACTACCTCGTCTGCCATTTCGGCGACTATATGAAAATGCCGCCGGTGACGACGAGAAAATCGCACCACTACGTTTACGAATACAGCCTGGGGAAATATGCGGACATTCCGGTGGAGGAACTCGAGCGGATGGTCCTGGGCAAGCCGAAAAATACCGGGGAGGATAGTAAATGACCGCGCAGCCGAAACGACTGAAAAACCCTTTTTACACCAAAAACGAGTATGCGGACAGCGCCGGGCGGCAGTACTTTTTTGACAACGCGAAATTTGTGCTGATCTACTTCGTCGTGCTTGCGCATGCGGTGTCGCCGTTTAAAAGCGGCCACTCGCTCTATGCGGAGTTGTGGGCGCTGTGCAACACGCTGCACATGCCCTGCATGATTTTTATCTCGGGTTATTTCGCCAAGAAGTACCTTCGGGGGCCGGACGGCATCAACGTGCAGCGGCTGTTTACCTATATCGTCATTTTCTTTGCGGCGCAGGCAGCCGTGACGTGTTTCGAACTGTTCGTGCTGAAAAACGAAGTGGCCGTCAGTTTCTTTTCCGCAAGAAGCTCGCTGTGGTTCCTGCAATGCCTCATCGGCTGGCTGATACTGCTGCCGGTCGTCGACAAGTTCAAGCCCAAGTACATCATGCTCGGCGGATTCCTGTTCGCGCTGGCCATCGGCTATGACACGAAGGCAGGCGACCTGGTCTCGCTGTCGAGGATGTTCGTGCATTTCCCCTTCTTCATGGCGGGCTACTACTGCACGCCGGCGCTTATTGAAAAGCTTTACACAAAAAAGGCACGGATTTTCGCCGTGCTGTTCACGCTGTTCTCGGTCGGTATTTTCTTTATCTTCCGCGAGAAAGTGCCGGTGAGCCTGATTACCTGCAACCGCTCCTACGGTTCGATCGACTATGTCAAAGAACTCGCGGTGCCGCTGCGGTTTTTGGCGAGGGTCATTTTCTACTTTTTCGCCTCGGGTCTGATTATCTCCTTTCTCGCGCTGACGCCGCGCTGCAAGACCTTCTATACGCGCTTCGGCGCGCGCACGCTGCAGGTGTATATCCTGCACCGGTTCCTTTATCTCGCGTATCTCGAATACGACTGGGACAAGTATTTTGTCGACACTTTCCGGGGCAGAATCTCGATGATCTTCATCGCGCTGGCGCTGACGTTCGTCTTGTCGACCAAACCCTTCGCGCTGGTGTTTGACCTGCTGCAGAAGTTTAAGATACCGAAATTTTTATTGAAACTTAAACCCGCGAAACCCGAGGGGGTGCCGGTTTGACCGTTGAGCCGAAAATCTACGGCGCCATTCTCGCCGGAGGGTCCGGCACAAGGATGAACTCGCCTGTGCCCAAGCAGTTTCTGATGCTGGGCGATGCACCCGTGTTCATCCACTGCCTGCGCACTTTTCTCAAAGACAGCCGCATCCGCCAGGTATGGGTCGGTTCCAACGGGGACTGGCTTGAACTGGCACGGCAGCAGATCGGGGAATACATCGGCGCCGACGAGCGCCTGCGTTTGTGCCAGGGCGGGGCTGACCGCGAGGGCACCATGCTCAACGTGCTCAATGCTATCAGGGAAAACAACCGCACAACGGACAGCGACATCGTGCTTATCCACGACTCTGTGCGCCCCTTTGTCACCTTAAGGATTATCGGCGACGTCATCGCCGCTATGGAAAACTGCGACGCCTGCAACACCGTGGTGCCGGTCAACGACACCGTCGTGCGCTCCGCCGACGGGCGGACCGTCAGCGATATGCCGCTGAGGAGCGAATTGTTCGCCGGGCAAAGCCCGCAGGGCTTCCGCATCCACAAGCTGCTCGACGCCTACGAGCGGCTGAGCCCCGAACAGCGCGCGCGGCTGACGGAGACGACCAAAATCTGCTATTTCAGCGACATCCCCATCCATCTGGTACGAGGCGAATTTTTTAATTTCAAAATCACGACGCCCTATGACCTGGAGGCGGCGAATTTCGCGCTGGAATATATCAAAAAAATGCAGGAATAGCGGCATCGCCGAACAGGGCCCCCGCGTTTTCGTGGCAATCATCAGCGCTTAAAAAAGAAAAAGGCATTTCCGGACATCAGCCGGCCGGAAAACGGCGGCAGGACAGAAGAACCGTCCCTCCGTCTTGCTCCGTCTTGTCTGAAAGAAAGGATATTTTAATGAAAAAGTGGTTGAGTATTCTCATCGCGGCAGTCATTTTCGCGCTTTCCGTTACGCCGGCGTTCGCCGCGCAGGGCTGCGCTTGCGGGCATACGCCGCTGGTGGTCGTCGGCGGCATGAACGGCTTTCCGCTCATACGCGGCGAGGGCACGCCGGACGAACTCCAGGTGTGGCCGCCGGTCATCAATTACGCAGAGGTGGCACGCGCCGCCATCCCCGGCCTTTTCGCCGCCTATGTTACAGGCGACTGGAATAAGTTCGGCGACCGGCTGGTGCCCCTGGCCAACAAACTGCTCGAACCGTCCGCCTGCGACGCGAACGGCGATTCAAAGTATGAATTGACGACCAGGACGTTTCCTTTATCGATGGCGAATTATCCCGAGTATATGAGCACCGCCCTTATCAGCGAGGAGGGCCTGCTGCATTCCGCCTGCGACCGCTTGGGCGCGGACCACGTGTATTATTTCAACTACGACTGGCGCCTGGACCCGCTGGAGCATGCGGAAGCATTGAACGCCATGATTAAGCGGGTCAAAGCGGAAACGGGCCACAGCAAAGTCGACCTGACGGCGTGCAGCCTCGGCGGTTCACTGACGCTGGCTTATTTCGCAAAGTTCGGCTACGGCGACGTCGAAAGCTGCCTGTTCCTTTCGTCCGCTTTTTCCGGCTCGCTCACGGCGGGCGAACTGCTCAACGGCAGCATCGGCATCGACAAAACGGCGCTGAAGCATTACCTGCGGCTGAACGTCAACTCCGACCAAAATCTCGATAGGGTCCTCGACGTGTTGGTGGAAACGCTGGATATGACCGGCGCGCTGCAGGATATCGTCGATTTTTTCAACGGGATGCTCTCCGCTTTGAAGGACAGAGCCATCGATGAAGTCATGCTTGACACGCTTGGCACCATGCCGGGCATGTGGTCGCTGGTACGCGAAGGCGCCTACGAACAGGCGAAAAGCGCGCTGCTGAGCGACCCGAAATACGCCGCGCTGGTGGAAAGAATCGACGATTTCCATTACAACGTTCGCGAAAAACGCCGGGAAATTATTGAAAACGCGATGCTCAGCGGCATCAATGTGATGTTCACCTCCAATTACGAAGACGCGCTGATTCCCGCCTGCCCCGCCGCCGCGCAACAGAGCGACGGCCTCATCGAGACCGTATGCACGAGCGCAGGCGCGACGGTGGCGAAACTGGGCGAAACACTGCCGGCGGGCTACGTCCAGGCGAACGCCTGCTGCGGCAGAAACCATATTTCCCCCGACCGCGTCGTCGACGCGTCTACCTGCATGTTTCCCGAACAGGTATGGTTTTTCAGGGGCGTGGCGCATGTCGGCACGCTTTACGGCTCCCAGTTTTGCGATTTTGTCTTCTGGCTGTTGGAACAGGAAGAACAGCCCACCGTGTGGACAGACGCCGCGCACCCGCAGTTTATGGCAGCGGGCGACAAGGGCATGACGCTGCATCCCACCACCGCAGCGGACTTGAAGAGCGGTGATGTTTTCTATTATCTTTCCGTCATCATGCGGGTGCTCGGGCAAATCAAGGGCATTTTGGCCTAACGGACGGCAAAAGGAAGCCTCCTGTGTTTGTGCGGGCCGCTTGGTGCGGCCCGCCTTTTCAATGCGGTTTTTCTATACCAAGTGAGACCGTGCGGCGGCGGCGGGATTTTTGATTTGATTTGGTAAAAACCACTCGTTGATATTATATAATTATGGTATAATTGACTAAAATTGTTAGGTTTATCCAAACAGGGAGCGGTTAAAAACGGAACAGACCATCAATATCGAGCGTATGGAACAGGCCATCAGCCTGTTCGGCAGTTTTGACGAAAATATCCGCCTGGTGGAGGACGAGTTCAACATCGCCATCATCAGCCGCGGTTCGGAAATCAAATTCAGCGGGGAGGCCGAGAACGTGGCGAAAGGCGTGCGGGCGGTCAACGGGATGCTGACGCTTATCAACAAGGGCGAAACGCTCAACGAGCAGAACGTGCGCTACGTCTTTTCGCTCATCAGCGACGGCAGCGAGGAACAGCTCGCTGAGATGGCGGAGGGCGTCGTATGCATCACCTCGCGCGGCAAACCCGTCAAACCGAAGACGCTCGGCCAGAAGAAATACGTCGAGGCGATGCAGAAAAACACCATCGTCATGGGCATCGGCCCCGCCGGCACGGGCAAGACCTACCTCGCCGTAGCCAACGCGGTCCGGGCCTTCCGTGCCAAGGAGGTCAGCAAAATCATTCTGACGCGGCCCGCCATCGAAGCGGGCGAAAAACTCGGTTTTCTGCCCGGAGACCTGATGCAGAAGGTCGACCCTTATTTGAGGCCGCTCTACGACGCCCTGTTCGAGATGTTCGGGGCCGAGAACTACCAGAAGCACCAGGAACGCGGCAGCATCGAGGTCGCCCCGCTGGCTTATATGCGCGGGCGCACGCTCGACGACAGTTTTATCATCCTCGACGAGGCGCAGAACACGACGCCCGAGCAGATGAAGATGTTCCTGACCCGTATGGGGTTCAACTCCCGCATCGTCGTCACGGGGGACGTCACGCAAATCGACCTGCCGGACGGCAAACGTTCGGGCCTCGTGGACGCGATGAAGGTGCTCAGGAATATCAAGGATATCGCAACGGTCCGCCTGACGGAAAAAGATATTGTCCGGCACCGGCTGGTGCAGGAAATCGTCGCCGCCTACGAAAGGAGCGAGGAGGGCAGGAAAAGGAAATGATCGAAAAAATCAAGGTCATCATCTCCAACAACCAGAAGGATTTCAAGATCCCGACAGGCGTCAGGATGCTGGTCAGACGATGCTGCACGGCCGTACTCGTCAACGAAAATTTCAACGGCTCGGCCGAAATCAGCGTCAGTTTCGTCAACGACGAGAAGATGCGCGAGCTCAACCTGAAGCACCGGAATATCGACGAGAGCACCGACGTGCTGAGCTTCCCATTGGGGATGGACGGCGTCTATGACATCAACAACGACACAGGCGCGCAGATGCTCGGCGACATCGTCATTTCGGTGCCGCGCGCCGTCGAGCAGGCCAACCGTTTCGGCCATTCCCTTCAAAGGGAAATCGGCTACCTGACCGTGCATTCGATGCTGCATCTGCTCGGCTACGACCATGAGCCCGGCGGGCTGGAACTGGTGCGCATGCGTGAAAAGGAAGAGACCGTGCTCACGCAGCTGGGGCTGAAAAGAAGCTCGAGCTACTATATGGACGACGAGTTATGAAACCGCTGCTCAAAAGCTTCTCCTACGCGTGGAGCGGCCTTCTTCACTGCCTGCGCTACGAACGCAACATGAGGATCCACCTCGTGACCGTTGTCTATATGTATTCCCTGCTCTTTTTTTTCAGGGATTCTTTCACAGTGTCAAAGGTCGAATTGACCATCATTTTCATTGCTAACGCCCTTGTGTTTATGTCCGAGCTGATCAACACGGCCATCGAGGCGACCATCAACCTGCTGGAGAACAACTACAACAAGATGGCGAAAATCGCCAAAGACACCGCCGCGGCCGCGGTGCTGACGGGAGCCGTTTTCGCATTCGCCATCGGTATCGTCGTGCTGTGGCAGCCCGCCGCCTTCCGCGATATGGCCGCCTATTATCTCGATAAGCCCTGGATGTTCGCCATACTCGCGCTGAGCCTCGCGGGCGCGATGACGTATATTTTCGCGGGGCCGGCCGCTGTCCGCCGGCTTTTCAAGCGCAAAAAAGAGGGCGGTTCGGCTACCGGAAAACCGCCCGGGGAAAACGAATGACATGACCAAAACCGCGTTTATCGCCATTGTCGGCCTGCCCAACGCGGGCAAGTCGACCGTCCTCAATCGCCTGCTCGGCGCGAAGGTGGCCATTGTCTCGGACAAGCCGCAGACGACGCGCACGCGCATCACGGGTGTGCTCACGCGCGGCGAAACACAGCTGGTATTCACCGACACGCCCGGTTTTCACAAACCGCGCAACCTGCTGGGCGAAAAAATGGCCGGCGCGGTCAGCGAGAGCATCGGCGGGGTCGACGCCTGCCTGCTGGTCGCCGAGCCTTTCGAACAGGTGCCGCCCGCGCTGACGGAACTCGCCGCGAAGCTTAAAGAGCAAAACGTGCCGGTGATCCTTGCCCTCAACAAAACCGACACCGTACCGAAAAAAGAAAAGCTGCTCGAGATGATACACAAACTCTCTCGCCTGTGCGCCCTCGAGGCGGCGGTTCCCGTTTCCGCCTTGAAGGGCAGCCAGATGGACGAACTGCTGGCGGAGCTGGAAAAGCTGGCCGTCGAGAGCGTCCACTATTTCCCGGAGGACACGCTGACCGATCAGCCGGAAAGGGTGATGGCCGGTGAAATCCTGCGCGAGAAACTGCTGCGCATCCTCGACAAGGAGGTCCCGCACGGCATCGCCGTCGAGATCGAGCGCATGCGTCAGCGCGGCGACTCGGGCATCACCGACATCGACGCGGTCATCTACTGCGAGAAAACGTCGCATAAGGGCATCATCATCGGCAAAAACGGCGAAACGCTCAAGCGCGCCGCGACGCGCGCGAGAGAGGAAATGGAGAACTTTTTTCAATGCCGCATCAACCTGCGCTGCCGTGTAAAAGTCAAAGAGGACTGGCGCAACCGCGAAGGCGCGATCCGTTCTTTAGGCCTCGGCTGAGGCGGCGGAGGCTGGCGCCATGGTGATGAATACCGACGGTCTGGTCATCAAAACTTCGGACACCGGGGAATCCGACAGGATTATCACGGTGCTGACAAGGGATTTCGGCGTCGTGCGCGCTTTCGCCAACGGCGCGAAAAGGCCGAAAAGCCGCCTGGGCAACGCGACGCAGGCGCTCAGCTACGCCGACTTTACCTTCTACGCGGGCAGGGACTCGCACACCGTCGGCGACGCGCGCGCCAAACGCGTTTTCTTCGGCCTGGGCAGCGATATGCGAAAGACCGCGCTGGCGCAGTACTTCTGCGAACTCGCCCTCGAACTCGCGCCCGAAAACGACGAGGCGTCGCAATACCTGAAACTGCTGCTCAACGCCCTGGACTTCCTCGACACAGGCAAGCGTCCGCCTGCGCTGATCAAGGCGGTGACGGAGATGCGGCTGGCCTGTCTTGCGGGCTACGCGCCGGAGTTGACGGCCTGCGCGGCCTGCGGCAGGGAAGATGGCGCGTTCGCGCTCGACGCCGCCGGCGGGCGGCTGCTGTGCCCCGCCTGCGGGGGGGCGGATCCCCTGCCGGCGGGCGTCCTCGCGGCGCTGCGGCACATCTGTTGTGCCGAGGCGTCGAGGATCTTCTTTTTTACCCTGCCGGACAACGCGCTCAACGCCCTTTCCGCCGTAAGCGAAAATTACCTCAAGGCGCACCTGCAGCGGCGTTTCAAGAGCCTTGAGTTTTATTACGCCATCCAATAGAAACACAGGAGAACCGATCATGCCCGAAACGATGAACCGGCACTGCAAAGCGCTGGAACTCGACAAAGTGCTGCGGCGCCTGGCGGATTTCGCCTCGAGCGCGCAGGCCAAACAGGCGGCGCTCGGTCTCGAGCCGTGTACGGACCTGCCGGCGGCCAGGGCGCTGGCAGGCCAGACCTGCGACGCGCACATGCTCCTGGCGCGTTTCGGCGGCCCGTCGTTCGGCGGGCTCATCGACGTCAGCAACGCGCTCATGCGCGCCGAGGCGGGCAGCGTGCTTTCCATGCGCGAGCTGCTCGACGTCGCGGGGGTGCTGCGCGTCATCCGCGGCCTCTCGCAGTGGCGCGCGGGCAACAAGGGCGTCGAGTCGGTGCTTGACCTTTATTTCGGCGCTTTGGCCCCGAACAAATATCTGGAAGACCGCATCACCCTCGCCATCCTGTCGGAGGACGAGATGGCCGACCACGCCTCCCCCGCGCTGGCCGAAATCCGCCGCAAAATCAGGGTCAACGAGTCGAAAATCCGCGAGCAGCTCGAAAGGTTCGCCCGCTCGCAGAATTATTCGAAGTTTTTGCAGGAACATATCGTCACCATGCGCAACGACCGTTTCGTCATTCCCGTCAAAAACGAATACCGCAACGAAATTCCCGGCCTGGTCCACGACACCTCGTCGAGCGGCGCGACCGTTTTTATCGAGCCGATGCCGGTCGTCGAGGCGAACAACGAAATCCGCATGCTCAAAGGGCACGAGCGCGAGGAGATCGAACGCATCCTCAGCGAACTGTCCGCCGAGGCGGGTCAGAACGCCGAGTCCCTCCTCTCGGGTTACGAGTGCGCGGTCGAACTCGACCTCATCTTTGCCAAAGCGCAGTTCGCCTACTCGATGAAAGCGTCGCCGCCCGAACTCAACGACAAGGGCGAACTGAACCTGCGCGCGGCAAGGCATCCGCTCATCGACCCCAAAAACGTGGTGCCCGTCGACATCCGCCTGGGCGAGGATTTCGACATCCTCGTCATCACGGGGCCCAACACCGGGGGCAAAACCGTCTCCATCAAGACCATCGGCCTGCTGACGCTGATGGCAGCCTGCGGCCTGATGATCCCCGCCGGCGACCGGAGCAAGGTGCCCGTATTCGGCAAAGTGCTCGCGGACATCGGCGACGAGCAAAGCATCGAACAGTCGCTGTCGACTTTCTCGGGGCACATCACCAACATCATCGCCATTCTCGCCGCGGCCGACGAGAACAGCCTGGTGCTCATCGACGAACTCGGCGCGGGCACCGACCCCGTCGAAGGGGCGGCGCTGGCCACCGCCATTCTGGAAACGCTGCAGGCCAAAGGGGCAAAGGCGGCCGCTACGACGCATTACGCGGAACTCAAAGCCTTCGCTCTGCAAACCCCGCGCGTTGAAAACGGCTGCTGCGAGTTTAATGTCGACACCCTGCGGCCGACCTACCGTCTGCTGACGGGTATCCCCGGCCGTTCCAACGCCTTCGCCATCTCCGAGCGGCTGGGCATGGACAAACAGGTGGTCGAACGCGCGCGCGAACTTGTGTCGGCGGAAAACAGCCGTTTCGAGGCCGTCGTCGGTTCTTTGGAAGAAAGCCGGCTCCAGACCGAGATCGAGCGCGGGCGCGCGGCGGAACTTTCGGCCAAAGCGGACCGCTCCATGCTTGAGGCGCAGAGACTCCGGGAAGAAAGCGCCTCCATACGCGAACGTGAAATCGAAGAGGCGAAAAAACAGGCCGCGAAAATCATCCAGTTCGCCAAACGCGAGGCGGCGGCGCTGCTTCATGAAATCGAAAAACTGCGCAAAGAGATGCCCGGCGCGCGAGACCCCGGGGAACTCGCCCGGCGCGCGCGCGCGGCGCTGAAAAAGAGCGTCGAAGCGCTCGAGGACGTCTCGGAAACACCCGGCGGTTACGACGCGGACGAGGACTACC
>JAKJCA010000021.1 GCA_022706685.1 Bacillota bacterium
CCAGTAGTTTCCGGCATCATTGACAACAACACTCGTCACGGTAACACATTTGTTTTTCGCAAGGAAGCGAATGACTGACGCGCTGCCGGATGTTGCTGTGCGTACCGGTATATTGTCCGCATTCGTTATGTAAGTGCCCGCGGTCGATGGTACCTTGATTTCGCCGCATTTCGTGCAGGTATTGCCCGAGAATGAGTGCGATTCGTTTGTCGTTGTGGTAGTTGCATTACTCTTTACATAACCGCAACCGATTCCAGTACATTTGACAGCTGTTATGTATGTAGTTATAGTATGTTGCGTGTTGCTTTTTTTTGTGTAAGTATAGGTCGTTTGACCTCCGGAATATGTATGTGTGTGGGGAGTCAAATTACCTGGATCACCCGAAGAACCAAAAAAGATATACTCGCCTGTATTTAGTTTTGCCCATATTCTGCCTGAAATACCAGGTGCTGTAGATACTACTATTACTACAGTGCCCTTAGCAGCAATTGTACGCAGTTGTCTTGATGGCGAAGTAGATTGAGGCATACTCCACACGGGCACATTTTCTTTATTTGTCTGATAATACCCGCTAGCTGCCGCTGTTTCGATGAAGCTGACTGAAACAACACCAAAGACCATAATAAGCGCCAGCATCGCCGAGACAAGTCGCATGGATTTCGTTTTCATTTCTAAACCCCTTTCAGAACAGTAATGACGGATATAGCAAATATCGACTACTACCTATCATATATTGTCACATTGAATTTTTCAATGTGACAAATGTCACATTTTTCAGAGTACAACGAATTTCAATTTATAGAATAGTGGGTAGCAACGGCTTATCAATGATACCTATCTTTTTTTGCAATCATTTTTGTCTCATTCATATCAGACAAGCCTGCATCGTCATATTTGAAATACTTGATTTCCATACCGGGATGTTCTGCACGGAAATCTATGCTGTAATAACCGGTCAGAATATCAAAGATAAAAGTATGATTTTTCTTGATATACTGTTCTTCCAGTTCGGGTACATTTGAATTGATATGCGTTATCAAATACTCCTCATACGTCTGAAGGTATTGATCCTCATCAATATTGCCGGTCTTTTTCTCGTAATAATTGTTGTAGTAAGTCAGTATATCCTCGATTTGGCTGATTGCCTCTATAGGATAAAGGCCGTTTTCATCATTATTAAACCAATATATATCGTAGAGGAGCAAACCCATTGCCTGCATAAACTGCTCGGCTTCCGACCTGTCCGAGTCGATTTTTACGAGTTCGTCAATGACCGCCTGTGTGTCAACCCCGTTGAGATAGTGTTGTAACATCACGTCCGGGCCAAGCAGTTCGCAGAGCATTTGCGTCAACACACGGTTTACTTTGTATGCGTTTGTGCCGTAATCGACATATTCCTCCAGCAGAAGTTGTGTCATACCCTCGCTGAAAGCTTCATCGCCGGCAAACCGATAGTCCTTATCTGCCTTGAGCGAGAGCACATGCAGGATTTCGTGTTCCAATGCGTGCCAGATATTCATATATCCGTATTCCTGGATATTTTCCGTTTGATACATTTTGATAACATTCGTCTTATTGTCGTAGCCTGCTATGATGCTTTCAATGTCGGTGTCAAGCCCGCCTTCGTCAATCAGTTCCTGCCGGTACTTAATGTCCAAAGTACTCAGTCTTTTGACAACGTCGTCGATAATGAGGAATTCGCCGTATTCAGAATAGAAAGAATCGAATTTTAAAAAATAGCTGCGTTCATTTTCGTTGAGGTTTTTGTTCGACAAAAGAGCGGCACGAATTTTCTCCGGCGCATCGTTATTTTTCTTAACTGTCGTTGTGGATTCTGATACAGCGGCTTTTGTGCTTGCTGCTGATGTATCAGGAACGGTATCGATATGATTTTTTATTTGCCATATTGCAATAAAGGCAACGCCGATAATTAATACAAAAGCGATAAGCCCCCATAGCACGGTGAATTTGCTTTTTTTGATGTCGTATTCTGTCATGGCTTTATTTCATCTGATTGTTATTGTATGATGAGTTATTCAACACGCTGGATTAATACTATATGACCGTTTTTATAATTTCAAGATGACAAATGTCACATTTTCAGAGCCCTGTTAGAGCAAGAGCCGCCGTTGGCAGTCCGCAAGCGCGAAGATGCCGCCATGGCCGCATAAAGGGAGGTTCCCTTGGCACAGACCGAAAGCAACGGTAAACCGAAGCGGACGCTCGCGGGCGAATTCAGCCGCGGCAGGCGCCTGCTGAAGTCCGGCGTGCGTGAAGTCAAGGCCCACTGGAACACGCCTCGCCCCGGCTTCGATATGCCCTATAAAGAATGGGCCTGGACGACGCTGTGCGACGCCTTTGACGGCACGCACGGCGCGCTGTCGGGGTTTTTGTCGTTTTCGGCGAGCTGCTATTTAATCATGCGCTACTATCAGGTGGACGCGCTGGACTTCATGGTCATCAACCTTATCGGCGCGCCGCTGGGCTACCTTTGGAGCGTGCTCGGATGGACCATCGTCGACAACCTCGGCCGCATGGAGAAAAAGGCCGAACGCAAACTGCTCGTTTTTTACAGCGCGGCCATGGCTGTCGGGCTGGCTTTCATCGTTTTCTGCCCCGTTTCCTTCGGGGAATCGTTCATTCAGGGCTTCGGTAAAATCTTCGGTATCCAGGTGCTGCTGAGCGGTTACGGCGCGGTGCGCGAGCTGCTGCTGCGCAAATACCTGATCCCCAAGTTCGGCCGTTTCAAGTTCTGGCCGTATGTCAACGCGCCGCTTCGCATCATCACCACGTTTGTCCTCCTGTTTTGGAATTTCAAGCAGTATAATTACGGCGATATGCTCTGGCGGCTGTATCTTGTCTTTTCGCTCTACAGCGGACGCACCACGGCGGGTTACGTCAGCAGCATGTACAAGTTTTCCACCACCAACAACAACGAGCGCCTGATTCTGGAGTGCTATCCCGTCAAAATCGGCGGCCTGTTAAAAAATATCGTCGCGGACTGGACGGTTCCGATTCTCGCCATGCAGTTCGGCGGGCCGGAAAATATCCAAACCATGCGCTATCTCTACCTGCCGATTTCCCTCGTTGCGCTTGTAATGGTGCTGATCACTTTCCCCAAAATGCGCGAACGCCTGCCGCAGCCGCCCATCGAGAAAAAGGTCACCTTTTCCTTTTGGGAGGGCGTCACCGGGGTGCTCAGGAATAAATACCGCTGGATTACGATGATTTCCGGCACGTTCGACTTCCTCGGTATCGGCGCGCGGCTGGCGCGCGACTGCATCTGGTTCTATATGCTGCGCATGACCGACGGCGCCTGGTTCGTGTTTCTGCGCACGGCCTTTGACCTGTACAATATCCCCGCCGAGTTCCTCGCGCCCTTCATCATCAAACGTTTCGACTTCAAAAAACTGTACATGGTCTCCCGCGCCATCGCCGTCGTCTGCGACATCTTCGAGCTGCTGGCGGTCGTTTTCTTCACCAGCAAAAGCGTCGTCACACTCGCCGTCGCCCTGCTGATCCTCAATTTCATCGCAGGTCTGCTCACGGGCGCCAACGGCAAGGCGACCGCCAATATGGGCATCAAAATCAACGATTACCAGATGTGGCTCAGCGGCGAGCGGCTCGAGAGTTTTTCGGGCATTTTCGGCTGGATTCAGGCGCCGCTGATTTACCTCATCGGCCTGATCGTGCCGCTGCTCTACCGCACCTACGGCCTGACTTCCGATTATGACGTGCTGTTTAACCACGACGTGCGCGTCAAGGTCTGGATTTTCGGCGCTGTTCTCTGCATCGCCGGCGATATCATCTGCATCCTCCCGTACTGGTTCTTCAATTATTCCAACCGCAAGCACGAACAGATTATGCTCGAGCAGAAGCAGCGTTCCGAAGCCGCGTGGAAAGAGGCGGAAGCGGAAGGCACCCTGACGCAGGACGGCGCCATCGGCCGCCCCTCCGTATTCGATATCGAGACGGACGAGGCCGAGCGCGCGGCGGCGCTGGAACGCAAACGCGCCGCGGAGGAACGGCTGGCCGCCCGCAAGGCGGAAAAAGCGCGGCGCAGGCGATTCCGCCTTTTCCGGGACGAAAAGGACTATGTTCCCTTGCCCCTGTTCAACAGGGCGGCCGTCGAGGGTTGGCAGAGCAAACTCTTCCGCGCGGCGGATATCGAGGGGGCCGAAGCCGACGCCGCCGTCTTCGAGGCCGACGGCGGACAAATCAGGCGCTACCTCCCGCCGAGAAAGTTTGTCCTGAAAAGAGGCGTCAAGGCGGCGGTTTCTGTTGTGCTGGCGGTCACCATCACGGCGTCGCTGGGCATCTCATTCAAAACCGTCACCAACGCCAAAGCCGAAAAATACGCCTATTCCGACAACATCGGCGGCAGCGGCATCCGCGGCTATTACCTCGAGCAGTTCAGCGGTCTCTCTTCCCAAACCGAAATCAAACTCTATTACGCAAAAAAAGAGGTTAAGTCACCGTTCTGGCGGCAGTTCCTGGAATATTTTTCCCTCGCAGCCCCTCCGCCGGAGGAGTATATCACCGCTCCGGACGGGAAATTGGAGCCGCTCGTCGCGCTGGGCGATTTTTCCCTGCCCAACAACAGCTACCTGACGAGCATCACCCTCGGCCCCGAAATCCGGCATATCGGCAAGTGGGTGTTCAATAACTGCCCGAACCTGCGCGAGATTCAAGTGGACCCGGCCAACCGCTGGTTCAAATCCGTCGGCGGCGTCCTTTTCACCATCGACGGCAAAGAACTGGTCGCTTATCCGGAAGCCGTAAACCGGAGTGCCGGCGCGGCGAAAGACAACCTGCCCGGCGCCTACGCCGTCCCCGCAGGTGTCGCGAAGATTTGGGATTACGCTTTTTATAAAGTGGACACGCTGCAAAGCGTCGCCTTCCCGCCGACGCTTAAGGAGATTGGCGAAATGGCGTTTTGGACCTGCGGCGCCCTGGAGCGCTTGCGGTTCAACGAGGGGCTCGAAGTCATCGGCAAAGACGCCTTTGCCTATAATATGAAGCTGGCGGGCGATATCGTGTTCCCGTCCACCCTGCGCCGCATCGGCGACTTCGCTTTCAGCAAAGACGCGAAAATCACGGGCTTCACGTTCAACATGACCAAAGCGGAGTATCTCAAAAGAGGCGTCACCGCATCCGCGTTCCGTTGGAACTACCGTACCGGCGCTTCGGAGGAAGGGCAACTGCGGTTCCTCGGGTGATAAAAGGGCATATCGATGCTGACAACGATTCCTGCTGAATGGTATTCCGGATTGTGACGATATGCGCTATGCGCACCGAGGGGGTATCCGTTTGAAAAAGAATCATGCGAAACCATACGCCAGCTGGCTTGCGGGCGAGGTCAAAAGCGAGCAGCGCGAATACACTCAGCCGGTGAAACTGCTCGCCGGCGACGGCACCCTGCTTGCGCCCGGCTGGGCGCGCCGCATGCTGTTCGACTATGAGCGCGAAAAGACTGTCCCGTTTCACCGGCTCAAGGAGTGGGAGTTTTATCAGGTCTCCAACGGCAGGTATGTTGCGCAGTTCAACATCGCGAAACTTGCCGTCGGCGGCATGGTCAACGCCGCGCTCATTGACCTTTCAAAGCCCGGCAAAGGGGAGGCCGTCAATTCCGTTGTGCTGTTTTTCGGCAGTCAAAACTGTTCGCTGCCCGCAAAAGGCGACGTTCCGGGCGGCGTGAAGTTCTCCCCGAAAGGCATCGGCCGCGCGGATTTTGAGATTGACACAAAAACCGGCAGCCGCACCCTGTATTACCGCTCCAAGGCAAAGGGCCGGGAGGTGGAAGTCCGTTTTGACATGGATATTCCGGACAACCTTGAGAATATCACCACCGTGCTGCCGTTTAAGGGCAAGCCTACGCGCTTTTTTATGACGATGAAACAAAACTGCATGCCTTGCTTGGGGACGTTCCGCTTCGGTGATGAAACGGTCGAGTTCTCAAAAGACGATACCTTCTGCTGTGTGGACTGGGGCAGGGTCAACGCGCCGTACCGCCTGGTCTGGTACTGGGGCAACGGTTCGACCTATCTCTATGATGAAAACGGCGGGAAGCATATCTTCGGCTTCGAAATTACATGGGGCATCGGCGACGAAAGCGCCGCAACGGAAACCTGCCTTTTCTACGACGGCAGGGCCCACAAATTCGGCGCTGTCGACGTCGAGGTTTTTCCGAAATCCTGCGGATATATGAACCCGTGGCATTTTATCTCGGAGGACGGCCGCTTTGACATGACCATGACGCCGGTCTATGACCATCACAGCGACGTCAACCTGTTTGTCATGCGCATGAACTGCCATCAGGTGCACGGCCGCTGGAACGGCACGGTGATTCTTGACGACGGCACAAAACTCGACATCAAAGATATGGCCGCCTTTTGCGAATACGCCGAAAACCGGTGGTAGGCCGAGGGCGGCATTGTTTTCCCGTCCACGTTGCTAAGGTCTAAAAAGAGGCATCTCCGCCTACCGGTGGAATTACCGGCCCGGCCCGCTGGAGAATAGCCGGCTGCGATTCCTCGCAGGATAAAAAATGTCCTTTTATGCAAGCATTTACTCGTTTCAGCAAACACCTGCAAATATTGCAGATATTTACTCGTTTCTATAAACATTCGCAAATATTGATTTGACATTCGGTATAAATACCATTACAATGAAGCCATCAAATCGTAACCTTTTAGATTTTAAAGGTAACAAAATGGTGGTGATACAATGAAGCAGACACGCGTGGACAAACTGGACGCAATTTTTGAGTCCGGTGGCCAGGTCATTCGAGCATCCATCCTTTCAAAGTACAAGTTCTGCAGTAAAGATATTGCAGAGCTTATAGCGGATGGCTATCTAGTCAAGCTGAAGACAGGGCATTATATTAGGCAAACGACAATGGCTGAAATCAGTGAAATGGAGCTGGTAGCACTTCTGATACCCCAAGGTGTTATTTCACTGATTTCCGCTGCGCAGTATCATAACATGACAACGATTAATCCACTTGTCATCAGCATTACCATTCCGAAAGATATGCGCACGCCGGTACTTCCGGATCATCCGCCAATCAGTGTTTATAAGACGATAAGAAAGGTTTATGAAATAGGTATCGAGGTCATACCAATGCAATTTGCCGGTGTAAAAGTATATGATCGTGAACGCACGCTGTGCGACCTTTTCCGTATGCGCCTGCAAATCGGAGAAGATGTTGCCATTGAAGTCCTGAAAAGTTATATGGCGGGTGCAAAAAATCTCCAAAAACTGTTTGAATATGCGGAGATACTGCAAATCAAAGGAGTTCTTCGCCCCTATGTGGAGGCCCTTATATGAATAATGCGGACAGTGTGAAAGCGAGGCTGAAAAATCTTGCCGTCAAAGAATGTAAACCCTACGACTATATTCTGATACACTACTGTATTGAACGCCTTCTCTATCGCCTGTCGAGTTCAAGATATGCTGACAACTTCATTTTGAAAGGCGGACTGCTCCTATATACTATCCTTGACAATCATCAGGCACGCGCAACGAAAGACATCGATTTTCTGGCGCGTCAGATTGATAATACGCCCGAAGAACTGTCGAGGATATTCATCGAAATATCGATGATTCCATCTGACGATGCACTGCGTTTCGATTCGAAATCGATATCAGTTGAGCGCATCATTGAGAATGCCGATTATCAAGGCGTTCGAATCAAATTGACGGTCTATCTTGACAAAAGCCGGTGTGTTTTGCAGCTTGATATCGGGTTCGGAGACATTATTGTTCCAAAACCTGTTGATATGGATTATCCTTCTCTCCTGGATATGTCTCAACCGCATCTGAAGGCCTATTCTCTGGAATCTGTGATTGCTGAGAAATTTCAGGCAATGCTATATCTTGCCGAATCCAACAGTCGAATGAAAGACTTCTATGATATCTATACGCTCTGCCGTTCTTTTGATTTTGACGGTTATACGCTGTTTTCGGCAATTTCACAAACAATCAAACGCAGACAGACTCCGCTCAACCAAATACCTACGATATTTTCTGCGGCGTTTCCCGACCAAAAGGAAAAGCAAGGTCAATGGCGCACATTCCGTAAACGGATTGGTGTCATTGACAATGTGGAATTCGCCGAAGTGATTGCCTCGATTAATTCATTTTTGCACCCATTGTATAACGGCATTCTTTCCGGTAGCAGTTTCACAGGAAAATGGGATCATGTGAAAGGAGAATGGATACCTATTACTCATCCAAATCAAAAAATGAATTAAATTTGCCTTATGTGTTTGCATGCATATTTCACTCGAGCCAGCAAATGGTAAAAGAAAGTGGGTGATATATCCGTGCTTTGCGCGATGTAAAATCATCCGTTGCATCGGGTTGATATATTATGCTGCCAACCGCAAATGATATTCCGAACCACATCCTTAAGCACGCATGGAGATTGAGTGAAAAACATTATGGTATAATAAAAAACACTGGTTGATATTGCGATTCAGGGGAAAATTATGAAAAGAATACTCAGTTTCATCATCGCGCTTGTATTCCTTTGGTCGGATATTCAGGTTTCTTTTAACATTGAACCCTTGCCTTCCAGACCAAGCGATAACCGCGAAAGCTCCGGGCTTTCGGTACTTTACCAGATATATAAAGCTCCGGACAGCGTACCCGCCGGCGCCACGATTGACGAGGCGTTCATTGCCGCGTGTCTGCAGCCCACGCTTGATTATATCGACGGCCGTTACGACTGCGCGGATTTCAGCTTGATTTTTTTATTGCGGTTATATAATGAATATAGCCATCTGCTGCCGGAAAGCAGCAAGGCAGCCGTCAAAAAAACGATACTGGGCTTCAAGTACTGGATGGACGAACCGGGCGAGGACAGCATGTGCTTCTGGTCGGAGAACCATCAGATGATGTTTGCGGTATGCGAATACCTGGCGGGCCAACTATGGCCGGAAGAGATTTTTACAAACAACTTGATGACCGGCGAGGAACACCGGCAAAAGGCGCTTGAACGCATCAATATCTGGCTTGAACAGCGGTTCGATTTCGGCTTTTCGGAGTGGTACACCAACTGTTATTATCACGACGACCTCACGCCGATGGCCAATTACATCCAATTCTCCAACGACAAAGATTCCGTGGAACGCATGAAGATCGTGATGGACTTGCTGTGGTTTGATGTCGCGACGCACAGCGTCAACAATACCTTTGTCGCGCCAAGCAGCCGTATGTACGCCAATAACAAATCTTCGGACACCTACGGCAACAGCATCAAAGACGAAATGAAAGTGGTTTGGAAAAACGCGACCACCAGAACCCTCATCGACAGCGCGGGCGCAAAAAACGTTGTTATCAACGGCGTGACGTTCCGATTGAAACTTTTCAACCAGAAATCCCTGTGTTTTTCGGGTTTGTATGATTCGGGTTTGTATAAGGTCCCGGACGTTATCAAAAAAATCGGCGAGGACAAAACCCCGGCCGTCATAAAAGCTTCTTCCGGCCTTTCGGCAGACGACATGGAGCGGGAAGGGCTCATCGGGCAGGATGTCAACCAAATCATGGCGCAGTTCGGCGCCGAAACCTTTACCCATCACAAGGTCATTGAAAATTCGCTTGAATACATGTCAAAAAACAAAATGCTCTCCAACGAAGCTTTCAACCCGTTCAAATACATGAATGTCAGGCTGTTCCGGTTGCTGAAGATTCCGGAAACGACCAGTAAATACATTCCGCTGATGCCCAACGGCACCGCGCTCGGCCGCGGAAATGTTTATTTTTACCGGACGCCTTATTACTCGCTGTCGACCGCGGTCGCGCTGAACGTCGACTCCTGCGGCGCGCAGGCGCATATCTGGTCCGCCAATATCGCCCCCGAACTGGCGCTTTATACCACGCAGCCGGCCCGCGACGACGAAGACGCCGCGAAATACAACGCCTCGCCCGGCTACTGGATAGGCAACGGCAGGCAGCCGATGAGCGTGCAGGATGAAAGCATCAATATTACAATCTATAAAATCCCCAAGACAAAGCGTCTGCTGGAATCCTATATTGCCGATATTTCCCACGCCTATGTGCCGAAAACCTTGTACGACCGGCTCGAAATCAACGGCAGCATGCTGTTCGGGCAAAAAGGCAGCGTTCTTGTGGCGATGATTGCAAACGGCCCTCTCGTTTACAGGCCTTACAATAAAGACAGCGCCGGAGCAGTCGGTTACCATAAACCGGCGGGCAGTCCCGCAAGCGGCGAGGGCTGCGAGTTTGACCTGGTCAGGCAGGGCGGCGATTACCACACCTACATCACCGAATTTTCCGATACCGGCGCCGAGAGTTTCGAAGATTTCAAAGCGCGGATTGAGCACAACGCAGTGAAGTTCGGTTTCGGTAAAGTCGAATACAAATCAAAAAACAAAGTCTATCGAACCGGTTACGGCAAGGCCTTTACCATCGACGGCCAAACGCAGCCGCTCGAATACAAGCGGTTTGACAGCCCGTACGCGACGACGGAAAGAAAAGCGGACGTGATTGCCATCCGTTACGGCGGCGAAACGTTGACGCTGGATTTGACCAATATGATAAGAGAAACGGGCCGGTAGGGTTAAGATTTGCCCTGCGTGTCCGCAGACACATTCCACTCAATGAAGTATGCTTAGCACATGATGTCCCGACTGCGTCGGGATGATGCAGCTCAGCTTCGCCTCGCAATGATGTGATGTTTGCCCTCATGCGCCGCAGCGCATATCATTGCCACAGGCAACATCATATGCGCAGCATATATCATTTGCAAAAAAGGGCAAACATCATTGAAAAAACCTTGTCTCGCGACAAGGTTTTTCTGGCGGAGAGGGTGGGATTCGAACCCACGTGACGTTGCCGTCAAACTGATTTCGAGTCAGCCCCGTTATGACCGCTTCGATACCTCTCCGTATTCGCTTTTCACGCCCGGACCCCCAAAGCGCAAGCCCTATTCTAACAAAGGGCCCATACTTTGTCAATCCGGCTTTTTCAGCAGGCAGCCGGCGTTGCCTGCCGAAAACTGCAAGGGAAGATTGAGGCCGAAATCAAGCAGTTCCCGTTTTCATTGCCGGGGCAGCGCCGTCTATGCTATACTGTTATGCATTCCGGACCGCACTGCTTTTTCACGGAGGCCAAGGATGATTGCCATAGTCGATTACGGCGCGGGCAACCTGCACAGCGTCGTCAACGCGCTGAATTTCATCGGCGCGCCCTGCAGCGTCTGCGGCGACGCCGCGTCCATCCTGGCGGCGGACGGCGTTATCCTGCCGGGCGTCGGTTCTTTCGGCGCGGCGGCGGCGGATATGGAGGCGAGCGGCCTTTCGGACGCAGTGCGCGGCGCCGCCGTTTCGGGCAAGCCGTTTCTGGGCATCTGCCTGGGGCTGCAACTGCTTTTTTCCGCTTCCGAGGAGAGCCCCGGCGCGAAGGGGCTCGGCATCCTCGAAGGCGAAATCCTGCGTATCCCTTCCGAGGGGGTTAAGGTGCCCCACATGGGCTGGAACTCTCTCGATATCAAAGGCGGCAACGCCTTATTTGAAGGCGTCGAATCAGGCGCTTTCGTCTACTTCGTCCATTCCTACTACCTGCGCGCGGCGCAGCCCGGTATCGTCGCCGCCACCGCGCGCTACGGCGTTTCGATCGACGCGGCCATCTGCCGGGGCAGCCTGTTCGCGACGCAGTTCCATCCCGAAAAAAGCGGCAAAACAGGCATCCACATGCTGCGCAACTTTGTCCGCCTTTGTGAAAGGGGAGTTTGAATCTGTACGCCAAACGCATCATTCCCTGCCTCGACGTAAAAAACGGCCGCGTCGTCAAAGGCGTCAGTTTCGTCGACCTGCGCGATGCGGGCGACCCGGTCGAATGCGCGCGCGCCTATGACGCGCAGGGGGCCGACGAACTCGTCTTCCTCGACATTACCGCCACGCACGAAGGGCGCGGCACCATGATCGACGTCGTCCGGCAGGTGGCCGAGTCCATTTTCATTCCCTTCACCGTCGGCGGAGGCATCGGCGACACGGCCGATATCACCGCCATTCTGCGCGCTGGCGCCGACAAGGTTTCGGTCAACTCCGCGGCCGTGCGCCGGCCCGCGCTTATCAGCGAGGCCGCCGACAAGTTCGGCAGCCAGTGCGTCGTCTGCGCCATCGACGCCAAGCGCCGCACGAAAGGCGGATGGGAAGTTTACCTCAACGGCGGCAGGATTCCCACGGGCATCGACGCCGTCGCGTGGGCCTGCGATGCCTACCGCAGGGGAGCGGGCGAAATCCTGCTGACGAGCATGGACTGCGACGGGCAGAAAAACGGCTACGACCTCGAACTGACGCGCGCCGTTTCCGAAAACGTCGGCATCCCCGTCATCGCTTCGGGCGGCGCGGGCAGGCTTGAGCATTTTTACGACGCGCTCACCGCCGGGAAGGCGGACGCGGTGCTGGCCGCTTCGCTGTTCCATTTCAATGAAATCGGCATCGGCGAACTCAAAGAGTATCTCGCCTCCAAAGGCGTCGAGGTGCGGCGGATTCCGGCGGAAAATTGAGCGATATGCTTATAACAAAACCGCCCCGTTCAGCAAGGAACGGGGCGGTTGGTCTTGTGTGATTTTAAGGCGCCGTCGTCTCCCCGGCTGTGGTCGTAACGAGCGCGGTCCATACCTGCAGCGACACCGACGTGCCTTTTTCGTACTGCACGCCGAAAGCGAGGCTCGCGGCATAGACGGTGTTTTCCACCTGCAGGCCGTCGTTTTCCCGGTCGACTTTCACCACTTTGAAGCCCAGCGCTTCCAGTTGCGCCTTGGCCGCGGTGAATTCGAGTCCCCTGACGTCGGGCAACTCGATCATCTCTTTGCCCTTGCTGACCTTCAGGGCGATCTGGGAACCTTTTTCCAGCATCGTGCCCGCGGGTACGGTCTGGTCGATGATGTAGCCCATCAGTACCGTGTCGCTGTATTCGTCGACCTTTTCAAAGGTGAATTTCTCGGTCCAAACAGGGTTGGAGGTGATGTCGAGGTAACTCATGCCCTTAAAATCCGGGACTTCAAACTGCGTGGATTCCGAGGTGACCTGCACGGTCGTCGTTTCGGTCTTCGAGCCGCCGAAAATGCCCGTGGCAAAGGCGAAAATCAGGAATATCGCCAAGCCCGCGCCCAGGCTGATGATCGCGGCGGTAAAACCTGCCGACAGCGCGCGCTTTCTTGCGTGAGGGTCCGGCGGCGGCTCGGCGCGAGCCGGCGCCGGGGCAGGCGGAGTGCCCTGACCCGCGTATCCTTCGGCGGCGGCGGCCGCGGCGTTGGGCGAAGCGGAAAGTTCAGCCCTGAGCTGTTCGACGCTGCGCGTGCGGTCGCCCGGCATAATCTGCAGGGCGTTGATGAGCGCGTTGATGACGTAGGCGGGAAGCTGCTCGGCAAACTTTGCCGGCACCATCAATTTATCGTTGACTGCGCGAATCGGCGCCTCAATGGGATCCGTGCCGATCAGTGTCCGGTAGAGGACCGCGGCGAAAGCGTAAATGTCCGTCCAGGGTCCTTGCTGTGCGTCGCGTTCGTACTGCTCGATGGCGGCATAACCGGGAAAAAGCTGCGCGTTGAGGTCGCCCTTGGCGGTACGCGCCTGCCAGATGCAGAAACCGGAGATGCGCACCTTGCCGTCGCTGCCGACGAACAGCGTCGTCGGGGAGATGCCCCGGTGGATGATGCCCGACGAATGCAGCGTCCCGAGCGTGGAGAGCACGGGCATCAACAGCTGCCGCGCCTTTTCCCAGGCGATGAAGCCGGTCTTGCCGTTGAGCAGATACTCGCGCAGGCTCATGCCGTCAAACCGTTCGGAAACGGCGTAAGCGGTCGCGTGGTCCTCGACGATGTCGATGACGCTGATGAGCGCCGAAAGGCCGCGCAGGCGCGCGAGTTTACGCCACAGTTCCAGAAAACTCTGGCAGCATTCGCTGAAAGTCAGGTCGCAGCCGGCAAGGATTCTCAGACGGGGGGAGCCGGGGTCGCGGGTCGCGATGGCGTCTGGCAGGAACTCGCGCACGCTCACCGGTGTCCTGTTGGCGAGGTCCCAGCCGTGATAGGTCGCGCCTTCGCCGTTAAAATCGACAAGGCGGCCGATCAGGTATCGGTTGCCGACCACCGAACGCAGCGGCAGATAAGGAGCTGTCTGAGGCGAATCGGCATGGAAACCGCAGTGCGGGCACCGCTTCAACTTGCCGATTTCCTTCATGCAGTTCATGCACAGCTCATCGGTATTGATCATGTTATGCACATCCGCCTGTTTCTACTGGTTGTTTGCCATCATAACAGCAAAAATCCCCGTTGTCAATTTTGGACCCGGGGATTCCCGGCCGTCACCTCGGAGGCGTCTCTGCGGGTTTAGGTCGGATATTGGCTGATTTCTGTCTGCAAGAGTCCGGCCTGCTGCAGGATTTCTGCATCGATGGCGTCGATGACGCCGTCAAAATTGACGTCGGCCGCCTCGCAGACTGCCGCGCCGGCAGCCGACTGGCTGAGCATGCCCTGGGCGAGCATCAGCACCGTAACGGAGTCGGCTCCGTCGATTCGGCCGTTTTTATCGGTATCGCCGTAGAGGACCGCGTCGTAAGACTGTACTGTCAGCCCGGTGACGTTGTCGACGAGCTCCACGCGCGCCCCCGTGGCGGCCAGGTTCCCGCCGGGGCTCGTGATGCGGACGGTGGCGTCGCCGGTAACGCTGATAAAATCGTTGGCAAGGCTGCTGACGCTGAGCATTTCAAAGAAACCGTAGAGGAAGCCCCTGCCGGCGTCCATGACAAGCGGGCTGCCGTCGGCCGGCCGCATCGAAGGCATGATGCGCTGCCAGACCGCGTAAAGCGTCGCGTCTGCGGCGGTTACGGTATAACCGGTCAACGCCGCGGTCGCGCTGCTGTCGGCCGCCCAGCCGAGGAAGGTGTAGTATTCCCGCGTGAAACCGCTGCCGACGGGCAGATTGACCTGCGAGCCGATTTCCAGGTTCTGCGCCGCGGGTGCGGTTCCCGTACCGCCGTTGAGGTCAAAGGTCACGGTCCGTTTGGTATCCAGTGTCAGGCTGATGTCCGCCGCCGAGAGGACGCCTGCGTAATCCATCACGCTCACGCCGCTCGAGCATGGCGTGGCGGCGTCGGCGCACCAGAAGAAATACTGCAGTCCGGTCGGGTTCGCCGTAGTCCTTGTCCAGCGCTCGTCCATGAAAATCCTGCCCGAACCGGACGCGCCGGCATTGACCTGCAGATTGAAACTGAACAGCCACTGCTCGCCGGTCATCACCGTCGGGAAGTTGGCCGTCGAAGCGGTGAAAGAAACGATCACATATTTGTAGACGGAACTTTCGCCGTTGACAAATGTCGCCGGCCACTGGTTGACGGGGCTCGTCGTGACCCCGCCGAGCGCCGGATTGGTGTTGGCGATATACGGGTTTTGCGCGTTGACGGTGAAAGCGGAGGTGCCTGACCCGACGAGCGTGTAGAAGTTCATGTCGTACATCACCACGAACTTGCTTGAACCGCAGTAAAAGTTGGTCGAGGGCGTCACCCGCACCGTGACCGTATCGCCCGCGCGCGCGCTGGTGACGGCAGCCGTCTGCCCTCCGATATTTTTAAACGCGCCCACCGATAAAACATAAGTCGGGCGGTTGATATAGATGAAAACGATTACGTTGCCGCTGAGCGCCAGCTCGAGGCTTTTCGTGTTTTGCAGCGGCGTATAGCCTGTGACCGCCTTGGCGTTTTCGGTCACCGTTGTGGTAACCTGCCCGCTGCCGGTTTTGTCCGCCGCGATCTTTTGTCCCGATACGGATTCGAGCCGGTACTCCACGGTGTAGCTGACCGTTTTGAGTATCAGCGCGTTGATGGCGTTGAGGATGGCCGTTTCCATTGCGTCGATTTGAGGTTGGTTGATATATCCCAGGGAGTAATTGACCGCGTTGACCGCGCTTTGCAGCGCCGCCCAGCTTTGCGGGGTGTACAGCTGCTCGTTTTTTGAGTTGGCCATCGCGACGGCGGCGTTGACGCCGCTGTAATCCGGGTCGCAGGCGTTGATGGCCGCTTCGACGGCCATTTTTGCGTTGGCCATCTTATAGGTACTCACCAAAGGATGGTAGATGCTCGTATTGTCTGCTACCGTGTAGGCGATGGCCGGGTCGATATTGACCACAAAACCGCGTACCTGCGCGCCGGTGAAGTTGGGGTTGACCGACCAGGCGAGGGCGGCGATGCCCGTCACCTCGGGCGCCGCCATGGAAGTGCCCGATAAGTAATTATAGGAACTGCCCGTGTAAGTGCTGTAAACATTGACTCCCGGCGCGCAGATATCGACCTGCGAGCCGGCGTTTGACCATTCAGCTTGCATAAAACTCAGGGCAGAAACGCGCTCGGCCGCGCCGACGATGATGATGCGGGCGTTGATTTTGTTGACCATCTCCGTCGTGCCCAACAGGTTGGTATAGGTCACCGAACAGAAATAGCCGTTGAATATGGCGTCTTTCGAATATCCCGCCTTCGTGCCGTTGCCCGCCGACTGCACGACGATGAAATCAAAACCCTGGTTCAGCAGCGGCGTCATCACCGCTTCGCAGTTCCTGGCGTAACTTCTAACGTAAGTATTTGTTTCGGGGTTGGCGCCGTACTCCTCGAGGTCGATGGCCGAGCCCAGGGAAAAGTTGACGACTTTCGCGCCCACGAGGACGGTGTCGGTCAGCCCCGCGTAGATATTCGCGTCGGTATCAATGCCGAAGTTCCAGTTGCAGTTGTACATTTTGACGTCCCACGGGATGCCGGTGACGCCGATGTTGTTGTTGGGGACGGCTCCAATGATGCCGTTGACATGGGTGCCGTGCCAGGCCGAGCTGTTATTGTGCCCTTCCCAGTAAGTGCTCGGGAAGAAGACTTTGCCCGCAAGGTCGGGGTGACTGACCTGGACGCCGTCGTCAACGACGCCTGCTTTTACCTGGCTGAAAAAGTACTGGTAGCCCCAGGCGCTCGGGGCCTGGATAGCCTCGGCGCTCCAGTTGTTCCCCTCCGGGTAGTATTCGTTCCAGGTATAGCCGGGCGTGGTGGAATACCACGGGTCGTTCGGATAAATCAGCGCGCTTTTGGCGCTTTTCGCATAGTTGACGCTGGCGTAAAACACGTCGGGCAGGGCGGTCAGTTCGTCGGCCAGCGCTTGCAGCCGTTCGAGGGAGGAAACGGGCAGTTCCACCTGCCACATGTTGACGGCGTTGATATATCCTGCTTTCCTGCCGCCGAAACCATCAATGATTTCAAGCCGGCGCTCATCGCTGACACCCGGTTCAAAATAAACCAGCAGATTGTCGGCCGCGTACATCAGCCCGCTGTCCCCGGCTTTTTTCAAGTGCCTGGCTTTGACCTGCTTGATGGAGGCGCTGTCATAGGTATAGGTAACCTTTTGCGTCGCTTTTTCGCCGCGCGCGTTGACCGCCGTGACAACGACGGTATTGTCGTCGGGCTTGAGTTTCAGCCCTTCGATAGAGAATTTCCCGTTTTTAAGGCTTGCCTCGCCCTCCAGGGAAATGCCGCCGCGGTCCGCCGTGCTGTAAACGCGGTAGAACGCGCGGGTCGCCCCGAATGAGGCGTCGATGCTGCCCGTGACGGTCTGTTTGAGTTCGCTGACCCTGCGGTCGCCGGTGTCGAAAGCGACGATGCCCGGCGCCGCGGAAGCCCTCCGGCCGGAACCGCCCGGGCCGAAAATGCCCGCCGCGCCCCCGAACACGATGGCCGCCGCGATGATACAAGTAAGGATACGCCGGAAATGTTTCATCAAGTTCACCCTGCAAGCGCGCGAAAATGCGCCTGGTATTGCACTGTTATTATACTATTTTATATATCCGTTGGCAACCTTCCTGCGCGGCCGCCCTTGCATTTGAACCGCCGGGTGTTATAATAGTTGGTAATTCAGATACGGAGATGTTGAGCTATGAAAGAGATTGCGTTCGAACGCACGAAGACGCCCCGCCCGAAGCCGGCGGACGAGACCAAACTCGGTTTCGGCAACTATTACACCGACCATATGTTCATGATGAACTATGACGAGGGAGAGGGCTGGCACAACCCGAGAATCATCCCTTACGGCCCGATTTCCCTGGAGCCCTCCGCCATGTGCCTGCATTACGCGCAGGAGGTTTTCGAGGGCCTCAAGGCCTACCGCACCGAGTCCGGCCGCATCCAGCTGTTCCGGCCCGAAAAGAATATGGAGCGGCTCAATCTGTCCAACCGCCGCCTGTGCATCCCGGAAATCGACGAGGAATTCGCCGTCGAGGCCATCAAAGAACTCGTACGGACCGAGGCCGACTGGGTGCCCTCGGCCGAAGGCGCGTCGTTGTATATCCGGCCCTTCATTTTCGCGGTAGACCCGCACGTCGGCGTGCATCCGGCCAAACACCTGATCTTCTGCATCATCCTTTCGCCGGTCGGCGCCTATTACCCCGAAGGGCTCAATCCCGTCAAGATTTTTGTGGAAGAGAACTATGTCCGCGCGGTCAAAGGCGGCATGGGCTTCACCAAAACCGGCGGCAACTACGCCTCGTCGCTCAAGGCGCAGGACGAAGCCGCCGCGGCGGGCTACACGCAGGTCCTGTGGCTTGACGGCGTCGAGCGCAAATATATCGAGGAAGTCGGCACGATGAACGTGTTCTTTGTCATCGGCGGCGAAGTGGTCACTCCAGCGCTGCAGGGCAGCATCCTCGGCGGCATCACGCGCCTTTCCTGCCTCGAGATTCTGCGTTCCTGGGGCATGCCGGTCAGCGAACGGCGCATTTCCATCGAAGAGGTGGCCGAGGCCGCCGATAAAGGTATTTTACAGGAGGCTTTCGGTTCCGGCACGGCCGCGGTCATTTCGCCCATCGGCGAATTGAAGTGGGGCGGCAGGCAGATGATTATCAATAACGGGGAAATCGGCCCCGTTTCGCAGAAACTGTACGATACGCTCACGGGCATCCAGTGGGGCAAACTGCCCGACACCTTCGGCTGGACGGTGCGGCTGTAAGTCGGCCGCTTTCGCGGGCGACGGGGGCGGTTCAATGGCGAAACTTTATTACAAATACGGCGCCATGGGTTCTTCCAAATCCGCGCAGGCGCTGATGACCATGTTCAATTATGAAGAAAAGGACCGCCGTGTCTGGCTCATCAAGCCGGCCGTCGACAACCGCGGGGACGCGCGCGCCATCACCTCCCGCGTTGGCCTGCGCGCCGAGGCGGACGTCATATTGCCCGACGACGATCTGTTCGATAAGTTTATGGGGTCGTGCGGCGGCTTTGCCGATGTCATCATCGCCGACGAAGCGCAGTTTTTCACCCCCGCTCAAATCGACGCGCTGCGGCGAATTGTCGACGAACTCGACATCCCCGTGCTGTGTTTCGGCCTGCGCACCGATTTCAGGACCGTGGGCTTCCCCGGCAGCATCCGGCTGTTCGAGCTGGCTGATTCGATAACCGAAATCAAGACCATCTGCGCCTGCGGCAGAAAAGCCATCGTCAACGCCAGACGGGGTCCCGACGGCAACATCACCGTCACCGGCGAGCAGGTTTTTATCGGCGGCAACGAAAGCTACGAAGCGATGTGCCACAAGTGCTGGAAAGAAAAGATCAGACAGCAGCGGGAGCGGGCTTAAATGCCGCGGGTTCTGACTTTCAAAGTACCCGCCGAATATGACAACAAGAAAGTCGTGCATGTCCTCAGGGGCGAAGCGCGGCTTTCTTCGCGCCTTGTCAACAGCCTTAAAAGAACAGATGGAGCCATTACCCTTAACGGCAGCCATATCAGAACCGTCGATACCGTCCGGGCGGGGGATACGCTGGCCGTCACCATTCCCGACGACGCCGTCTGCCCGGAACCCTTCGAAGCCGCACTCGACGTGCTCTATGAGGACGAGGACGTCCTGGTCGTCAATAAAAGCCCCGACATCGCCGTCCACCCGTCGCACAACCATCTGGGTAATACCCTTGCCAATGCCGTTTCCTGGCATTTGTCGCAGCAGGGCAAAAGCGCGTCTTTCCGCTGCATCGGCCGGCTGGACAAAGGCACGTCCGGCGCGCTGGTTTGCGCCTTGAACCGTTTCGCCGCCGCACGCCTGACGGGCGGCGTGCAAAAAAGCTACCTTGCCGCCGCCTGCGGGCGGCTGGAGGGTTCCGGCGTCATCGACGAACCGATTATCCGCCCCGACCCGATGAAGACCAAACGCGCCTGCGCGCCCGGCGGCGAAAAGGCCGTCACGCGCTGGGAGGCGCTCGGCGGCGGGGGAGGGGTGACGCTGCTGCGCGTTACGCTCGAAACGGGCAGGACGCACCAGATCAGGGTGCACTTTGCCCACCTCGGCATGCCGCTGGCGGGCGACACGATGTACGGCGATGCTTTTGCGCAGCTGGGCCGACAGATGCTGCACTGCGAACAGGCGGTTTTCACGCATCCGGTTACGGGCGAACCCTTGCGCGTGCACGCCCCGCTGCCGGCCGATATGGCGGATTTTCTGCTCGAACGCGGCATTGCGGCGCCCGATGCGGAAAGCCGGCGGACCGCTCCTTAGTCAAAAACTTTCGCTGATACTTTTCAAAAGCCGTTTTCGGTGATATAATCTATTAGAAAAATTATGTTCTGTGAAAACAGAATACATATAGAAAGGGAGCGGGCGCTTGCACAGCGGCGATATTTTTGTTATCCAGGGCGGCAAGCCACTCAGAGGCTCTGTGACCATCAGCGGCGCTAAAAACGCCGCGGTTGCGATTCTTCCGGCAACCATCCTTGCGCAGGGCGTCTGCGTTATCGAGAACGTCCCTCAAATCAGCGATGTCCAGATCATGCTCGAAATTCTGCAATACCTCGGGGCCGAAGTCAAATCCCTCAATCCGCATAAATATCAAATCGACACCACGCATCTGCGTTCCCAGACCGTTCCGCAGGAAATGACGAAGCTGCTGAGGGCTTCGTATTATTTAATCGGCGCGATGCTGGGCCGTTTCGGCTCGGCCAAAGTCGCGTCGCCCGGCGGCTGCGACTTCGGCATACGGCCCATCGACCAGCATTTGAAGGGCTTCGAACTGCTGGGCGCCGAGGTGTCCTACGAGCAGAACGCCATCATTGAAATCACGGCGGATAAACTCATCGGCAGCCAGGTCTATTTCGACAAAGTGTCGGTCGGCGCCACCATCAACGTCATGCTCGCCGCTGTAAAGGCGGAAGGCCTTACGGTTATCGAAAATGCCGCCAAAGAGCCGCATGTCGTTGACCTGGCGAACTTCCTCAACATGATGGGCGCCGATATCTGGGGCGCGGGCACCGACACCATCAAAATCCGCGGCAACAAACCCATGCGCGGCTGCGATTACACCATTATTCCCGACCAGATCGAAGCCGGCACCTATATGATCGCCGCCGCCGCGACACATGGCGACGTCAAGGTCAAAAACATCATTTCCAAGCATTTGGAATCCCTCACCGCAAAGCTCAAAGAGTGCGGCGTCCAGGTGGAGGACGGCGGCGACTGGTGCAAGGTCAGCGCGCCGAATCCTTTCGCCGGCAGCCATATCAAAACCGGTCCGCACCCCGGTTTCCCGACCGACCTGCAGCCGCAGATGACCGTGCTGCTGAGCATCGCATCCGGCAACAGTTCCGTCACCGAGGGCGTGTGGGACAACCGCTTTAAATACGTCGGCCAGCTGCTGCTCATGGGCGCGGACATCAGCGTCAACGGCCAGTTTGCCTCGATCGAAGGGGTCGACGCTTTACGCAGCGCCACCATCCACGCGGACGATTTGCGCGCGGGCGCGGCGATGATTATTGCCGGCCTCGTCGCGCAGGGCGTGACCCGCGTGGAGAAAGTCGACCACATCGACCGCGGTTACGAGGATGTCGTCGAAAAGTTCAGAAAACTTGGCGCACGAATCAAAAGGGTAAGCCCCGAACCGGCCCGGGCGGCTTCGGCGGGGTGACGGAGAGAGTATGGCGCGGTTTTGTCCCCTTTTTTCCTCCAGCGAAGGCAACTGTGTTTATATCGGCACGGCCTCGGGCGGTATCCTGATCGACACGGGGGTCAGCGCCAAAAGGATTAAAACGGCCCTGGCGGATATCGGCGTCGAGCTTTCGAGCATCGGCGCTGTTTTCGTCACGCACGAGCATATCGACCATATCCGCGGCCTGCCGGTGCTCGCCGGCGGCGCGGGGCTGAGCGTCTATTCCTCACCCGGCACGATTGAGGCGCTGCGCGGCCAGGGTTACCTCTCCCGCGGCATCGAGGCTTATCCCGTCAACGCGGCGGGCGTCGACATCTGCGGGATGCACGTGTCGGTCTTCGAGACCTCGCACGACTCGGTGCAGAGCGTCGGCTATATTGTCGTTACGCCCGACGACAGGCGCATCGCCGTCGCGACCGACACGGGCGTCGTCACCGAAACCATGAGCGCCGCGCTGTCGGGCTGCGATTTGGTGCTGCTGGAATCCAACCACGACGTCGGCATGCTGCGCAACGGCCCCTATCCCTACCCGCTCAAGCGCAGGATTCTTTCCGACAAAGGCCACCTTTCCAACGACATGTGCTCCGCCGAAGCGGGCCGCCTGCTGGAGAGCGGCACCACGCGCTTTGTCCTCGGGCATCTGAGCCGGGAAAACAACATGCCCGGCCTCGCGCTCGAAACCACGCGCTGTGTATTCACGGCCATGGGCGCCGTCGAGGGCATCGATTACACCCTGAGCGTCGCCATGCCCGCGGGCGTCCCCGCGACGGTTTTCTGAAAGGGTGGGACCTGTGGTCGGCGTGCGCATCGTTTGTGTCGGCAAGCTGAAAGAAACTTACTTCAAACAGGCGGCCGCGGAGTATGAAAAGATGCTCGGCGGCTTTTGCGCGCTTGAAACCGCGGAGGTTGCGCCCGCCCCGCTGGGCGAAAACCCCTCGCCGCGTGAAATCGAAGCTGCACTCCTGCGCGAGGCGCAAGGCATTGCCAAAAAGATACCTGCAGCCACCGTGTGCGCCGTTTTATGTTCCGAGGGGGAGGCTTTGTCTTCCGGACAGTTCTCGGACTGGCTGGCAGGCAACATCGCGCGGGGACACGGCCATTTCACTTTTGTCATCGGCGGCTCCAACGGCTTGGCTGAACGGTTGAAATCGGACGCCGCGCTGCGCCTTTCCATGGGGCCGATGACTTTTCCGCACCGGCTGGCGCGCGTGATGCTGCTCGAACAGCTCTACAGGGCTTTCAGCATTGCCGCCGGCGGCAAGTACCATAAATAGCACGGCTCGTTATGGGCAAAATATACCAATTTCACCGTCCGCCGGCGAGATTTTGTATAATCGTCCGAAAATGGCCGAATATTGTTGATAATCACCAAAAAACATTGATTATTTTAGGCAAATCGGATAGAATAACAGCAGTGGAACACCCTTTCACTCTCAATATTTTAAAGGAGGCATTCTCATGGCAGTCAAAGTAGGCATCAACGGCTTCGGGCGCATCGGACGCCTTGCGTTCCGGCAGATGTTCGGCGATCCCGATTACGACATCGTCGCCATCAACGACCTCACCGACGCGAAAATGCTCGCGCACCTTCTCAAATACGATTCCACGCAGGGCCGCTACGCGAAAGGCGCCACCGTCGTCGCGAAAGAGAACTCCATCGTCGTCGACGGCGAAGAGATCATCATCTATGCCCAAAAGAACCCCGAGGACCTTCCCTGGGCCGAACTCGGCGTCGACGTCGTGCTCGAGTGCACCGGTTTCTTCGCCAGCAAAGAGAAGTCCATGGCGCACATCCGCGCCGGCGCCAAAAAGGTCATCATTTCCGCCCCCGCGGGCAACGACCTGCCGACCATCGTTTTCGGCGTCAACGAAAAGACGCTCAAAGCGGAGGACACCATCATCTCCGCCGCGTCCTGCACCACCAACTGCCTGGCGCCCATGGCCTACGCGCTCAACAACTTCGTGCCCATCGAAAAAGGTTTCATGACCACCATCCACGCCTATACCGGCGACCAGATGGTCCTCGACGGCCCGCACAGGAAGGGCGACCTCAGGCGCGCCCGCGCTGCCGCCATCAATATCGTTCCCAACTCCACCGGCGCTGCGAAAGCCATCGGCCTGGTCATTCCGGAACTCGACGGCAAACTCGACGGCTCCGCCCAGCGTGTTCCCGTACCGGCCGGCTCCGTGACCGAACTCGTCGCCATTGTCAACGGCACCGTGACCAAAACCGATATCAATGCCGCGATGAAAGCCGCCTCCTCCGATTCCTACGGCTACACCGAGGACGAGATCGTTTCCACCGACGTCATCGGCATGACCGCCGGTTCCCTGTTTGACGCCACACAGACCAAAGCGACCGCTCTCGACGGCGGCAAAACCCTCGTCAAAGTCGTCGCCTGGTATGACAACGAAAACTCGTACACCACGCAGATGGTCAAAACCATCAAATACTTCGCGCACCTGTAAAGCGCACGCGTTCCTCCGCCGCCCGCCTGAGAGACGGGCGGCTTTTCCTTTGTCTGCCGCATTGACCGCCGCCGCTGCCAGGTGGTACAATGCAGCAGGAAAGAACGCTGGCGGTTGTGCCGCGTTTGGGAGGCAGCACCATGATCAACATCACGATTTGGAACGAATCCGGCCACAAAGGCCGCGCTTACCCCGAAGGCATGAACGCCGCCCTCGCCTCGATTTTTCAAGACAAAGCCCGGTTCAACGTCGACTGCGCCCTGCTCGGCGACGAGGCGCAGGGCTTTCCGGGCGAACGGCTCGAACACACGGACGTCCTGTTCTGGTGGGGCCACTCCAAGCACGAGAAGGTCAGTGACGAACTGAGCGAACGCATCTGCGCGCGTGTCCGCGAGGGGATGGGCGCCGTATTCCTGCATTCCGCGCACTTTTCAAAGCCTTTCCGCTCGCTGATGGGCACCACCTGTTCGCTCAGCTGGCGCGAAGCGCCCGGCGAATGCGAGCGTATCTGGATTACCAACCCTTACCACCCCGTCGCGCGCGGAATCACCAACGGTTTCCGCCTCGACCGCGAGGAGATGTACGGCGAATATTTTGATATCCCGAAACCCGACGACGTCGTCTTTACCGGCTGGTTTACCGGCGGCGAGGTTTTCCGCAGCGGCTGCGCTTTCGAGCGCGGCAAGGGCAGGATTTTCTACTTCCAGCCCGGGCACGAGTCTTTCCCGATTTACCGCGACGAAAACATCCGTTCCATTATCCTCAACGCCGCGTTGTGGGCGGCGCGCGCGGACGAAGGCCTGGTCGATTTTGTACCCGACGGCAGCTGCCCGCATGTGCGCGTTTCCCCGGAACCTATCCGGGCCTGGAGCCTGCGCAGAATCCGCCTGAAAAAGTAAACCCCGTACCATGAAAAAAGAACGTCTCGATAAAATAGTCGCCTCGTCGATGGGTGTTTCCAGATCGGAGGCAGGCAAACTCGTCAGGAGCGGCGCGGTCACGCTGGCCGGCGCCGCCTTGCGCAACCCCTCCCTGCGGCTGGACGCACAGGCAGCGGCGCTCGCCTGCGGCGCGCGGGAGCTAAACGCGAAGCAGCACGTGACCCTGATGCTCCATAAGCCCGCCGGGGTGCTCAGCGCCTCGCGCGACGCGCGGGCAAAGACCGTCGTCGACCTCCTGCCGCCCGAGTATGCACGCCGCGGGCTTTTTCCGGCCGGCCGGCTGGATAAAGACGCCACGGGCCTGCTGCTGCTGACCGACGACGGAGAACTGGCGCACCGCGTTATTTCCCCGAAAAAGCACGTATGGAAAACGTATGAAGTCCTTCTTGCCGCCGCGCCGGACGCCGCTCAGCTCGACGCCGTGCAAAACTCCATCACGCTCGCCGACGGTCAGCGGTGCCTGCCGGCGGTCGCGGTCCGTACCCCGAAGCCAAATGTTGTGCTCGTGAGAATCCGCGAGGGCAAGTACCACCAGATCAAGCGCATGTTCGCCGCCGCGGGCAACGCGGTGGCCGGCCTGAAACGCACCGCTGTCGGGGGCCTCGCGCTTGACGAAGGCCTGGCGCCGGGAGAATACAGGGAACTCGGCGAAACCGATATTGCCCGCATTTTCGAGCAGCCGGCGCCCCTGACGCCGGAATCTTTTGCTTGACATATTTTATTGATATACCTATAATGGTGTTTACCGAATCGAGATGCCGTTTTGCGCCGCTTGCATTCGGTCTGTTATTATAAAAGGACGAACGGGATGTCAGCCGTGGTCAGTGTGCGACGGCTTGCATTTCTTGCTTATTGATCATCAGAAAGTTGAGGTTTATTCAGCATGCAGGAAATCGTCATGACGCGCGAGGAATATCTGAAACTCGAAAAAAGGCTCGACGAACTCAACACGATCGGCCGAAATGAGATTGCCGAAAAAATTAAGGAAGCCCGCACCTTCGGCGACCTGAGCGAAAACGCCGAATATAACGAGGCGATGAACGAGCAGGCGATGATGGAGGCGGAAATCGCCCAGATCGAACAGGACCTGGCCAACGCCAGAATCATCGACACCGAGGGCATCGGCACCGAAATCGTCCAGCCGGGCGCCAAAGTCAAAATCAAAAACGTCAAAACGAAAGAGACCGAGGAGTACACCATCCTCGGCAAGACGCAGGCCGACCCCGACAATAACATCATCTCCGACCTCTCGCCCCTGGGCAAAGCGCTTATCGGCCATAAGGCGGGGGAGACGGTCAAAGTCGAGGTGCCCAGCGGCGACATACTCGAGTTCAAGATCATGAAAATATCCAAGTAAACAACGGGCGATGGGCACAGTCCGTCGCCTTTCTTTCTGTTATCCGCAAAACGAGAGATGGAGCGAACACTATGAGCGACGATACTGTCACCGGCGCCCTGCCCGGCGCGGAAGGCGCGGCCGCGGAGGACGAAAACGAACTCAGGCAGATCCGGCTGGAGAAACTCGGCGCCCTCAAGGCCGCCGGGCATGACCCTTTCGCCGTCACCACCGCCGTGCAGACGGCCTGGGCCGCCGATGTTGTCCGTGATTTCGACACCCTCGAAAACAGCGACGTTTCCCTATGCGGCAGAATGATGTCCCGACGCGATATGGGCAAAGCCAATTTCATCGACATCCTTGACCGCACGGGCCGCATTCAGGTCTACGTGCGCGTCGACGACGTCGGGGAGGAGTTGTTCGCCGATTTCAAGAAATGGGACATCGGCGACCTGATTGAAGTCGGCGGCTTCGTCTTCCGCACCCGCCGCGGCGAGATTTCCGTTCATGCCAAAAACCTCAGGCTCCTGGCCAAATCGCTGCTGCCCCTGCCCGAAAAGTATCACGGCCTCAAGGACACCGACATCCGTTACCGCCGCCGCTATGTCGACCTCATCGTCAACCCGGAGGTGCGCGACACCTTTATCAAGCGCTCGGCCATTATCAGGGAGATCCGCGACCGCCTCGACCGCCAGGGTTTCATCGAGGTCGAAACGCCCATGCTCGTCCCCAACGCGGGCGGCGCCGCCGCGCGGCCGTTCACCACGCACCACAACTCGCTCGACGAGGACCTCTACCTGCGTATTTCCATCGAACTGTACCATAAGCGCCTGATCGTCGGCGGGCTGGAGCGCGTGTACGAAATCGGCAGGGTTTTCCGCAACGAGGGGCTTTCGGTGCGGCACAACCCGGAGTTTACGCTGCTGGAACTCTACCAGGCTTATACCGACTATTACGGAATGATGGAACTGGCGGAAGACCTTATCGTCACCGTCGCACAGCGCGTTCTGGGCACCAAAACGATTACCTATGAAGGCACGCAGATCAACCTTTGCGGCCCCTTCGAACGCCTGACGATGGTAGACGCCGTGAAAAAATATACGGGCATAGACTTTGACGCCCTGGACCTGGAAGGCGCGCGCGAAGCCGCGCGCGAACGCGGGGTCGAGTTTGAACCGCGCCACCGCAAAGGCGAACTGCTCAACCTCTTTTTCGAACATTTTGTCGAGGAGAACCTCATCCAGCCCGTTTTTATCCTCGACTATCCGGTCGAGATTTCCCCCCTTGCCAAACGCAAGGCGTCCAACCCCGACTTCGTCGAGCGTTTCGAGCTGTTCATCACCGGCAGGGAAATGGCCAACGCCTTCTCCGAACTCAACGATCCGGTTGACCAGCGCGGGCGTTTCGAGGCGCAGGAAGCCCTTATCGCCGCAGGCGACGAGGAAGCCAACCACACCGACGAAGATTTCCTCACCGCGCTCGAGGTCGGCATGCCCCCCACGGGCGGCATCGGCATCGGCATCGACCGCCTGGTGATGCTGTTGACCGACAGTTCCTCGATACGCGACGTGCTGCTCTTCCCGACGATGAAAAGGCTGTAAAGCGGGCCTATGAAGATATCGGTCGCTCTCGCCGCCTGCCGCGGCGAACCCTATATCACTCAACAGCTCGCGAGCGTTTTGTGCCAGCTGGGCCCCGGCGACGAGGTCGTCGTTTCCGACGACGACGCGGCGGGCGGCTGTCTCGCGGCGGCGCGGTCGATGGGCGACGGCAGGATTATCTGCCTGCAGGGCCCCGGCAAAGGAGTCGTCAAAAATGTCGAAAACGCCCTCGGCGCCTGTACGGGCGACCTGATATTTCTATGCGACCAGGACGACGTCTGGCTGCCGGGCAAGGTCGAGGCCGTCGTCAAAGCCGTCGAGAACGGCGCCAGGGTCGTGCTGCATGACGCGAAGGTGACCGACGCCGGCCTTCAAGTGACGGCGGAATCGTTTTTCGCCCAGCGCGGCAGCCGCCCGGGCTTCTGGCGCAACCTTGTTAAAAACAGTTTCGTCGGCTGCTGTATGGCGTTCACGGCCTCTTACAAAGACCGTTTTCTGCCCTTCCCCGAGAAACTCCCGATGCACGACTGGTGGATCGGCCTGCTGGCCTCGCTTGACAAAGGGGCGGTCGTTTTCCTCCGCGAGCCGCTGCTGCTGTACCGCCGCCATCCGGGCACCGTGACCGGGCGTTCAACCGGGTTATTCCAAAAAACCGCCTGGCGCGCCAGGATGCTTTACCTGTCGGCCTCCCGCTTCGCCGCGGACAGAAAACGGAGCAACGTATGAAAACAACCAGGGTAACCGGCTGCGTCGTGACGCATAACAACATCCGCTCCATCGAAAAGACCCTCGAATCGCTGCTGACTTATACCCGGGGCGTCGATTTCAAACTTTTCGTCGTCGACAATTCCTCGACCGACGGAACGCCCGAACTGGTCAGGGAGAAGTTCCCTGCCGTCGAACTTATCGAAACGGGGGAGAACAGGGGCTTCGGCGCGGGGCACAACACCGTACTCGGGAGACTCGACGCCGATTACCACGCCATCATCAACCCCGATATCGATATTAAAGAAGACGTCGTGTCGATTCTAGCGGCCTTCCTCGACGCCAACGGGGATATCGGCCTCGCCTCGCCGAAAATCTGTTTTCCGGACGGCCGTCCTCAAATCCTGGGCAAGCGCAACCCTACGCTGCGCTACCTTGCCGCCAGCCGCCTGCGCGGCCACGGCGAACCGGGCAAAATCCTGCGCGAATACGCCATGCTCGACGAGGACGGGTCCAAACCCTTCGACATCGAGAACGCCACGGGCTGCTTCATGATGCTGCGCACGCAGCTGTTCCTGGAGGCGGGCGGCTTTGACGAACACTATTTTATGTATTTTGAAGACTGCGACCTGACCAGAACCGTCAGACAGCGCGCGCGCGCCGTTTTCTGCCCCTACGCGACGGTCTACCACGTCTGGGGCAGGGACAGCAAAAAAGACCCGAAACTCATGCTCATCCAAATCAAGTCCATGCTGTACTACTTCCGCAAGTGGAGGTAAACGGGCCATGACGAAGTATTTCAAGAACTTCATCAAATACCGCTATTTGTTCTGGGAGATCGTCCGCAAGAACGTAAAACTTCAATACCGCGATTCGGTGCTGGGCATTTTCTGGACCTTTTTGCAGCCCCTGCTGACGACGCTGGTGCTGGTGCTCGTCTTCGGCCGCGTTTTCGGCAAGAGTTCCGAAGGCGTCGTCAGTTATCCCATTTACCTGCTCTGCGGCCGCCTGCTGTACGAATTTTTCAGCCAGGCGACCAAACGCGCGATGCGTTCGGTTTCCAACAGCGCGTCCGTCATCAAAAAAGTCTACGTGCCCAAGTATATATACCCCCTTGCCAATGTCGGCTCCAACTTTTTCACTTTTCTGATTTCCCTGCTCGTGCTTGTCGCCATGATGGCGTACTATATGATTTTCACCGACACGCCGCTTCATATCACGCCGTATATCCTGCTGTCCGTCGTGCCGATTCTGGTGCTGCTGCTGCTGAGTATCGGCGTTGGGCTTATTCTGTCTGTGCTTACGGTGTTCTTCAAGGACGTCGAATACCTCTACGAGGTGTTCTGTCTGCTGCTGTTCTACATGACGCCCATCATCTACAAACTCGACCAGCTCGACCTCAAAGGCTGGGTGAGTTTGGGGCTCAAAGCCAATCCGCTGTATTCCATCGTGTCGATGTTCCGCAGCTGCGTGCTCTTCGGCGAAATGTGGGATTGGAACTGGCTTTATTATTCCCTCGGTTTCAGCCTGCTGACCGTCGCGGTCGGTATGGCGCTGTTCTATAAAAAGCAGGATAAGTTCATCCTGTATCTGTAATCGGCTTGTCCGGCCTGGAGGCGTTATGGCAAAAACCGCAATCGCCGTCGATCAAGTCAGCGTCATGTTCAACCTCAACAACGAGAAGATCGACAATATCAAGGAGTATTTCATCAAGTTCGTCACCCGCAAACTGCGTTTCAAGGAGTTCTGGGCGCTGCGGGATATCTCCTTCACCGTCGCCAAAGGCGAACGCCTGGGCATTCTCGGCTTCAACGGGGCGGGGAAAAGCACCCTGCTGAAAGTCATCGCCGGCGTGCTCAAACCCACAAAAGGCAGCATCAAAGTCAGCGGCGTCATCGCGCCGATGCTCGAACTCGGCGCCGGTTTCGATATGAACTATTCGGGCAAGGAAAATATTTTTCTGTACGCCGCGACGATGGGCTATCCACGCAGGTTCACCGAAAGCAAATATGACGAGATCGTCGATTTCAGCGAACTGCAGGATTTCATCAACGTTCCGGTCAAGAACTATTCCTCGGGCATGCGCGCGCGCCTGGGTTTCGCCATCGCCACGGCCGTCGAGCCCGATATTCTCATTCTCGACGAGGTGCTTTCCGTCGGCGACGCCAAGTTCAGAATCAAGAGCGAGGCCAAAATCAAGAGCATGTTCGAAAAAGGCGTCACCGTCCTGTTCGTTTCCCACAATACCGACCAGGTCCGGCGATTGTGCAACAAGGCCATCCTGCTCGACAAGGGCACCATTATCGCGCTGGGCACGGCCGACGAGGTCTGCGATATTTACGACGAAAAGGTCAAGAAGAAATAACACGGTTGGCCGCTTGAATAAGCGATCAACCGGAAATAACGCGTTCGCCCAAGTACCGGAAAGGGGAAGGCACATGGTCATCGGAGCGGTTTTTGCCGGAGGGTCCGGCAGCAGAATGGGCAGTACGGACACGCCCAAACAATACCTTATGCTCGGCAGCAAGCCGATACTGGTCCATACGGTCGAAAAACTGTATCTTCATCCGGCGCTCGACCATATCGTCGTGCTTTGCCCGGAAAACTGGATCAGGCAGACGCTCGATATGCTCTCCAAAAGCCTGCCGGCAGACGGCCGCCTTGCGGTCATCGCCGGCGGCGCGACGCGCAACGATACCCTCGCCAACGCCATCGCCTACGTCGAAAAGCAGTTCGGCCTCGCCCCCGATACGGTGCTGTTGACCCACGACGCGGTGCGCCCCTTTGTCACGCACCGCATCATCTCCGAAAACATCGAGGCGGCCCGGAAGTACGGCGCCTGCGATACCGTCGTCGCCGCGTCCGACACCATCGTCGAAAGCGCGGACAACCGTTTTATCAGCGCGATCCCCGAGCGCCGCATGATGTACCAGGGGCAGACTCCGCAGACCTTCCTGGCCCTAAAACTTAAAACGGTTTTCGAAAGCCTCACCACCGCCGAAAAGGCCACCCTGACCGACGCGTGCAAAGTTTTCTCGCTCAAAGGCGAACCGGTCCGCCTCGTCGAGGGCGAAGTGTTCAACATCAAAATCACCTACCCCTTCGACCTCAAGGTCGCCGCCGCCCTGCTCGAGGGGGCCGCCCGCGATGATTAACGCCGTTTACCAGCTGGTGAAGCCGGGCATGATCGACGTCACCTACAAGGAGTTCGCCCTTGAGGGGGACAAGGCGGTCGTCCGCCCGCTGCGGCTGTCCATCTGCAAGGCGGACAGCCGCTATTACGGCGGCAAACGCTCGCACGAGGCCATCCGCCGCAAACTGCCCATGGCGCTGATTCACGAGTGTGTCGCCGAAGTCGTTTACGACCCGTCGGGCGCTTTTAGCCCCGGCGCGCGCGTCGTTCCCGTCCCCAACGCGCCGACGCACAGCGACGACGTCGTCGCGGAGAATTACCTGGAAAGCAGCCGCTTCGCCTCAAGTTCCGCCGACGGCTTCCTTCAGGACTATATTTTTATCGAACCCACTCGACTGGTGCCGATGCCCGAGGACATCGACCTTAACGTCGCCGCTTTTACCGAACTCGTCAGCGTCGCCATGCATGCCGTCGCGAGATTTGAGAAGTTTTCGCACGCGCGCAGGGATGACCTGGGCGTCTGGGGCGACGGCAACCTCGGCTATATCACCGCGCTGATGCTGAAATATGTTTTCCCTTACGCCTCCCTGCGGGTGTTCGGCGCCGTGGAAGAAAAGCTGTCGTACTTCACCTTTGCCGCCGGCGCTTACCATGTCGACGCCGATATCGGCGGCATGCGCGTCGACCACGCCTTCGAGTGCGTCGGCGGGTCCGACAGCGCCGCCGCCGTCAATCAGATCATCGGCCTCATCAAACCCGAGGGCACCGTCGCGCTGCTGGGCGTGTCGGAAACGGACGTGCCGCTGAATACCCGCCTGATTCTTGAAAAAGGGCTGCGCGTATTCGGCTCGAGCCGCAGCGGCAAAGCCGATTTCGTCTCGGCGGTCGAACTGATGCGCCAGTACCCCGAAATCCCGCGTTATCTCGTCAACCTCGTCGGCGACGTCGTCGAGGTCAGGAGTATCAGGGATATCCACCGCGCTTTCGAACTCGAAAGCAAACGCAGCTTCGGCAAGACCGTCCTCGTCTGGAATAAATAAATCACCGTTCGCGCACGAGGTTTCGGGGCCGCCGCGCGGTTTGGCTTTCGGCCGAAACAGCGTTTGATTTTGGAGGCGCTTTTGAGGATCTCCGTCATTATCCCGGCTTACAACGCCGGCAGGACTTTGGGCGAAACGCTCGACAGCGTGCTGGGGCAGGCTTTTACGGGCGGCATCGAAATCATCGTCGCGGACGACGGTTCCACCGACGATACGGCGGCAATCGCGCGCCGTTACGCCGCCGAATGCTCAAAAAGGCCGGATATCACGCTGAAATACCTGTACGGCGAGAACGCCGGCGTTTCCGCCGCGCGCAACAGGGGCCTTGAAAACGCGTCCGGCGAGTTCGTCGTGTTCCTCGACGCGGACGACCGCTACGCCCCGGGCGCGCTCGAGGCCTTCTGCGCGGCGCTCGAGGCGACGGGCGCCGACGTGGCCGTCGGCCGGCTGAAAGTGTTCGGCGACGTGGAGGAGGCATTTAACCCATACGCGGACGCCCTCGCAGGGGAAAGCCGAATCGACTGCTTCGACAAACGCCTGCTGTGGAACTTCCTGATCGGCAACAAATGCTACCGCCGCAGGCCGCTCGCCGAGTCGGGCGTATCGTTCCGCCCTCTGCGCTATGCGGAGGACGGCGCGTTTTTTATGGAATATGTCTACACCTTTCCGGTTGTTACCGGCGCGGCCGGTTCCTGCTACGAATACCGCCGCATGAGTTTCGAGCAGGGCGCGTCGGTCAGCCAGAGCGTCGACGCGCGGCTGGCCGCCGACTTCATCGCCTCCATGTCCGCCATACGCGCCGCGGCGGAGGCGGCGCTCGCGCGGCGCGAGGCCTCATGCGGCCGGGAGGCATATCTGCAGGAGATTGTTTATAAGAGCGATTTTGTGCTCGTCAACCAGTTCTACCGCCTGCTCTGGCGAGCCGACGAGAACTGCCTTGCCCTGGTAAAAACCATCCACGAATCCCTGCAGGAGGAAATGACGCCCGAGACGGCTGCACGCTGGCGGGCGGCGAACAGCGACCTGCCGGATTTGATATTCGACAAAAAGGAGATCGCCGCTCGGCCGCTGGTTTCCGTCATCCTTGCCTGCGCGCCGGGTCCGCGCGCCGCCGAAACGGCGGTATCGATTTTCAGGCAGTCGATGCCGCTGTTCGAACTGCTTATTCCGGCCGGGTATCTCGCCGAAGGCGTGATACCGCCGCCTTTTGACCGGTGCAAGAACATCGTTCCGGTCGAAGGGAAGCCCTTCCTGCGCGAAGCGCGCAAAAAGGCCAAATCCAAACGCAAAGTCGTCATATCAAAACCCCTGCGCGCCGACAGCCGGATGCTGCGCTACCTGCTCAGGCTCAAAGTCCCCGGCCCGGTCAAAGACGCGTTTTTTTCCCCGATGTTCAAGCTGCTGGCTTTTATGCTCCGGTTGAGGGGACGTGCGGGATGAAAGAGTTTTTTTACCGCTTGTACGCCTTATGTTTCCGTCTGGCCCGCCTGTTTCCCGTCCGTGCGGATCGGGTGAGCCTGATATCGCCCCACAACGCCGCCTTTACCGACTCGCTGGGCGAAATCAAAACGCTGTTGGAGCAAAGCGGCGCTTACCGCATCAACCTGATATCGCGGCGGGACCTCGCCTTTGTCAATGAAAACACCTTTACAGGCATGCTGCGTTCCGTTTTCTCATCCCTTGGTTTTTTCACCCTTAAAGCATACCGCTTGGCGACCTCGAAATACGTCTTCCTCAACGACAACTTCATGCCGATGGCGCGGCTGAATTTCAGCAGGCAGGCCGTTGTGACCCAATTATGGCATGCCGAAGGCGCCTTCAAGCGTTTTGGCATGGCGCTCGACCTGCCGCAGGAAACGGCCGCTCGCTTGCGGCAGTGCAACGAGCGGCTGACGTGCGCCGTTTGTTCCTCGCCCGGCGTGGTCGACGTCTACGCCGAGGCGTTCGGCCTACCACGCGAAAGGGTGCTGCCGCTGGGTTCGCCCCGGACCGACTTCTTTTTCAGGGAGCACGACCTGAAGAGCCTGCGCGAAAAACTCGACGACGCCTATCCCGCCTGCCGGGGCAAAGCGCTCATCCTCTACGCGCCGACGTTCCGCGACGATCCCGGGCAGGACAAACGGCTGCCGGGCAGTTTCGATTTTGCCACGTTCAAAGCGCGCTACGGCGGACGCTACGAACTGCTGGCACGCCTGCACCCGCAGGTGCACGCATCCGGCGGCTTTCCCGCGGGGGTGACGGACGTCACGTCCTGGCCCCATGTCGGCGAGCTTGTGCTGCTGTGCGACTTGCTTATCACCGACTATTCGTCCATCTGCATGGATTTTGCGCTGCTCCGCAAGCCGTGCGTATTCTACGCGTACGACCTTGAGGCGTACACGGCCCGGCGCAACTTCTATTACGAATACAAAGACTATGTCCCCGGCGCCGTGGCGGAAACGTTCGCGCAGCTGCTCGACGCTCTGGAGGACCCTTCCGGCTACGCGGAAAAACTCGAACGGTTCCGGGCGTTCAACTTCGGCAATCCCGACGGCCGCGCCGCAAGGCGCGTGCTCGACACCGTCATGGCGCAAGGCGCGTTTCAGCCGCCGAGATAACCCCGAATCAATTCGGCGAACCGTTGCGTGGCCCTTCCGTCGCAGGCGTCCAGCTGGCTTTCACGGAAGGCCTTTATTTTTTCCACGGGCGGTTCGGCGACGGTCCGGCGGACCGTGTCGAGCAGGAGCGCCGAGTCCTTCACCGCCGGACCCGGCAGATCTTCCGGGTAGCGCAAATAGAAGTCCCGCTCGAACATCTCGAAGTCGGGGCAGAAGAAGACGACGGGCCGTCCGAGCAGCACCGCCTCGTACATGATGGAGGAGTAATCGGTAATCAGCGCGGCCGACGCGGCGAGCAGCTCGAAAGAGTTCTCGCCGTTGTAACTTTTAATGTTCGGGTACAGTTTCCCTCCGAGCAGGTCCTCGGTCATAGCGGGATGGCTCTTGATGATAAAGACCTCGTCGGGCCCCAGTTGCGCGGACAGCGCCTCGAAATCAATCAGCGGCGCGAGTTCGACCTTGACGCCGTTGAGTTCGCGGAAGGTCGGCATATAGGCGTAAATCGTCTTTTGGGTCAGTTTCGGGTGCTTGGCAAAAAAGCTTTCCGCCAGGTGTTCCCTGCCTCCGGGCGCGACCAGTTCGTCGGTCCGCGGGATGCCGAAGGGGAGAATTTTTTCCTTCTCGACGCCGAAGGCGTGCACAAAATACTGCCGCACGTTCTCCGAACTGACGGCCACGGCGTCGTAACGCGCGTGCGTGTTCAGCTCTTCCAGATGCGTCAGCTGCGTCGGCGCGCTCAGGCTCCAGCGCTTGAAAGCCCCGCAGCCGTGCCAAAGCTGCACGACTTTCTGTTCGTCGCGCAGCCGCACGGCGCGCAGATAGCGCAGGTAGTCGTCCGTGACGATTACTTTGCTCGTCAGCAGGTAATAGTATATTTTCGGTTTCACGCGCGCGGGGTGGGGGAGTTTCATCGCGAATACTTTTTTATCCGCGTCGAGCGCGTCATAGACGCATTTCATGTTTTCAATCAGTTCCCCGTCGGAGCGTATGGTGTAGAAAAATACGCGGTTTTTCAACTTCATGCGGCCGAAAAGCGCCCGAAGGGCCAGGTTGGTTCTTTCGAGCGCGATTTTTTTCGCGTGCTTCAGCCGCGCGACCACCGCCGCCGCCGCCTTCACCGCGGTGACGCGGGTAAAATAGTAAAGCCGCACATGGCACAGGTAATCCGCCGCGGCAGCGGGCAGTTTGCTGCTGCGGGAACGGATCAGGTCGAGGAACTCCGCCTCCGTCATATCGAGGTAAATTCCGGCCGCTTTCAGTTTGACGAAGGTCGAATGTTGATAGATTTTGTACATGTCCATTACGGGGTCGTCGGAAAAACGGAACTTAATGCCGCGCAGATGCTGCGTCCGCAGGAGTTTGTTGGAGGAATACAGGTCCGTCACATACGCGGGCGAATCTTCCGTGCTGGAAGCCTCTTCGTCAAAGCTGAACACCAGCGTCGAGGATTTGAACTCCTTGATTTTCCCGTCTTTGCAGCTCGACAGCGGGGAGGCGGCGAAGGCGCGCCCCGGGTCGGCTTCAAGCGCGCGCACATAACGCTGCAGAATCTTCGGGTCCGGTATCGCCCTTCGGTCCGGGAACCAGATGTATTTCCCGCGCGCCGCGTCGAGCGCGGCTGTGCGGAAAGCGCCGAGCGTTTCCCCCTCGGCAAAGGAGATGTTTCCGATATCGAACAGGCGCCCGGGCAGCAATGGCTCCAGACGCGCGTTGAGGATGATTTCAAAGGCAGGCATATACTGGCGGTAGATCGCGTCGAGTTGCCGCTCGAGCGCGGCCGCGCCGTCGGCTTCGAAAACCGCCACGGTGACCAGCGGCCGGCGGTTCATCTCCGCTTTGGAATCGATCAGCCGCCCGTTGCGGAAGATGTCGGGGTTCGGGCGTATCAGGCGGGTTTTCGCGTTGTCGGAAAGGAAATCGATCAGGCTGTTAATGACCTTGCAGACCGCGGCGATATCTTTATCATTCATCAGGTGCATGCGCCGGTAGTAGCGGTAGAGCAGCACGGTGATTTCTTTGAGCAGGAGTTCGTCGGTATAGGCCTTTTTTTCCCTGGCGGCTTCGGCCGCGAAGAAAGGCGAGGCCGCCCGTTCGATCTCGCGGTTGAACGCTTTGACAGCGGCATCGTAGACTTCGGCGTACCCCTTGAGGTAATCGTACAAATCGTCGAGGGTGCCCGGCTGCGCGTCGAGCGGCCGCGAGCGCATTTTGGCGAACCCTTTGCGGGCGCAGGCGATTTTCTCCGCCTGCATGGCGAAAACGAGCGAAAAAGCGGCGTCCTGCGCCACGCCGTATTCCGGGACCTTCAAACCGAGCTCCGATATTCTCGCGCGCAGAAAGATTTTGTTGGTCAGCGAGGGGTTCCAAAGCAATTCGGTGTTGAAACGGCCGGTCAGCCGTTCGGCGGAAAGCCGGCTCGCCGATTCAAAGAACACCGTCGAAAAGACGTCAAAACTCAGCATGCGTCCGACAGCCATCGGCGCGCCGAACCGTTCGGCCGTTTCCAGCATCGCGCGCAGATAACCCGGCGTGTACAGGTCGTCCCCCTCAAGGAAGGCGACGTATTTCCCTCCGGCACGTTCCAAGCCCGCGTTGCGCATGGCCGCGAGGCTCGCGTCCCGCAGGGCGACGCTCACGGCGTTGGGATGTTTGGTGCAGTAGGCGGCGATGATCGCGGGCGTCGAATCGGCGGAACCGCCGTCGACGAGGATGACCTCGAGTCCCCGAACTTTCTGCCGGCCGAGGGAGTCGAGCGTCTCGGGCAGGTACGCTTCGGTGTCGCGCGCGGTGATAATCACGCTGATGGGAATGTCCGCCAACGCCGCTCCTCCTTATGATTGATTCGGGTTTTAAGGCATTTGTATACTTTTATTGTATTATATTTCCTCCCGTTAAGCAATAACGAGCAGCCGTTTGCCCTTCGATCCGCCGCCGGATATAAGACACCGCCCGGTTGCCCGAGCGGTATTTTTTGATTTGTGTTTTTTTAGCCTGCCGGCCGATGATACCACGCCAGCGTCGCGTACACCGTGGCGTTCGCGCCGGCATCGAGCACCCATTGCTCCTTCGGGTTTTTATCGCCCCAGCCGTCGATCCAGTCGTCGGGCAGGCAGCGCGCGCTGAAAGGCGGGGAGCCGTCCGACAGGTAATGCTCGTAAGCGTAGTCGATGGCATCCTGCATGTGGCCGATGTAGACGGCGGCCTGCGCGTCGTAAGGTGCGAGCGCGGTGAAGCCGTTGAGCAGGATGGAATGAAACCACACGTTCCCCGCCGGATAGTCTTTCACGCCCGCCGCGCTGTCGCGCGCAAAGTAGGCGTCGGCGCTTTTCGCCCAGTATTTCGCGCAGTCGAGATAGGCGCTGTCGCCCGTCGCTCGGTAGAGTTCGACGGCGCCCGTGATCGGGGAGCCGCTGTTGTAGGAATAGGGCGGCCCGGCGGGATGGGCGACGCCCGTGATGTTGTTGCCGGCGTCTTTTTCAAACACCATCAGGTCGTGGAAAACGCCGTCGCTACGCACCAGCGTCTGCAGGAAACGGTAGGCCATCACCGCGTGGCTGAGGTATCGTTCCTCGCCCGTCAGGCGCGCCAGGGCGGCCATCAACTGAACCGCCGGCCCGTTGGAGCAAACGTGCAGCGCTTCGTGCCGGTCGTCCCAGTAAAAGCCGCCCAGCGGCTCGGAAGGGTCCAGCGCCCAGCCTTTGTCGATGAACATGCGCGGGTCCAGTTCGACAAAGGCGTCCGCGATCAGGTAATCGGCGATTTCGCGCGCCAGATCGAGGTATTTCCGCTCGCCCGTCAACTCGTAAAGGCCGGTCAGGTCGCGCGCCAGCCACATGTTGTCGTCGTAGGCGACGCCCTGCGTTGCGCCGTCTTTGCAAAAAGCGCGCGTATAGGAGTACCCGTCGAAGCGCCCGTCCGGCTCGCGGCGGAAATAACGCAGACCCTCGACCACCTCCTCGCAGCGCGGCAGGTACGCTTTGTCGAGCAGGGCCATTTTGTAGGTCAGCTGAAGCAGCCCGCCGTAACCCCAGTTGGACTCGATATCTTTGTGCGGCCGGTTTGTCAGCACCTTGACGCCCTCGAACCAGTAGGCGCCGAGGTAATCCTCCGTCAGCAGCCGCGCGCGGAAAAGGTCTTTTTCGTAAGCAGGCAGCGCGGCCGAACCGCCGTCCTCTTTCAGCCGCGGTTGAAAGAACGTTCCGCCCGACAGCATGGAGAAAAGCTGCGCGGCGATGAGCAGACAGGGCAGGACCGTCCTGGAAACGTTTCTGAAAAAATCTCTCATCTGAACCTCCCGTATCCGTCTATTCTTCTGCTGTCTGCCGTCTGAACTCTGAAATCTGTTTACGGAATGTTTTCGTCGCCCCTGAGCGACGGCCAGAAACAGCCCGCCGCCGCGCAGTCGGCGCCAGCGTTGTCTTTGACGATGACGTCCTCGTCGTGCCCGCCCAGGTCGAGGACGTTGGCTTTCAAGCTCGCGCAGAGCATCGCGTTGTCCTTGATAACACAGCCGCGCAGCCGCTCGATGACGAAGCCGTACAGGGGGCTTTTGGGGCCCGTGCCGCCGTCGTTGGTCCCGACGCGCAAGGTATTGCCGCTGACAACCGCATTGACGCAGCGCCGCAGCCGGACGTGGCAGTTGTCCAGCTCGTCAGCGGGCGGCGTTTTGTCGAAATCGCCCGCGCCGCTGCGGTTGAAGACATTGCCCGTCACCGTAACCGTATCGCTGCGCTTGCCCGGCTGTGCCGCGAGATCCAGCGCCGGCCCGCCGCTGCGGTCGAAGTAGTTGCCCGTGATGTTGAGCGTGTTGCTGTTACGGAAATAAAAGCCGGCCAGCCGGTTCCATTCCACCCGGTTGCCCGTCATGGTCAGCGAGGCCGCGACCTTGTCGGCAAAAATGCCCGCCCCGCCGTTGCCCGACATCCAGTTGTCAAGGATGAAACCGTCCCAGCCGTTGATATAAAGGCCGTGCCCCGTATTGAAACAAAGCATGCTGTGGCGTACGGAAAAGCACCAGATGCGGTCGAGGTGCACCCCGTCGCCGCTGAAGGAACCGACGCGGCAGTCCTCGATGGTCGTGGTGTCCTCCTCACCGCCGCCGTTGTATTCGCCGTGCCTGACCATGATGCCGTGAATACCCTCACCGAGTTGTTCGCCGGCCAGGCACAGTCCCTTGACGGTGCAGCCGAACGCGCCGGTCAGGTCGAGCATGCAGGGGACGTCCGCGCGGTTGAGCGTCAGGATACTGCCGCCGTTTCGCCCGAAAGACCAGGCGTGCGTACCCGTCAGCGCCACGCCTTTGGGCACGCGCAGCATGCCGCAGAGATAGTTCCCGGGCGGCACGACGACCGCGCCGCCGGTTTCGCCCGCCTTGTCCAGCGCCTGCTGGATGGCTTCAGTGCAGTCCGCCGCTTTGTCGCCGACCGCGCCGAAATCCGTGATGTCGAAGACGTTGGTCATTTCTATGCACACCCCTTTGAATGAACAGGCAGACAATTCAAGCCAAAATACCGGGGATTTCTTTGAGTTCGCCGCAGCGGTGCCGCGCCGGCGCGGGGCTTTCGCTGTGTACCAGAACGGAAACCATGCCGCAGTTGTTGGCGCCCTCGATGTCCGCGCGCGGGTTGTCGCCGACCATATAGGCGGCCGCCGGACGTCCCGCATTTTTAAGCGCGATGTCAAAAATTTCGGGCCGCGGCTTTTCGAAGCCGACTTTCGCCGATACCGTGCAGCCGGCGAAATACCGCGCCAGGTCCAGGGCTTCGAGCGTGTCCCCCAGTTCGGGATAATTGTTGGATAATATATGGTTTTCGTATCCCAGCGCCAGGCAGCGCTCCAGCGTTTCGCGCGTGTCGTCGAACAGTTCGTAACTCGAGGGGTCGAGAATGATTTCCCGCGCCCGTTCGGCGGCGCGCAGCGCCTCGTCGATGCCGACGCCCAGCCGGACGCACATCGCCGCGAGCGCCGCGCGGGTGTAATCCCACCAGGCTCCGCCCGTCATGTGCGGATAACTGAACTGCGGCATGTGCCAGGTCAAGCCCGAGCGCATCAGCGGCCGCACGTCTTCGAAAGCGATGCCGTAAGGGTTTTCGCTGCCGCCCAGCGCGCGGTAGAGCGAACCGCTCCACAGATGGTTGGAGCGCACCAGAGTGCCGTCAAAATCCCAGAATATCGCTTTCTTTTTCATCGTTCTCCGTGCTTTGTCAGCCGTAAATGAAGCGGCAGATTTTCTTGGTATCCGCTTGAGGGTTCAGTTGAAAAATTTTCGCCGTAATGGCGTTTTGCGCCTCTTTCGGCGTAATCCCTGCCGCTTGCTCGAACACGTCCTTGCCGAAAAATCTGTCGCAGGTGCAGAACACCGTGGCGTTCCAGCCGTATTCCTCCCCGTAACGCGAGCGTTTGCGCTGCCGTCCGGACATGGTGGCGTACATCTTCATCTGCAGCTCGACGAGCGCTTTTTCAAAACGCGCGGCATCCTCTTTTGCAAAATCGCCGAGCAGTTTCAGTTCGGGGAAACTCAAGCTTTCGTTGTCGCCGAGCAGCGTGTAGATACGTTTGGCAAAATGGCTGATTTCGCCGTCCGCGTAGTCCTCCTCAAAACTTTTTCCTCGCCGGCGCGCCGCCAAAAAATACGGGTACCACTCCCGCGTGATGAAGCCGCTTTTGTTGAAAAACACCTTGGCGTAGGCGATGTCGTCCCGTTCCTCGAGCACGCGCATGCGCCACTCCCAGGGGTCGGTTTCAGGGTCCTCCGTATGCCAGCGGACGCCGACGCCGAAAGCGGAGCAAAGCGTGAAAATCCCCTCGCCGTTGGGGCCGCCCGGAGTGAAGCCGGCTTCCAGCAGCGCGGCGACGAAATCATCATAGTTTTTTATCATCCTTCGTTTACTCCCTGCCGCGGGCGTGCCCCGCCGCGCTTTTCTCAACCGCCTGAACGGTTAGAAGACAATCCAAACCCTGACCTCTTCACCGCATTTGGGGCAGGGGAACACGCGCCGGCCGCGTTTTTTGCTCAGCCGCAGCGTCTCGCCGCAATGCGGGCAGCGGCGGAAACGGTGGCTTCCGGCGTATTTGACCCGCAGCGACAGCCGGTCGAACCAGCCCCTGACGCGGCGCCCGGCGTTTTGCAGGCCGAACGCCTTGACAAGGTTGAGGAAACGGACGTTCTCCCGCATGCGCTTCATCCGGTTTTTGGACAGCGCCCGAAACAGCGCCCAGCCGAACAGCGCGTAGGCCGCGGCGCCCAGTACCAGCGAGGGCTTCAGCGCCGGGATAAAAGAATTGACGGAGTTGACAACCAGCCCGAGCACGAACAGGAAAATCGACAGCTTGTCGATGCCGTTCCTGCCCTGCATGAACCGCGCGATTTTCATTCCAAACCGGCCGAGCCGCTCAAACATTTTCAATGCCACCCATGTGTTTTATCCCGGCAGTTCAAAGCCGCAGGCAGCGAGCGCTTTGAGGTAAGCGTCCGCGTCCATTCCGCGCAGGCCGGTCATATAATGATTTTTTCCCGATGTGTTTCCCTGCCATTCGATGAGGTAAAACTCCCGCTCCCCGCCGCCGCAGGGCTTGCTCCAAATCGGGACGCTTGCGTCCGCGGGCGCTTCCGCGGCCGCGCCGCGGACGTAAACCGTGCCGGAGAATATCCCCGTGACGCTGAACGCCAGCTGTTCGCCGCGCGGCGTATCGTTGACCGCATAGAGCGTCAGCGTGCCCCCGGCGGGCTCGTCGAACATCAGGCAGACGGGCTGCTGGGAGCGTTTGATGTAGAAATAGGCGAGCTTACGGCTGAGGTAATAGTCCACCACTGCGTCTGATATCTGCGGCCAGCCGTCGACGAGGTTCCACCAGATGATACCCGTGCGCCGCCATTTCGACAGCCTGAAACGCTCGATAAAATACTTTTTCGCTTCCGCCTGCGAAATCTGGCTGGCGGCCGCGAACGCCTCGAGCGTCCGCGGTTCGCAGCCGAACAGCGTTTTCACCTGGTCGCTCATCAGCCGGATGCGGTAGGCGTAGGGGGCGTCCGCCCTCAGTTCGGGGGAGGCGGCGTGCGCAAGCCAGCCGTCGTTGGCGCGGCCTTTTTCCGCGTCGAACCAGGGCCACAGATGTTCCGGCGCGAGGAACTTTTTCAGCGAGGCGGGCGAAGGGCAGCCGTGGTAACCCGTCTCGCTGGCAAAATGGCAGACGGACGAGCC
>JAKJCA010000022.1 GCA_022706685.1 Bacillota bacterium
CCGCCGCGACAGCGGCTCGGAGGGCAGCCCCGTCCTATACCGCGCTTACGGCGACGGACCGGTTGTGCTCAACGGCGGTATTACGCTGGACAGCGGCGCATTCCGGCCTGTCAGCGGCGCCGCGAAAGACAGGCTTCGCTTCCCCGCGGCTTGCAGCGTTTTAGAGACCGATTTGACCGCCTGCGGCCTTACCGCGGCCGACTGGGGCAAACTGTATGCCATCGGCGCGTTCAACACCGCTTACAAATACGACGGCGATACAACCGGGCCTGACCGCTGCGAATTGTTTTTCAACGACGCGCGCATGACTCTTGCAAGGTACCCCAACGGAGATGCCTATTTGAAAACGGGTGAAATCATCGATCTGGGTGATTGCGCCGAATATCCCCCGCAGAACTACAACCCCGCCTGGGCTGAATTGCGGAACCCTCGCGGAGGAACATTCAAAACCGACCGCACTGCAAACAGCAGAATCAAAAAATGGAAAACGCTCGACGATGTCTGGATGTTCGGGTATTTCTACTGGGACTGGGCGGACGCTTCCACGCCCGTCGCTTCCGCAGACACCGTTCACTCGACCGTCACCGCCGGCCAGGCAAGCCTTTACGCATACAAGGAAGGCGCGCCGTACTTTTTCTATAATGTCTTTGAGGAACTGGACTCCCCCGGCGAGTGGTACCTCGACCGGACGACGGGCATGCTTTATCTTTATCCTCCGGGCGGTATGGACAACGCCGATATAGAGCTTTCGGTTTCGACCGAAAGCATTATCAAAACCGAAGGTGCCGATTACATCTGTTTCGAAGGGTTCGAAATCAAGGGAACCCGGGGTGACGCGGTGAACATCAGCGGCAACGGCTGCGCCCTCAACAACTGCGTGATTTCCAACTGCGCGGGTTTCGCCGTCATTGTCAGCGGGACCGGCAACACGGTGCGCTGCAACGAAATAAAAAAAATGGGCAAGGGCGGTATCAAACTCAGCGGAGGCGACCGGGCGACCTTGACGCACGGGGATAGTATCGCCGACAACAACCATATCCATGATTACGGGGAAATCTATAAAACCTATCAGGCAGGCGTCACGCTCAACGGCGTGGGCAACATCTGCTCGCACAATGAGATTCATGACGCCCCGCATCTGGCTATCATATACGGCGGCAACGACCAGCTCATTGAATACAACTATATTTACGATGTCGTCAAGCAATCCAGCGACGCCGGCGCCATTTACGCCGGACGCGACTGGACCGCTTACGGCGATGTGGTCCGTTATAATTGTATCCGCGATATCGGTTCCGGCGATTTCCGCCCGGACGGCATTTATTTTGACGACGCTTTGTCGGGCCAAAGCGCTTACGGCAACATTCTGGTCAACATCCCGAAGAACGGATTTATGCTCGGCGGCGGGAGGGACCTGTATGTTTGCAACAATATCATCATCAATGCCGGTACGGCCATCCGTTATGACGACAGGGCAAGGGAAGGCGTTGTCAGCAACGGCTGGTTCAGGGGGCATGTCAGCAGTCTGGACGGCGGTCTTTGGAAGTACCTGCTCGATTCGCCCTATCAAACCGAACTGTGGAAGAGCAGGTACCCGCAGCTGTCGCTCGTGACGCACGATTTCAGCGACGTCGACAATCCATATTTCGCACCGAATCCCGCGTTCAGCCTCATAAAGAACAATATTATCGCAGACCGCAGCGGAAACATCGGCAGCATCAGCGAAGCCTCATACCGTTTCAGCACCGTTGAAAACAACCCCGCCTGGCTGCTGATATTCAACCCGGGGTTCGCGGATTTTAAAAACGGAGACTACCGTCTGAAAGACGATGCCCCCGTTTATCAAAAACTCGACGGATTTGAGCAGATACCTTTTGAAAAAATCGGCAGATACTGATATCAAAACACCGGCAGTTATCGTTCCATACCGGCACCGCCAATACTTTCCCGACGAAAGCTTCCACCACTTCCGGGTCGAACTGGTAACCGGAACACCTGATAATTTCCTTCGCCGCGTCTTCCACGGAAAGACTCTCCCGGTATGTTCTGTAACTGACGATTGCGTCGAACGAATCCGCGACGGCGATGATCCGGGCGCCCAAGGTAATCTCTTGTCCCTTCAGTCCCCTCGGATAACCCGCGCCGTCAAAACGTTCGTGGTGTTCGAGAACATATTTGGATATTTCGACAAACTCGTCGGATGAACTGAGGATGCGGTAGCCGATTTCGGAATGCCGCTGGATTTCCATACGTTCCTCCGCACTGAGTTTGCCTTCGGAATTCAGAATTCTTTCATCGATACCGATCTTCCCGATATCGTGCATCATGCCGGCGAGTGCGACCAGGTCGACGGTGCCTTCGGGCAGGCCCATGGCGATTGCGATGTTTTTCCCGACGACGGACACGCGCTCGGAATGCAGCATTTCCCTTTTATTCTTTTCAAAAAGCGTTGTCATAATCAGGTCAATCGTACGGCTTCTCATGCTCATGCTTTCGGACAGTTTGCGTTTATACATGGCATCCTCGGCTTTTTTGATCACCTCATCAATGCTTTGGCTTGCCTGTGTTCTTGTATCGGAGCCGATGGACAGTGACAAAACAATATTTTTAACATGCTGGCGTTCCACCGTTTTCTTGATATCGCTGATTATCTTATCGGCCGCGCTTTCGTCCACCCCCGGCAAGACAAGCATGAACTCGTCTCCGCCGATTCGAAAAACCATATCGTCCGGGCCGCATTCCTTTTGCAGCGCATGCGCCGCTTTTTTCAGCAGGATATCGCCCGCCAAATGGCCGAAAGCGTCGTTGGTCAGTTTCAGTCCGTTGACGTCTGCCAGCACCATGGTCAGCGGCAGAATATTTTCTTTCGCGATACGCGCCATAGCCAAATCGAAATATCGCCTGTTGTAAACGCCGGTCAGCTGATCGTGGTAACTGAGGTACTCGATCTTTTCCTGGCGTTTCTTCTTTTCGGACCAGTCGCTGAAAACAACGACCGCCCCCGTCACCTCTCCCGCTTCCCCGACAATCGGGGAAGCGCCTGCTTCGACAGCGTACTCCGTCCCGTCGGCCGATAGCAGCAGCGTATCTTCCGGCGCTTCGTAAGTTTTATTATCCTGTAATACAAGGACTGCCGGGCATTGGGCCTGCTGGCGCGTCTGCGCAGAAATCAGCCGAAGGACCTCTTCAACCGGCCTACCTTTTGCCTTATCGAGGGATAAGCCCGTCATACTTTCCGCCGCACGGTTAAGGAAAACAATCCTGCCCCGGTGGTCGGTCGAGATGACGCCGTCGCCGACCGACATCAAGGTGGTCTCCAGCAGTGATTTTTCTTCGGCAAGTTTAGCCTGCAGCTGTTTATACGGCGTAATATCCCAAATGGTGCCCGTCATCCTGACCGCCTTGCCGTCGCCATTTCTCTCCACGGCAGCGAGTACGCGCATATTGTGCACTTCGCCGTTGGGCCAGCAAATGCGGTATTCGGTGTTAAGTTCCTTCTCGCCGCTGAGCGCCATGCGCAGTTCTGCTGCCAATCTGTCGATATCGCCGGGATGGACGCCGTCCTGCCAATTCTTATAAAAACTGTCGAAGTATTTTCTGCTGATACCGTAGAGCGCATACATCTGGTCGTCCCAGACCAGCGTATTGTCGGCGGCATCATACTCCCATACGCCGATGCCGCCCGCTTTGACAGCAAGTTCAAGCCGCGCGGCAAGGGTTTTTAATTCGTTGTTGATTCGCTTGGTTTCAGTAATATCGGTAAGGATAACGGCTACCCGCCCCTTCTCGGGTGAAAAAGCCGAACAGGAGAAAAACCGTTGTGTCCGCTCGGAATACTGTTCGAATTGATACGGCTCACCGCGAAATACAGCGCCGCTGAAGTTCTCTATCCACCCGCGCGCGGTATCGGGGACTACCTGCATGACGGTCTTGCCGTCGAACTGCTCGGTGCTGAGCCCAGTCAGCGTTTCAAAACTCCGGTTCATTGCGGAAAGCCTGAAGTCGACCGCGCGCCCTCTCTCGTCGAGAATCATATCGAACACCGCAAGGCCTTGCTGCATCTGTTCGATCAGTCCGCGGAACTTGGCCTCGCTTTCGACGAGAAGTGCGGTGCTGATGTGCTTCTCCACCGCCATGGACAACGAATCGGCGAATGATTGGAGCGCAATGCGTTCCGAGGCCAGCCACTTTCTGGATTTCCGGCAGTCTTCAAAGCCGAAGAAACCCCATAACTCCCCATTGACATGGACAGGGATGAGCAAAATGGTTTCGACGCCCCGCGATTGAAGAAACCGTTTTTGTTCACCGTCTTCCAGCGTGCCGGTGACGCAAACACAGGCGGTATGGTACGGTACGGCGCGCAGTATGGCCTGGTCGCCGGTAAACGCATTTTCCTTCGCGGCGGGTTGATTTTTCATACTGGGTATATCTTGCGCGCACCATTCCGCCGTTCTTTCCGGCTGCGGCTCTGCGGTCCCCTGTGCGGTCTTGTTGACGGACAGGTAAACCCGGTCTAATGACAGGCATTCGCCGAGGCGGGGCAGCGCCAGCGCCACAGCGTCTAAATAGTCATCTCCCGCCACCAGCGCCTGGGCAAAGTCGGTTGTAATCTCCATCAAACGGTCCTTGCGTTCGTTTTCGGTGATATCGACCATCACCGTCAATAGTTCCTGCCTGTCACCGGCACGGATGACTTCCGCTGAAAAAAGCCCCTGCCGCAAAGAACCGTCCTTGTGGCGGATACGCACCTGTGCACGGGTAATCGGTTCCCCTTCAAACAGGCGGTCGAGCAGTTTCTCCCTTGTCTCCGGTTGGTGGAACAATTTCAGTTCGGCCGCGGTTCTGCCGATGACTTCTTCGCGTGAATATCCCAGCGTCAGGGTAAAAGCCTTGTTGATATGAATGATTTTATTGTCGCTTAGATCTGTTACTGCCATGACCGAGGGGTTGTTTTCGAAGAATTTCTCAAACCTTTCCCGCGCCGCCCTTATCCCGGCCACGTTTTTCGATAGACCGTAGACCACCTTCTGGCCGCACCATTCGCCGGTCCAAAACCTGCTTTCGACATAGACGGGCCGGCCGGTTGATGACAGTATCGGTATGTCGCCGGAAAGGTCTTCCCGGCGAAGCACTTTATCGAAAGCTTCACGCGCTTCGTCCTTTCGGGAAGGATCGTAAAGGTCAAATAGCGACATTCCTTTTAACTGATCGGCAGAATAATCCAGAATGCGTGCTGCCGGCTCATTGCAGAACAAAATGCTGCCTTCGGGGTCGCAGATGAAAAAAAGGTCGTCAATCGCGTTGAAAAAGTCGCCGGTTAATTCCGCCTCGCGCTTGATTTCGGTAATGTCCTCCAAAATATATTGAAAGAGGCTGTCTTTGCGCCCGTACTCCCGCTTTCTGACCGAGAACCATCTCGCCTGCGGCTCGCCGGATAATGCAAAGGAAACTTCGCCGCCTGCATGCGTACCGATATGAGCCGTAAAATCCTTCTCGTTCGTACCGGCGGCGGCAATCAGTTCTTCGGCACGGCGGTTAACGCCCACGACTTCTCCGGATTTGTGCGTCAATACCATGGCCTGCCGGCTGTCCGCATGGTTTTTCTTCCATTCGTTGACATCAAGCTGCAGCAGGTCGTTGCGGTATTCGTTCACGGCAAACAGCCCGCAAATCAGCGCGACAGCGGCCGGCGCCAGGTCTGCTGTTTTGTCAAGCCCCGCGAGCGTTGCCAAAATCGCCAGCCAGGGAATCTGCAGGGAGACAAGCACAAAATGCAGGCTGACGACACGCCTCTTGTTGAGTTTGACGCTTCTAACGGTCTTCGAGATAATCACCGTGGAATAAATGATGGAAAAACCGATATACAGCAAGAGGACAAAAAACAGCGGCCCTTTCTCGGTGGTAAGAATCCTGTAACCGTAGGCATTGATATAGGAAGCGATGCTTCTGTAGAAAAGATGGTGGGCCGAATTGCTCAGCAACATCAGATAAAGCGCCGATGAAAATCCGTACAGCGCGGCCTTGAGACTCTTCGGGCAGGGTTTTTCCACCAACTGCATGGCAAACAGCAAGCAGAAAGCGGGCATGAAAATAATGCCGCCGTACGAAACCAAGCGTATGGTTTCAGCGGTTTGCGCCGAGTCGCTGAGGATTTCGCGGTAAAAGCCCACGGTATAGACAGCGGCCGCAAAAAGCAGCATGGGAAAATAGCTGACCGCTCTGCTTCTTTTATATCCCGCGATGATATAAAGCGCCGCGACCGCGTACCATGACGCGACAACCGGCATCATGGCCACGAGCAAGTGCAGAATAATACGGGTAACGTTCATTTTTCACCGCCTGATAAAGGTTGGTTGCCGGCAACAGAATCAATAAACGGATTATGGAAGGCGCAAATCTTTCGGTACGCGTCTGAAGTACAGCCAGGCGCCTAAATTGCGCGGATCGATAAGAATCAGCAACCGCCGCAGCGCATCGGCGGCGCGTGCGCCGCCGGGTTTGATGTCGGCGCATGACACGATTTCAACGGTATCCTCTATTCTCTGTGACGGCTGATTCTTTTCAAGCAGCGCGGATACGGTAACGTTTTCCCCCGGCAGCAGATCAAAAAAGTTGTCGGTGAACGGCTGCAAGGATACTTTCGACGAAACACGCACCAGGCGTGCAAAACGCTCTGCGCGCACCGTCACATGCAAGCGCCCGTTTTCCGCCCGCACGGTTTTCGTCAGGCCCGGCTCGGGAAGCTGCAGGTCTTTTTCGTTACCAAAAAGCAGCGTCGCCGACGATACGGTTTCGCCCCCTTGAATCAGCCTTGCGCGCATTCCGGTTTTGCGCAGGTTATACCGCCTTAACAAGTCTCCGGCGGGCCATTCGCAAACGACCGCCGGGCCGGAAGGCGCGGCAGAGATTTTATTTTTGACGCTTTCCAATATGCCTTTTTCAAAATCGAATAGCTCAACCGTCACCTGCGCCTCGACGGGATTCAGGGTGTCGTTGAGCACGAAGATTTTGATGCTGTTTCGCGAATCTTCGATCGAAACGCAAACCGGCGCGTTAAAACGCCTCGCCGCGTACTGCAAAGCCTTGTAGCCGCCGAAATAATCCAAACTCGCCCAGGAACAGACGGGCCAGCAGTCGTTGAACTGCCAGTACAGCGCCCCGTTGCATCTGCCGCGGTTGCGCCGCCAGTGCTGTGTCGCGTCGCTGACGCATTCAAGTTGTGTGACCTGGGAAAGATAAACAAAATCCTCAAATTTTGCGGGCAGGCGGAAACGCGAAGCGATATAATAGACCATTTTGTCGTTGCCGCTCATACATTTTTGGTGCGCTTTGAATACTTCGCTTTTCAGCGAATAATCGCCGGGCTGCGCAAATTTCTCGATGGTTTTGATATCCGGCAGGGACTCGAAGCCGAATTCGCTGCAAAACCGCGTCATGCGCTTGCGGTAATATTCCATCGGCTGGAGGCCGTGCCAGACAGCCCAGAGATGCGTGTCGCCGACATTGTCTTTATCAAAACCCTTCAGATACGAAACACCGCACGGCGAGCCCGGAATATAGGGCGTCAAAGGGTCGCAGCGCCTGATTTCAGGCTCGAGGATGCGGTAGAAAAACTCTTCGGTCCACTGGACGTATTTCTTCATATAACGCCACAGCGCCGATAGCGACTCGATTTCGTTATTCCCGCACCAGAGCGCAAGGCAGGGATGGTCGCGAAGCCGCTCGACATTATATCGAATTTCATCTTTGACGTTTTCAAGAAAATCAGGCATAAAGAAGGGATAGGCCTGACAGGCGAAAGCGAAATCCTGCCAAACCAGAATACCTTTACGGTCGCAGGCTTCATAGAAAGCGTCGCTTTCGTAATATCCCCCGCCCCACACCCGGAGCATACTCATATTGGAAAACAGCGCGGCGTCCAGGGCATATTCCAGCCTGCCGTTGTCAAAACGCGTGATAAAAGAGTCGCCCGGTATCCAGTTGGCCCCCTTGATAAAAAGAGGATTCCCGTTAAGCAGAAAACGGAAATTGACGCCGTATTCGTCCCTGCCGCGGTCAAGTTCCAGTGTGCGAAGGCCGATTTTTTTAACCGCCCGGTCAAGCAGCTCACTGCCGGCGTACAGTTCGATGCTGACCTCATAAAGCGGCTGCTCTTTTTTCCCAGACAGTTCCGCTGTCTGCCAGAGCAACGGACGCGCTATCTCCACACCGGTCTCAAATACTGCGCCCGCGTTCCCCGATGACTCGTATGTCTCCCCTTCCGGCGAGACAACGCGCAGCACATAAGACAGCGGGACATTCTCAAAAATCTGCGCGCGGCACCTCACCTTGATTTGCGCCCTATCGCCGGCCGATTTTTGGTCAACCCAGAAGCCCTCTATTCTCGCTATGTCAAACAGCAGGAGATCAATCGAACGCTGGATACCGCTGACAGGCAAAACCGGACCCCAGTCCCAGCCGAAATGGCACTGGGGTTTGCGGATATGGACGATGCCGTTGAGCCCGTTGCCGTTAACGGGCGTTGGCGTGGCCCGGCGTTTTGCTTCCACATAACGCACAGGCGACCGAAAAAGGATATGGATCTCATTCTCGCCTTCCCGAAGCAAAGAACGCACGTCGAAGGAATATGCCTTGTGCGCGTTTTCTCCCTTGCCGGCAGGCATACCGTTGATCGTAATCTCGCAAACGGTGTCGAGCATTCCGCACACAAGAACAGCCCGACGGCAGCGCATCTCGCCGGGCGTGATCTCAAAACTCCGCCTGTATTCCCAATCCTCAAGGGCAACCCAGGCCGTCTTTGTTTCATTGGTACCGATAAATGGGTCCTCAATGCGGCCGAGGCGGAGCAGGTCCAGGTAATTGCATCCGGGGACGGTCGCCGGCAGCCATTCTTTCCAGCCTGCCGCCTTGAACTCCCATGCGCCGTCGAGTGTCTTTTTCAGCATACCCGCCCCTCCGTTTTTAAGTATTATAGCATCACGACGGCCAATAAAGGAACATCCCCGAAATCCTCGCGAACAGGGTTTCGGGGGTGTTGGAGCTGCTATCCGGATTCGAACCGGAGACCTCATCCTTACCAAGGATGTGCTCTGCCACCTGAGCCATAGCAGCAAAAAATGGCGACCCGGAACGGGCTCGAACCGTCGACCTCTAGCGTGACAGGCTAGCGTTCTAACCAGCTGAACTACCGGGCCGCGCCGTCGCTCGGGCTGCTCTCGCCGACCGAGCGAAAATTATATTACCATAAGGGGGGGCTGTTTGCAAGCATTTTTTACGGCAAAGGCCGCAAAGCGCTTTTCCGGTCAGGCGGAGCCGCCAGCGTCGCATGCGCGGCACAAGATGTTGGGGTCATTTCTAATATTCTGTATATTTTCAACAATATATAAAATTCCGCTTGATTTCAGCGGCTTGATGAAATATACTGTTCGTGTTTGATTCCGACGCGCGTGATGATTCATCGTACGGGAGTTTTGTCGCATGGAAATGCTCAAAAAACGCATTGTGGAGCAGGCAAAAGTCCTCGGGCCCGACATTCTGAAGGTCGACATGTTTCTCAACCATATGATCGACATCAGCCTGCTGAAAGCCATCGGCGAGGAATTCCACCGGCGGTTTGCCGACGAAAAAATCAATAAAATACTCACCGTTGAAGCGTCCGGCATCGCGGTGGCCTGTATGACGGCGATCGCCTTCGGCGTTCCCGTCGTTTTTGCGAAAAAGGAAGAGCACAGCAACGTCGGCGGCCTGTGCTACACCAGCGATATCTATTCTTTTACCCGGAATATCAAAACCACCATCTGTGTGTCCAGCAGTTATCTCTGCGCCTCGGACCGGGTGTTGATCCTGGACGATTTCCTGGCCAACGGTTCTGCCCTGACCGGCTTGATCGATATCGCACGCCAGGCGGGTTCGACCCTCGTCGGCGCCGGCATCGTTATCGAAAAGGGGTTCCAGGGCGGCGGCAATGCGCTGCGGGAGTCCGGCGTGCGCATCGAGTCGCTGGCTTACATCGAATCAATGGACGACGGTATCATCGTCTTTGGTTGATAAATTTTTTGGGAGGAATGCAACTTGAAAAAACTGACCCGGATTCTCGCACTCGTTCTATCGCTGGCCATGGTCGTCGTGCTGGCATCCTGCGACTCGCTGAAAGGCACAGACGAAACGACCGTCACAACCGCGCTGGCGGGCACGGTGCCCATCGACAAAGGCGCGATTAAAGTCGGTGTCCTCCACATTACAAGTATCGAAGACACCTCCGGCTACACCTTTGCCCATCACTCCGGTATTATGGAGATGAAAGAGTCCCTCGGTTTGAAAGACGAGCAGGTTATCGAAAAGGATAACGTTTCCGACACCGACATCCCTGCGACAAAAGCCGCCATTCAGGACCTGATCAACGCCGGCTGCAACATCATTTTCGCGACGAGCTTCAACTACATGAACACCATGGAAGAGTTCGCCAACAACCCCGATTATCAGGACATCATCTTTTCGCATTGTTCCGGTTACAAGAGCAACAACGTCAACTTCAATAACTATTTCGGCCGCATTTACGAGGCGCGCTATCTGGCGGGCATCGCCGCCGGTTTGAAGGCAAAACAGCTCAACAAGCCGCTGCTGGGCTATGTCGCCGCGATGGACGTCACGATGTCCGAGGTCACGGGCGGCATTGACGCCTGGGCGCTGGGCATTCAGAGCGTTTACCCCGAAGCGAAAGTCAAGGTCAAGGTCACCGGTTCCTGGTATAACCCCGAGGCCGAAAAAGCCGCCGCGCAGGCGCTCATCGACGCCGGCTGCGTCGTCATCGGCCAGCACTGCGATTCGGACGTAACGCAGACCACCGCGCAGGACAACGGTGTTTTCGGCTGCGGCTACAACTCCGACATGACTCCTTTCGCGCCCAAAGGCCACATCTGCGCCCCCATTTGGAACTGGGGAGTCTATTACACCGCCGCCGTCCAGGCCGCCATTGACGGCACATGGAAGCCGGTGAACTACTACGAGGGCATGAACAAAGGCCTGGTCGACATCTCGCCCATTAACGAGGATGTTGCGGCGCCCGGCACCAAAGAGGCCGTCGAAGCGGCGAAAGCCAAAATCGCCAGCGGCGAGCTGTTTGTTTTCACCGGCCCTCTCTATGACAACACGGGCAAACTCGTCCTTGCCGCGGGAGAGAAATTGACCGACGCGCAGATTACAGGCGGAATGACCTACTATATCAAGGGCGTCGACCTTCTGTGACCCGCGCTTAAGCAACCCGTATTCCGCTCCCTGCATGTAAACTGAACGGAAGGGGCACATTCGCGCGGGTGTGCCCCTTCTTTATGGTTTCAGCAGAAGCCCGGAAACATAAGGAGGCGATATTTTTTTGGCTGATGAAATATTCGCCATCGAACTGAAAGGCATCACGAAAACTTTCGGCAGCGTCGTGGCCAACGACAATATCCACCTTACCGTTAAACACGGCGAAATCCTCGCGCTTCTCGGCGAAAACGGCTCGGGCAAAACGACGCTGATGAATATGCTCTCTGGCATTTACCACCCCGACGGCGGTTCGATAACCGTCAGGGGAAACGAGGTTTTCATCAACTCCCCGAAAGACGCTTTCGCCTTGGGCATCGGCATGATTCACCAGCACTTCAAACTCGTCGACGTCCTGTCGGCGAGCGAAAACATCGTCATGGGCACCAGGGCCCAAAAAAGGCAGGGCAAAGCCGCCCTCAGCGCCGAAATCACGGAAATCAGCCGGAAGTTCGGCCTGCAGATTGACCCCGGCAAAAAGATTTACAATATGTCCGTCAGCGAAAAGCAGACGGTGGAAATCCTGAAAGTGCTCTACCGCGGCGCCGATATCCTGATTCTCGACGAGCCGACCGCCGTGCTGACCCCCCAGGAAACCGAAAAGCTGTTCAGCATCCTGCGCAGGATGAAAGCGGAAGGCTGCGCCGTCATCATCATCACCCACAAACTCAACGAAGTGCTTGCCATCAGCGACAGGGTCACCATCCTGCGCAAGGGCAAAAGCGTAGGAACCGTCGCCACTGTGGAAACAGACGCCAAAAAGCTGACCGAACTCATGGTCGGGCGCCCCGTCGAACTGTTGATTGACCGGCCCGACACATCCAAAGCGCCTTCTCTGCTGGAGGTCGTCCATCTGACGGTTAAAAACGAGGAAGGTTACGATGCACTGCGCGATGTGGCGTTCGACCTGGCGGGCGGTGAAATTCTCGGCGTAGCCGGCGTCGCCGGCAGCGGTCAGAAGGAACTTTGCGAGGCGATTGCCGGACTGGCAAAAATCGAAAAAGGCGCTATCCTGTTCAATAAAGAAAGCATCGCGGGCAAAACACCCGCGGAAATTATAAAAAGCGGTATTTCGATGAGCTTTATCCCCGAAGACCGCTTGGGCATGGGTCTTGTGGCTTCGATGGACATTACTCATAACATGCTGCTGAAGTCCTATAAAACCGGAAAACCGTTCATACTTGACAGAAAGCCCGCCCGCGCTCTCGCCGAACATCTGGTCAAGCGCCTCGCCATCAACACGCCGGATATCGGCACACCGGTCCGGCAGCTGTCCGGCGGCAACGTGCAAAAGGTGCTGCTGGGACGGGAAATCGAATCCAATCCGAGCCTTTTAATTACCGCCTATCCGGTCAGAGGCCTTGACATCAACTCCTCTTACACGATATATGATCTGCTCAACGAACAAAAGCGCAAAGGCGTCGGGATTCTTTTTATCGGCGAGGACCTGGACGTTCTGCTGGAGTTATGCGACAGGATTATGGTGCTGTGCCACGGCGAGGTCACCGGTATCGTCGAAGCAAAAAAAGCGACAAAAGAACAAATCGGGCTGATGATGGCCGGCGAAAGGCAGCGCGGGGAGGTGGGCAACAGTGCCTGAACACACTATCACAACCAAAAACGCGGCGCGCGAACAAGCGGTCCGAATCGTCAAGAGAAAAGAACTCAACACCTGGAAAGCCGTTTTGCTGCGTGCAGCCGCTTTTGTACTGGCTCTCGCCGCGGGAGGTATTTTCATCCTGATGATGGGCAGCAACCCGCTCGAGGCATACGCGATTATTGTCAAGGGCGCTTTCGTGGGCTCCGTGAGAAATCCTCTTTCGTCGATACAGGCAACCGTTATTATTGCCGTTCCCCTGCTGATTGTTTCTTTGGGTCTTGCCTTTGCTTTCAAAATGAAGTTTTGGAACATCGGCGCGGAAGGCCAAATGATTGCGGGCGCGATATTTGCCAGTTACTTTGCCCTGCGTCACAGCGGTATGCCGCACGTCCTGCTTCTATTGACGATGTTCGCCGCGGGCGCGGCCGGAGGCGGATTATGGGGCTTGATCCCGGCGCTGTTCAAAGTACGGTTCGGCACGAATGAAACGCTTTTCACCCTGATGCTCAACTATATCGCGCTGTATTTTATCAAGTACCTCGAAAGCGGTCCCTGGCAGGGAACCAAGGGCTTCGCCAGCATCGCGCAGTTCGACCTCAATGCCAGGTTGCCAAACATCGGCGGCGTCCATGCCGGATGGATCGTCGCTCTGATGCTGGTCGTATTGACCTATCTCTATCTCAACCACTCCAAACACGGCTATGAAATCAGCGTTGTCGGGGAAAGCCAGGCAACGGCCCGCTACGCAGGCATGAACGTCAGGCGGATTATCCTGCGCACCATGTTCATCAGCGGCGCCGTTTGCGGTATTGCGGGAATGATTCAGGTCTCGGGAATTGACTATACGCTGTCGATGGGCATCACGGGGGGCGTCGGATTTAAAGGAATTACGGTCGCGTGGCTGGCACAGTTGAATCCTTTTGTCATCGCGGGTATTACCGGCATCTTCAGCATCCTTGAAAAAGGCAGCGGCGTTCTGCAGTCCGAGCTGGGCATCAACGCCGCGATGACCGGCGTGCTGGAAGGCATTATCCTCTTTTTCTTCCTCGGATGCGAATTTTTCATCCGTTATTCGTTCGTATTCCGTAAAAGGAGGGCGAAATCATCATGACAAACGTTATCAATTTCATCGTCGCGGCCGTCCTGTCCGGGACGCCGTTGCTGTTTGCCACGACGGGTGAAATTCTTACGCAGCGTTCGGGCAACCTTAATCTCGGTGTTGAAGGTATGATGTGGCTGGGTGCATTTGCGGGGTTCTATACCGCCTACAAGACCGAAAACCCCGTGCTGGCCGTGCTTGCGGCTTTCGGCCTGGCAGCCTTCGGCGCGCTGATATACGCTTTCCTGACCGTCACGATGAAAGCCAACCAGAACGTCACCGGTTTAACCCTGACGACATTCGGCATCGGCCTCTCCCTGGTCATGGGATATGCAATGATAGACAGCGCCGGCGGTGCGCCGAAAGTATCCTCCGAACTGCGCGCTTCGCTCGCGCCAGCCGACATCCCGTTTTTGAGCGATATCCCCTACGTCGGGAAACTGCTTTTTCAATATAATCCGCTGGTATACCTCGGCATTGCCGTCGCCGCGCTGAGTGCCGTTTACCTCTACCGCACAAGAACCGGGCTCAATGTGCGCGCCGTCGGCGAAAATCCGTCCTCCGCGGATGCGGCGGGGATCAATGTGACGGCTGCCAAATATATCAACATCCTCATCGGCGGAGGTATCTGCGGCATCGGCGGCGCGTATATGTCGCTGGTGACCGCTAACGGCAGCTGGCAGCCGGCAGGCATCGTCAACGGCAACGGATGGATTGCCGTGGCGCTGGTCATTTTTGTCAGTTGGAACCCTGCAAAAGCCATTCTCGGCTCTTTTATATTCGGCGCGTTCAATTCTCTGACCAATTATATCCCCGCAAGCGTCGTCGAAATTCCGAAGGCGTTTTACCAGATGCTGCCTTTTGTTTTAACAACGGTCGTACTGATTATCACCTCCATACGAAAGAGCCGGGAAAACTCGCAGCCCGCCGGCTGCGGCATCAATTATTTCAGAGAGGAACGGTAGCTGTCCTCTGCGCGTAAAACAGTTCACGCCGCCCCGCTGGGCGGCGTGTTGCGGTTTGGTTCATTTCTATTTTTTCAACCGTCCCTTATGGACCGGTTCGATGATGATCTTGACAATTTCCAGCGTTTTGCGGGCAAACGCAATGAAATATTTGTTTTTGAACTGGGTATCGGTACCCGCCGATATGCCGTCGATCATTACTTTCACAGACGGGATGCCGGAAGGCGTCATACGCACCTTTCTGCGATGGAAAGCAAACTCGAGTACACGCGAACTGATGCTCTCGACGGGGGTGATTTCCACTTCGAGCGTATTTTGATCCTTCCATGATGCGGAACAAAACGCGGTATATTTCGTACCCGCAAGCGTAATGGGCGTTTCACGGTGTTTGCCGTCCATACCGCACAGCACGGTATTAGTCTCGTCACCCTCGGTCCAAGTCATTGAGCAGGTATCGGCGCCGAAGGTCAGGCGCACATCGTTGATATTGCCGGCGCGGTCGCGTGTCATATAGGTTGCGGCCAGGGTCAAAACACTCATCGGGAAGCCGAACGCCTTGAGAAGCAGAGAGTTTCTGAAACGTATCGTTTTACCCTCTATCGTTTTTTCCAGGGGGCTTCTCGCCCGAACGGGCAAAGCATCGATGTGTCTGCCCGCAAGTTTTTCACCAAGGCCTTCGCGGGGCTTTACCGTTTCATCCGCGTCTATAAAACCGTTGGGAAAATGGTTCCAGACATAATCGTGAATACGGCCGGTGTTCATTTCCCCGGCTATGACGACGACCAGCGCATCGTGTTTTTCAAAAACAAAACAGATTTGGCCGAACATTCCTTCGAAGCGGTAACTGTTGCCTGGGCCGCTTCGCCAGATACAGTAGCCGTAACCCGGCTCAAAGTCCGGCTCGCCGCCGTTAATGAGCGGTTTATGGTTTTTCACCGCTTCGCGCGCAAACCATTCTGGGATTACCTGCCTGCCTTGAAACATACCCGCGTTGAGGTAACACAGACCGAACTTCGCGAGGCTCTCGGCGCTCATAAAAATGCCCCAGCCGCCCACTTCGATCCCTCGGGGATCCGTTTCCCAAAACGGGACGGGAATGCCGAGCGGTTCCCAAAGACGAGGCGTCAGGTACTCTGTTACGCTCATACCCGCGACTCTGCTGACAATCGCGCACAGGACATAGCAGTTCTCGTTAACATAGTCAAAACCCGCGCCGGGCGCGAACTCGAAAGGCGCGTCGAAGTACGACTGCAGCCAGTTGTCTTTGGTTTTATTGGCGAGGATGCTCGGCTTTTTCCCCGACTGCATCGTTATTAAATGGCGTACGGTTAAGGTTTCGAGTTTTTCGTCCCTTTTACGCGGACGGTAGTCCGGAAAGATGTCCAGCACCTTGGTGTCAAGCGTCAGGAGCCCTTCGTCAACAGCGAAACCGACGGCGGTCGCCGTGACGGGTTTGCTTGACGAATACATAATGTGCGGTCTGTCCGCCGCGTAGGGAAAGCGGAAACTTTCGGCGGCGACCCGGCCGCCGCGTACAATCATGAAGCCGTGTTCGTTGACGCCGCTGCTCTCTATTTCCGCAAGCATCTGTTCAACGGCGTCGGACGATACCCCGGCCGCTTCGGGAGAGGCTGCCCTTGGCAGTTTGTTTTCGGCATAACCGTACAATTCACTGCACCGCCTTTATGTTGCGCTGAAAATAATATGTTCCAGCAGCTGCGCCGCTTTGAAAAGGTCGGAAACGCTGATATTTTCTTCGCAGCTGTGGATATTGTTCATGCCGATGCCGAGGTTCGCGACCTCAATGCCGCGCGCGCCGATATGCGTCATATCACAGCCGCCGAAGGAACGCGTGACGACGGCTTGTTCGCCGATGGCTGCGAGCGCAGCTTTTATCTCGCCGATAAGCGAAGAGTCCTCCGGGGTGCCGACAACGTCGGAATGGCGCGAGGTTTCCATTTCATAACCGGCGCCGTATTTGGCGCAGGCGTCTTTTACGGCGTTTTCGCTCAATGCGATAAGTTCGCGCAGGCGCTGTTCGGAGAAGGAGCGGACCTCCATCTCAAAACACGCCAAAGGGGGCACAATGTTGGTTTTGCCGTCGCAGGTAAATGTGCCGACGTTCATGACCGATAACTCATCGACATGGCCGACAGGAATCGCCGCGACCGCTTCGGCCGCCGCTTTGAGCGCATGGACGCCTTCTTCCGGCGCGATACCGGCGTGCGCCGCTTTGCCTTTGAGCGTAAAACGCAAAACGACATTCGCAGGATTGCTGTTGACGATTTCGCCGGTGGTGTCGCCGTCAAGCACTATGGCTTTTTTGCTGCGAATTTTGGAGTAGTCGGCAAATTTCGCGCCGAGCATGCCGATTTCCTCGCTGAGGGTGAAGAGAATTTCAACCGTCCTGTGCGGCATACCGCTCTGCGCAACAGACTCGACGGCCTCGATGACAGCCGCCACCGCCGCTTTGTCGTCTGCGCCGAGCACCGTATCGCCTTTGGAGCGGATGATGCCGTTGTCGTTGACCGGTTCGATTCCGGTACAAGGCGCGACGGTATCAAGATGGGCATTGAGCAGTATCGGCTCCCCCGCTCCGTCCAGGCGGGCATAGATATTGAATCCGTCTGAACCGAAGCGGGCGCCCGCTTCGTCGCGCTCGACGTGAAGGCCGAGAGAGAGCAGCTTCTCCTCGACCATTTCACAGAAGTCCTTTTCTTTAAGCGATTCGCTTGAACAAGCGGCGAAACGCATGAATAAGCCGGTAAGCCGTTCGCGGTCAGGCATAAATGCCTCCGATAAAGTAAGATGACGGGAATAGAGTCGCGTTCTTCTTTGAAGGACTATTCTTTCGCAGGGCAGCTGCCCGTTGTGATAATATCGACGCCGGTGCCGAGAATGTTCTCAACGACCACGGTGCCGATGGCGGCGGGGGCCGCCACCTCGGCCGCGTTGATGATTTTCATGCACTCAAGCATCAGGTGTTTCGGGACGGGTTTTGCCGACCTGACCGGCACAAGCGGATTGACGCCGCCCTTGACTTTCACGGTCGAGGTCAGCGAACGCATCGGGTTGGTGCATTCCGCGACGGCGTACTTTTCACCGCGTTTGCACTGGTTGCCGCGCACCGACAAAACGGCGTTGTTTTCCCCCAGTTCAACCGTCACGGGGCAGCCCATCGGGCAGGCGGTGCAAATGATATCTCTTGTCATGGCTGAACCTCCAGACGGACAATCAGTTCGGCGCCCGCCGACAATTCGCCGATTTCTTCTTTTTTCAGCAGGATATCTTCCATTTCGCCCGGGGTCAGTTTCGGCCGTGTGCGGCTGACCAGCACCTCGTCGTTGCACTCGACATATACCTTCGCGTTCTTATAGGTCTGGCCGACGCGGAAATACAATTTGACGTTTCTGTCGCAGTGCGTGTTGATGCGCTGCGGCACGACATAACGAATGCCGTCAATGCCCTTCGTCTGGGCATACGCCGGTTCGCCGCGTTTGCCGAGGATATAGTTCGCTGCGCCTTCACCGGCCGTCTGGCTCTCAAGGGTCACATAGTCGACCAGGTCGTGCACGTGAAGCACGTTGCCGCAGGCGAATACGCCCGTGTGCGTTGTCATTCTGCTTTCGTCCACGACGGGACCGCCCGTGACGGAGTCAAGTTCGATACCCATCGCGCGGGAAAGTTCGTTTTCGGGTATCAGGCCGACCGAGAGCAGGAGGGTGTCGCACTCGACAAACTCCTCGGTACCGGGAATCGGCTTGCGGTTGCGGTCCACTTTTGCGATGGTCACGCCTTCCAGGCGTTCCTTGCCGTGTGTTTTCACAACCGTGCAGCTGAGTTTCAGCGGAATATCGAAATCTTCCAGGCATTGAACGATATTTCTCGACAAGCCGCTGGAATAGGGCATCAGTTCGCAGACCATTTTCACCTGGGCGCCTTCGAGCGTCATTCTTCTGGCCATGATCAGGCCGATATCGCCCGAACCGAGAATAACGACCTTTTTACCCGGCATGTAGCCGTTCAGATTGACATATTTTTGCGCCGTGCCGGCGGTCATGACGCCCGCTGCGCGCGTACCTGCGATGATGAGGGCTCCCCTGGGCCGCTCGCGGCAGCCCATGGCCAGCACGATGGCCTTGGCCGTTATCTCGGTAATGCCCTCGTCATGGCTGACGGCGGTCACGATGTTGTCGCCGGAAATGCCGAGAACCATCGTATCCGTTTTGACGTCGATGCCGTTTTCTTCGACAAGCCGGATAAAGCGGTGCGCGTATTCGGGGCCTGAAAGTTCTTCTTTAAAATAATGCAGCCCGAAACCGGTATGGATGCACTGCTGCAGAATGCCGCCGAGTGTTTCGGCCCTTTCAAGTATCACGATACTCTCGACGCCGCATTCTTTGGCCTTGAGCGCCGCCGCCATACCTGCGGGGCCGCCGCCGACCACAACAAGATCATAACTCAACAAAACGGTTCACCTCATTTCGATTTTCCGGACAAAATCAGCGAGCCGCCGCCGAATTTTGTGATTTGATCAATCTCGACGCCGAGTTCCCGCGCAAGGATTTCGACGACCTTGGAGCCGCAGAAGCCGCCCTGGCAGCGTCCCATCCCGGCACGCGTTCTGCGTTTCACGCCGTCGACATCGACGGCGCCGGCCGGCGCGCGGATGGCGTCGAGGATTTCCCCTTCCGTAACGCTTTCACAGCGGCAGATAATACGGCCGTAAGCCTTGTCTTTTTCAATCAGCCTGCGGCGCTGCTCATTGTCGAGCACGTCGAAGCGGACAGGCGTGGGGCGTACCGGATTAAAGGAAGGGTTGGGTTTCAGTTCGCCCGCCATCTCCTCGAACATAGAGCGGACAAGTTCCGCAATCGCCGGTGCGGCGGAAAGTCCGGGCGATTCGATACCGACAACGTTGATCGCGTTGGCGCTGCCTTCGCTGCGGCGAATGATAAAGTCATCGCATTTCGCGTGAGCCCTGATACCGGCAAAGGATGTGATGACATCCTTGGTGCCGACCGCGGGCACGGACCTGCGGCCTTTTTCGAGCGTTTCGTGAATCCCCTGCATGGTTGTGGAGATATCGTCTTTTTCTTCAATATCGATGGCATTGGGGCCGATGAGGAGGTTCCCGTGAACCGTCGGCGTAACAAGGACCCCCTTGCCCATTTCGTTCGGGCACTGGAAAATGATATGGGAAACGAGCGTCCCGCAGTTTTTGTCGCAAAGAAGATATTCGCCTTTGCGCGGAATGATTTTGCCGCACATCGTGTCGCCGAGCATCGCGGCGATATCGTCGCTTTCAACGCCGGCCGCGTTGATGATATATTTCGCCCGGACGTTGTCTCCCCGGGCGGGAGCGAGTTCATACGCGCCGTCGGCAGCCCTGCCGATTTTCACCACGTCAAAGTTTCGGCGGAACTCCACGCCGTTGACTACGGCATTTTCGACAGCCGCGATATTCAGTTCATAAGGTGACACCAGGGCGGCTGTCGGAGCCCACAGGGCGGCGAGCGCCTCGCTGCTGATATTCGGCTCCATCTGGCGGAGCCTTTCCCTCGAGATGATTTCGAGGCCCTTGACGCCGTTGGCCTTGCCTCTTTCCAAGAGTTCCTCCAGCGTCGCGAGCTGTTCTTCGCCGAATGCGATAACAAAAGAACCTGTCCGTTTGTAAGGTACGGCCAGTTTGGCGCACAGGGATTCCATCGCCTCAGATCCCTTGACGTTCAGCTGCGCCTTAAGCGAACCCGGTTTTGAGTCGAAACCCGCATGGACGATGGCGCTGTTGGCTTTTGTGGTGCCCATCGCCATGTCGTTGCACTTTTCGAGCAAAACTGTCTTGATGTTGAATTTGCTCAGCTCGCGCGCGATTAAGCCGCCGACGACGCCTGCGCCGATGACGGCAACATCATAAAACACCGACAATCCTCCCTCAATTTATTGATTCATTTTACCACAGCAAACAACCCTGCCGCAAGCAGATTAAGCGGCAGGGTTGCCCGTAATTTTTGTATATATTGCATAAGCGAATGGGGACTTTTCGATTAATTTGTCAAAAAGTATTGGTCAATTTGCACTTTTAGCGCCCTAAATCCTGGTTACCTGTTTCCCGAGAGGGGGATTGTTCCGGAATACCGGCATCTCGATTTCCCTGCCGCCGTTGGTGACGGAAAGGGCCGACAAGAGGCCGACGGCAGTCCATTCGCAGGCATCGTAAACATCGACGGCCGGTTTTTTGCCGTCGAAGACCGACGCCAAAAAATCGTCGATGAGGAAAAAGTCGCCGCCCCAGTGGCCTGCCGCTTTTTGATCCTCGGTGGCGTTTTGATAACGTTCGGGCATAAACTCGCCGTAATAATCCTCGAGCGGGTGCCATTTGGGGTTATGCTCGTCCTCTCCGGGCATCGAGTCGAGCCAGATTTTCGCTTTGTCGCCCAGGCCGCGCGGCGCTTCGTAACAGCCTTTGGTGCCCTGCAGACTGTAATAGTGAAGATTATGCGGCCGCTTGGACATGCAGTCAACCCGCAGCTTGATCAACCCGCCGCTTTTCATGCGGCACAGGGTGACCGTCGTATCGTCCTGCCTCAGCCCGAGTTCGGCAGCCCTGTTCTGGCCCGCGGAGAAACAGCTGACCGCTTCAATGCGGTCTCCCGCGAACCACTGCATGACCGGCCCGAGGCTGTGCGTCGGGTAAAAGCAGCCGCGGGTCCCCAACTGCCAGTAGTTGCGCCATGTTTTCTTCCCGTCGCTGTAGCGAAGGCGGTCGGTGACAGAGTGCAGATACTCCCCTTCGCCGAAATAGGGTTTGCCGAAAAGGCCCGCCCGGACCATCGCCGCTATGACCTGGTTTTCAGGAATATATTTGTAATTCTCCGCCATCATATAGACTTTGCCGGATTTTTCCACCGCTTCGACCAGCCACCACAGTTCGTCCATCGTCACGCCGGCGGTAACCTCGCTGAGCACATGCTTTCCGGCCTCGAGGGCAGCCATTGCCTGGGGGACGTGGCACTGCATCGGCGTTGCGATGACGACCGCGTCGATATCCGCCTCGAGCATATCCTCGAATATCCTGAATTTTTTCGGTATCTTGTTCTTGGCCGCGGCGTTTTTTGCGATGTCTTCGTTCAGATCGCAAATGGCAGCCACTTCGACCTCGCCGCTGCGCGCCTGAAAACCCTTCAGCGTACTTTGCGCTCTCGCGCCCGCCAGCCCGACCTTAAGCATGCTCTGCCCCTCCGCTTGTTTTAGACAGGATATCCTCCATCGGTTTAAGGTCCTCGCCGACACAGGCGAGGCGCTCGAGCCCGAGCTGCCCCGCGATGACTTCCCAGCGGCCGCGCAGAGATTCGTGGAACAAAACGGGCAAAAAGCCCAAACGAAGATATTGTTTGATAGCGGCCAGACGGAAGTCCTGCGTGATCAGCCAGCAGCCCTTCCTTCCCTGCTCGATATGCATTTTCAGCGCGGCGGCGCAGGCCGCCAGCCCGAGGCCCTTGCCTCTGGCCTGCGGGGATGTCGCGACCATGTGCAGATAGGGTTCGCCGTCTTTCAACTGCGCGGTGCAGGTGGCGACGGGGATATGGTCTTTGTTTTCGACGGCGATGATGCTCCCGGCGGGAACATTGCTGTCGTCGAGCATCTTTGTTTTGAATAATTCCTGCGACAACTCGGTGATGCCCATATCGTCTTTTTCAAAGCAGGAACACCAGTATACGCCCTCGTCGTCTTTGAGAACCCGGACCGCATAGCCCTCGGGCAGCAGCGCATCGGGAAGAGGAATATCCGGCCGCCACATTTTCAGCGAAGGCAGTTCGTCTGCGGTTTGCGCGGTTTGACTGTCCGGTTTTTCAGGCATGAAAAACACTCCGTTCCGTTACAATATAGGCAAGTCAATTATATCACCGCAAAGGTCCGTGTCAACGCCGCAAAAGGCGCTTCGCACGGTCTTGCTTATTGTTTCGTGAAACTGTATAATAGCAATCAACGGCCCGCGGCCCGCTTGGCGATTTTGAGAACCATCAATCTTACCATCCGGCGCAGGGCTTTTTTTCACCCCGAATCTTTCACGCCCGAGAACAGCACTATGCAAGGAGGGATGCGTTTTTGGCTGATAAAAAGCAGGCAAGCGCCGTTGATAAGAAAGAAGACAAAGCGTTGGAGTATGTCCATACCTATCGGCGCTATATCGGCACAAAGGAAACCTTCGCCTATATTTTGAACGACTTCTCCAACAGTTTCAATATCGGCAAATATCAGAACCGGTTCATCTGGGATGTTGTTCTGATTGATTTTAAGATTACCGCGTTCGTCAATATTTTCACCGGTATCTGGGATACCGTCAACGATATCTTTATCGGCACCATCGTTGATAAAACGCGCACCCGCTGGGGTAAATTCAAGCCCTATGTGCTGTTTTTGAAGATTCCGCTGACGGTCGTCGGCTCCCTGTACTGGTTTCTGCCCTTTATATTTCCGAATACGCCGGCCGACTACATGCCGAAGCTCATTTTCTACTTCGCCTTCGGCGTGGTGATGGAAACGGCAGGCACCTTTTCCGGCATCGCCCAGGGGGGGCTGATGTCCACCATCACGCCTCATCCCATCGACCGCGTCCGGCTCATCACCCAGGCGAACTTCTGGTCCGGTTTTATCGGTGAAAAACTGCCCGAACTGCTGATGGGCGTGTTTATCGACCTGATCAACAATAAAATCGTCCGCTGGAAACTGCGTGACCTGTTTGTCGGCATGGGGCTTTTAACGAGTATCATCGCCACCGCCGCTTCCTTCTTTTTTATTTTCGTGACCAGGGAACGCGTGCAGCAGACCATCGAAAAACCGAGTATCATGCAAGGTCTCAAAGCCATCGTCAACAATATTCCCATTTTGATGATCACGCTCTCCGGCTTTTTAAGCGGTTTCGGCGTCAGCATCGGGCGTCAAAATTACTTCATCGACGTGCTGGGGGCCGCCACGCTGCAAACGATTGTCGGTATCCCCGCGTCGCCTGTTTCCAGCGCGAGTTACGCGCTCATCGGTCCCATGCGCAAACGCTTTTCGACCAAGGCGATTTGGATCGCCGAGGACCTTTACACCGACATGTGCTGGCTTTCGGTTTTCGCCATCGGTTCGATTAACAATAATTTCACCAAGCGCAAGGTCATGATACCGACCTTTATGGTCGAGGAATTCATCGAGATGTGGACCTACGGCTTGCGGCATGTCATCGGGCAGGAACTGTATAACGAGGCGATGGATTACTGCGAGTGGAAAAACGGATACCGGATGGAAGCGATGACCAGCGTCGCGAGGGGTCTTGTCAGCAAACTGCAGGGCATCGTCATGAGTTCCGTCACGAACCTGATTATGGCTAAAATCGGCTATATACAGGGCAAGACCATCGGCACCCAGGCGCTCAGGACGAAATGGTGGATTTTCGCCATGGGGACCGGGGTGCCCGTTATTACCAGTTCACTCGGCGTTTTGCCGAAGTTCCTTTACCCGCTGACCGGGCCGAGGCGTGACAAAATGTACGCCGACCTGCTCGAACGCCGCAAGCAGATGGCCGCGCGCGTCAGTAATGCCGATCCCGAAGAACTGGCCCGCATCGCCAAGGCCGAAATCCGTGGCGAATTCGTCCACAACAGGGATTTGGACAGTTAGGCGCCGCCGGGCAGCGCATCGCCGCGGTTTCTTTCCGGAAACCGCGGTTTTTATTGCTTAGCGCCGCGATTCGTTGTAAAATGCAAGCAGAAACAAAACTGTGAATATCAAAACGAATCTGAACGGGAGGTTGGCAGCCTTGGCCGAGGACAGCAAAGCGGCTTTCCAAAAGGAATTGGATGCAGAAAGAAAAGCCGCCGAAGACGAGTCGATGAAATATGTCCACACCTACCGCCGCTATGTCGGCACAAAAGAAACGGTCGCTTATGTCCTCAACGACTTCTCCAACAGTTTCAACATCGGCAAGTACGGCAACCGTTTCATTTGGGACGTCGTCAAAATTGACTTTAAAATCGCCGCCTATGTCAATATTTTCACCGGTATTTGGGATACGGTCAACGACACCTTCATCGGCGCCGTTGTCGACAAGACAAGGACCCGCTGGGGCAAGTTCAGGCCGTACCTGATTTTCCTGTCACTGCCGCTGACGATGATCGGTTCACTGTACTGGCTGATGCCGTTTCTCTTCCCCAATACGGCGGGCGACTATGTACCAAAACTGGTTTACTACTTCACGCTCGGGGTGGTCTGCGAAACCGCCGGAACCTTTACCGGCATTGCCGCACACGGTTTGCTCTCCACCATCACGCCGCACCCCATCGACCGTGTACGGCTGATTACGATGGCGAATTTCTGGTCAGGCTGGTTCGGCGAGAAACTGCCGGAGTTGTTAATGGGTCTTTTTATTGATTTAATCAATAATAAAATCGTACGCTGGAAGCTGCGCGACCTTTTCGTCGGAATGGGTTTGGTAACAGCAATCTTATCCAGCGCGGCTTCTTTGTATTTTTTCATTGTCACCCGAGAGCGCGTGCAGCAGACCATCGAAAAGCCCAGCCTTAAGCAGGGTTTTAAAGCCATTATCAACAACTACCCTATTCTGCTGATCACCCTTTCTGACTTTTTGGGAGGATTCGGCGTTGGCACCGGGCGTCAGAATTATTTTATCGACGTGCTGGGCATGGCGACGCTTGAAACCATCGTCGGCATCCCCGCAGGCCCGGTCTCGAACATCAGCTACGCGCTCATCGGCCCGGCAAGGAAACGTTTTTCCACCAAAGCGATTTGGATTTTCGAGGACATGTACACCGACATGTGCTGGATGTTTGTTTTTATCGTCGGTTCCATCAAGCAGAACTTCACCAAGCGCAAGGTCATGATTCCGATCTTTATGATTGAGGAGTTTGTGGAAATGTGGGTGTACGGCCTCAGACACGTCATACCCCCGGAACTGTACAACGAGGCCATGGATTACTGCGAATGGAAAAACGGTTACCGCATGGAAGCGATGACCGGTGTCGCAAGGGGTCTGGTGTCAAAACTGCAGGGTATTTTCATGAATACCGTATCGAACCTGTTAATGGCAAAAATCGGATACATTCAGGGCAAAACCATCGGCACGCAGACCCTCTCGACAAAATGGTGGCTTTTTGCGCTGGGCACCGGCGTGCCGATTATCACCAGTTCCCTGGGCATTCTGCCGAAGTTTATTTATCCGCTGACCGGGCCGCGCCGCGATAAAATGTATGCCGACCTTCTCGACAGGCGCAGACAAATGGCTGCGCGCGTATCCAATGCCGACGCGGAAGAACTGGCGAGAATCGCAAAAGCCGAAATCCGCGGCGAATATGTGCAAAACAGGGATTTAGGCAATAAATAGCCGTCTAAATTAAAATGCGCCCCGCAGTTGCCGCTCGCGGGGCGCATTTTTATCAATTAGAAACGCCTGCTGTAAATGCCCGGGCTGCTGTCCTCAATGACCGTAGCGCCGACAGACTTGCTGTAATATTCCACGGGGCCGGCGCCGCCGATCACGGCGTAGGCGAAATCCTGTTCCCACAAGGCTTCCATGCAGCGCCAAAGCAAGGCGCTGCCGATGCCCTCGCCCCGCCGTTTTTTCACGACACCGGTCGGGCCGAAAAAGCCTTTGCAGGTCGCGTTGCAACAGGCGAAACCGATCAGCTGATTTTTCGCGTCGACAGCGATAAAACAACCGACCGGGTCATGGTACAGCGATGCCTCCGCCTCGCTCGCCCACCCGTCTCCGAATTCCTTTTGAATAAACGCGCGCACCCTGACGAAATCAGGCGACAGCGGCCTGACAATTCTGACACCGCCCGTCCGCTCGATTTCCGCCGTCTTTTGACGCAAAGCGGCGTAATCCAGTTTCCAAAGCCTCACCAGCATATCGGGCATACGTTAAACCCCTTTGTCTGAAAATCAATAAAAAAGCCCGGTTGTCTGGTCGATACCGACGAACCAGTTCGAATAGTCCACAACAATGCCCGCGTCGGCGCTGTCGATGTTCCCGTCGCCGTTGACATCCGCCGCCCGGTACAAAAAGTTCTGCGTTATAATATCCCATGAAATCGCCCAGTTTTCAAAATCGACAATAAGACCCGCGTCCGCGGCGTCGATGTTGCCGTCGCCGTTGACATCGCCGAAAATAACGGCGGTATGGCTCTCGCAGACCAAACCGGTCAGGTTGTCGGTTAGTTCAATGCGTGTGCCCGTGCCGACAGTTTGCTGCCCGGGCGGATATGTAATCGTACCTGCGCTTCCGGAAATAGCGATAAAGCCGCTTTCAAAATGCTGCCTGGACAAACCCGTTTCAAGGCCGAAGATAAAGCCGCTTTCCGCTTCGATTCGAGTCGTTGAGCCTGCGGCTGCCACAAGAGAAGGAAACGCGGCAGTACGTTCATAACGGAAAATAACGCGATTGTTCTCCAGAGCGATTTCAAAGGTTCTGGTCCCGCTGTTATCCCCTGCCTCCGGCAGAAAAGCATACCCTTCGACGGGATGAAATGTTTCGGCTGCCAGTGTTCCCGCCGGCAGGCCCTCGACGATTTTATCGGGCAGCAGTTTCGTTCCGCCGCAGCGGTATTCGACCGTATAGGAAGCGTCACGGATACGCAGCGCTTCATAAGCGGCCCGCAGGGCGGACGTAAAAGCATCGACTCTGGTCTGGTCCGGAATTTTCAGCCCGTTGACAACGGCGCCGGCCGCGGTATCCCAAACGGCGAGCGATTGCGCCGTATAATAGGCGCGCGGAAGATAACGGCCCGCATGTGTCTGCGCATAAAAGGGCGGAGCCAGAATGGTATCGGCGGACACAGATGAAAGGACCTGGCTCAGCGCAGTATAATCGGCCGTTTTCAGCCGCAAGGACTGCCACGCGGTGTTGATATTTAAAGCGAAAGCGTCAATCCGGCTTTGATACCTGCTGTCAAGATTGTGCTCGACGCCCGCAAGGGCGTTTGTTAAAGGCAGCGCGCTGTTTTCGAAGAAAGACGGAGCGTACAGCCCGTCCCCCGAAGTAGTTCCCGCAAGGTTGCAATAGGCGGGGTCGTTAATATTATTAGCGCGGTAATAGGCCGACGGACCGATAAACACGCGCGCCCGGGCCGCCGCGGCGTCGACGGCGGAGTAATCGCCCGGACCGTAATTCAACAGCATGGAACGGGTAATGCTCATGGTGGTATATGTACCGCTTTGATCAATTTCAAACACGCGCACGCCCGGGTCACCGTCGTTATAGCCCTGCAGGGTCGATGCCTTCGCGTAGCCGAGCGTAATGCCGTCCGCCGTCGTACCGACAAAGCTGTTTTTGTGATTGTGGCCGAAAAACGCGCCTTTCATATTCCCGCTGGCAAGCCAGGCTTCGTAAATCGTTTTGCTGCCGTAAGCCGGGGAAGAGCGGTGTTCGGCCGACTGATAGGTGGCCAAATCCGTCGGTCCCGGCGCTTCTTTGTAAATATCGCCTACGCTTTCCGACCCGCTTGATTTGAAGTCGATGAGCGCGGTATTAAGCGCCCATGTGTCGTCCTTAAAGGGTTCATGGCTGCCTTCAAAAGCGCCCGGGGTACCGGCCGGGACTTTCAGCAGGAGGTTGTAAAACTCCGGCACCGGAATATGCTGAAACCAAAGGCACGGCACCGTCGGGTTGGTGTTGATAAAATAGTCGATTTGGCTGGTTTTGACATTATCCAAGCTGGTCATTGTAATGGTCAGGTAGCCGCCCGAGTCCATCAGGAAAATCTGAAACGCCGGCGGCCCTCCGGTTTGGCCGAACGGATAAATCGGTATCGTACCGCTGCCGGTACCGTCAAGCGCGGCGACGTCGTGGTCGATGAAGTCTTCGCCGCCTTTGGTGCGGTAATAAGCGTACTGCTCTTCCCGCGTTCCGGGGTTCGTCGGCCAGACACCCGTATCGTCATGGTTGCCGAAGGTGACGGCGAACTTGGTATGCGTCGCAAGCAGCGGGGCAAGGAACTGGTCCACCGCCGACTTGAAACTGTTTTTCGATATAAAACCGCGGATATTGTCGCCTGTCAGGACGACAAGGTCGGGGCTGTACCGGGCGATGGCGCGCGTAATGAGATCGATGATTTCGGGCTCGACGGTATCGTTTTCCTGAATATCCGCCAGCTGCAGTACGGTGAATTTGCCCTCGCGGTCGAAGTTAAGCGTACCGCTGAAAGACGCCGCGCCCGGCACCGCAAAAAGGCCGGCTGCCGAAACGGCAATCAGCGACGCGAGCAGAAGAGAGAGCGCCTTTTTCATCATTTTCCACATGCCGGAAAACCGGCGGCATCGTTCAGGCGTAGCAGGTCCGGTTGATGATAATCAGTTTCAGTTCGTCGGACAGTTCGTTGAAATACGCGCAGTAACCGGCGACGCGCACCATGAGGAACTTATATTTCTCCGGATGATTGTAGGCGTCGATGAGAATCTGACGGTTGATGACGTTGGGCTGGAACTGCATGCCGCCCTCGGTCAAATAGGTTTTAAAGATGGCGGCAAGGTTTTTAACGCCTTCAAGCCCCTTAAACAGTGCCGCGTCGATGGTGAAGGTCAGGGTGGTTCCGTTCGGCGCGAAGTCTGTAAAATCAACGGCGCCGACCGAGTTGAGGGAGGAAAGCAAATCCGCTTTTTCCATCGCATAATGCGGCGCGACGCTGTTGGCCAGCGGCACGCCTTTCAAGCGGCCGGAGGGCAGCGCCTGCGTCTTTTTCCCGTAGCGGTCGTTGACGTTAAGCGCGTAGTAACCCGCAGTGTAAATACCGCCGCGCGGACATCCCTCCACCGAGGCGAGCACCCGGTTATATATTTCCATCACGCGCGTGACCCATTCCGAAGCCTTCTCGGACGTATCGTCGCCGAATTTCGGCACGGCGAGCAAATCGGCGCGTATTTGCTGATTTTTTTCACCCTCGAAATTCGCGTCGATGGCGTTGATGACTTCGATGAGATTATATTTTTTCTGCTTGAATACGACTTCGTCCAGCGCGTACAGCGAATCGGCGACGTCCGTGACGCCGATGGCCTGGATACCGCTGCTGTTGAAATCGGCGCCGCCCTCGTAGGCGTCGAGCCCGCGCCTGACACAGCCCTTGAAGAGCGAGGAGGCCAGCGGTGTCGTAAAGTACCGGCGCAGAACCGCTTCGATTTTTTGATGGTCGGCCAGCACGCCGTTCGCCAGGACGCCCAGCCTGGTTTCGAAACGGCTGAGAAGTTCCTCCATGTCGGCGGGCGGCTTGAGGTCGAACAGTCCCCTGACCAATTTGAATCTCTCGACTTTTCTGTTATGCCGGCGGATGACGGCGCGCGACAGCGGGTTGGTCCCTTTGACAGAATATTCAAGAAACTTTGTAACAAGCTTTTCGTTGCGCTGCTTTTTATCCATATGCCACAGGTCGTGCTCCTGGCCTTTAAGCGCCTGCAGCAGAGGCAGCGCAAGGTTCATATTCGCGCAGTCGGTATTGCCGAAGTGGTCGTCGGAAGCGTTGGGTTCCACACAGCCGACAATGGCGTAGTTGCGCGCTTGCGCAAGGGTGGTGTCATAGTGGCTGAGAATCGAAGGGATATAGATTTCGTCGCTGAATAATTCGGGCATGGGGCAGCCGTTGATATAAATCTCCGCAAGGCGCTCGAGGTATTTCTGCGGGCTGCCTTTGTGAATGCGCGCGCACATATTGACGGCGAGCGGCTGGAGTTCGCAGGCATCGACCAGCATATAGGTCAGGTCGTTGGTGGCGTCCCTGCCCTGCTTGTCGACGCCGCCGAAAGTGAGCGCCTGGTCGGTGGAAAGCGTTTCAAACAGTTTGGCGACATTGAGGTAGGAGTCGCCGTCGTTGACCAGAATGGCCTCGTCCATTTTCAGGATGAACAGGCAAATCAATTCCTTCGCCTCGTCGTAGGTGATCAGCCCCGCGTCAAGGTCCCTCTTATAGTACGGGTACAGCACCTGGTCCAGACGGCCGAAGGAAACGGCGTTTTCGTAAGCTTCGATGCAAAGGGCGATTTGCAGGAAGGTGATGCACTGCATCGCTTCACGGAAAGTGCGCGCCGGGTTTTTCGGCACATGGCGGCAAACCTCGGCCATATCGGCGAGTTCTTTTTGCCTGGCGGGATCCTTCTCCCGGGCGCTCATTTGCTCAAGGAGAACGGCGTAACGCTCAGCAAAAGCCTCGAGCGCGTGAAGCGCGATGACCGCGCCGTCGTAAAAATCGGGATTGTTCCCGGGATGTTCTCGTTTTGCCGCTTCGATTTCCGCAATGATACCTGTCGTGCCGAGTTCCAGCATACGGTCGAAGTTGACGATGAAATGCGCGATGGCGGCAAAATTGTTGTTGAAGCCGGCAATCATTTCCGACGTGCGGGCCACCATGTCAAGCAAGATGGAAAACTTGGAGTTGACGCGGCCGAATATGCCTTTTTTCACCCAGAACGGTAAAATGAAGAAGTAGAAATACAGGCGGTCTTTCAACCCGATTCTGAATGAGACCGGTTTTTGGCGGTTTAACTTGTGTATGAAAGAAACCGCCAGCGCCCCGTATTGTTCCTCCCACAGCTGGCCGCCGACGCGGTTGGCGGTAAAGTTGCCCACCAGCAGCTCGCCGGGATAGACTTTGATGGCTTTGTTTTTCAGGACATAGTCGAGGCGTTTCGCGCGATGGATGTGGACCGGGTCCTGAAAACCGTTCTTTTTATAAAACTTTGTTTTCAGTTTTGCCACGTCGAGGCACAGGGTGCGGTCGCTTTCATGAATCGCGTTGCGGATCTCCATGACGCGCTGCGTGAATTCGGCGGGTTTAATCGTCGTGTCCGGGTCGCCGTCGACGGCTTCGATGCCGCAACGCGCAAAAACCTCCGCGGCGGCCAGAGCCGCAGCGGCGCTTTGTTCCGGCGATATATCCAGCCGGGGACGTTCGAGCCCGAGGCGTTTCGCCTTGTCCTCGTACATATTGTGGTATTTCAGCAGTTCAATGCGGTGATGTCCGATGGACTTGGCAAAAGCGGCGACGCGTTCAATGCTTTCCGGCGAATCGTTATAGCCCGGGACGACCACCATACGCAAGCGGATTTCCGCTTTCGCGGCGGCAAGCCGTTTGATGTTTTCGGCAATGAGAACGCCGTTTTGACCGGTCAGTTTTTCATGCAGCAGGGCGTCACCGGCCGTTTTGATATCGACAAAAAACAGGTCAACAAACGGCAGGACCGCCTCAACCGTGCTCCATGGGACATGCAGGCCGGTTTCCACCGCCGTATGGATACCTTTGTTTTTCAGTATTTTCAGCAGCCGGACGAGCGCCTCCGGTTTTTGCAGCAGGGGTTCCCCGCCGCTGAGCGTAACGCCGCCGCCGGAAGAAAAATAGTATTTGCTGTCTTTCAGCACGGTTTGCGCGACTTGAGCGGGAGTCAAGACCTCTTCGCCGGCCGCCTCAAAGGAAAGCGTCTCCGGGTTCTGGCACCATAGGCAGTTGAGCGCGCAGCCGCGGAAAAAGACGGTGGTGCGCAGCCCCGGCCCGTCGTGGACGCAGGTCCGCTGAATTCTGACGACGCGCAGCTCGCCCCCGGGTTCATCGGCTGCGGTTTTGTCCGCCCACACAGCAGGACGGGCTTTCGGCTGACGCAAAGCGGTTTGTTTGACGCGCATTGAATCATCCCTCCGGAATAAGACCTTGAAGCCTTTTGCAGCGCGGAGGAACACGTCGGGATTGCGCCGCTTAACACGATAAATTTCCATTATCATTGTATATAATTATTATAATGATGTCAATGCGCGGCGAAACGGCAAAACACGTATATGGAGCATTGCCGGCGATAAAACCGGATAAAAATGACAGCCGATATGATTGTCAAATATTGCACACTTATCACGTATTTGATATATTGAACACGTATTCCGAATCTGCCGCCCCTTTCGGGCGCCGGCTTTTGCGTATGATAACGGGTACCCGCGGTATTCACCGAGAAGAACGGAGGAAAAAACCATGAAAAAAGCATTGCTCTTGACCTTGGCCTTTTTAATGATTCTCTCCCTGTGCGCATGCAATTTCAGTTTTTCCAGCGCCAATTTCGCGAACATCAAAATGGCATCCGAAATCAACGAGGATACGCTGGCCCCCGTTACCGTCACCAAAGTCTTCCCCCCGGACGCGCCGATCATTTACGTGACCGGAGAGGTGAAAAACGCGCCGTCCGGGACGGTAATCAAGGCGGAATGGATATACACTCAACCCGAGCCGGACGAACCCATCGGCACCGGTGAGGATACCGTCAAGGCAACATCCAACGTCTTCGAGTTCCATCTGACCAACGGCGGCGACCCTTTCCCGACGGGCACCTACAACATCAAAATGTATCTGGACGGCAAAATCAAGGCGGAAGTCTCCTTTTCGGTAGAAGGAACGGCGGAAACCACCACGGCGGCGCCGACAACTGCCGAAACGACCACAGCCGCCGCGACAACCGCGGCTGCCGCCGTTAAACCGGTATTCAGCGAATTAAAGACGTCCCTAGGCGCGGATGAGGAAACTTTCGAGCCGATTAACGTAACCGACCATTTCAACCAAACCGACGACAAGATTTATTTAACCGGCAAACTCGACAACGGCACGGTCGGCAAAGTTCTCTCGACGGAATGGCGGTATGTCAACGAGGACAACTCCACCACCCTCATCGATACCATCGATTATACGCTTGAATACACCAGCACGATTTTCAGATTCTACCTGACCATGCCGGACGGCGGCTGGTATATCGGCGATTATGAAATCTGGCTGTATGTGGACGGAACTTATTATACTTATGTCAGTTTCAACGTCACCGCGTAAAGAAAGGCGGCGGATGGTATGAACAGGTCCGATCGGCTGATAAAAACCGTGTGCTGCCTGCTGGTTTTCGCCTTCTCTCTGACGGCATGGCAGCCGCTGAGCGCGAAAGGGGCGGGCGCCGTGATAAACGCAAAAAGCGGCATGGCGGCGCAGCCGCCGCGCATCGTCGAGACGCTTTATCCGACCGACGACATCGTCATAGCGGACATCGTTGCGACCGAGGCGCCGTACTACGCCGACGCTACCGGAGCCGCGGACTGCACGCAGGCCATTCAGCGGGCGATCGACGACTGCTACGCCGCCGGAGGGGGCACGGTCTTTCTCCCCGCGGGCACTTACCGCGTAACCGGGAGCCTGCACATTAAGTCGTTCGTCACTCTGCGCGGCGACTGGCAGGACCCGGACAAAGGCAACGCATACGGCACCGTCATCAGCGCCGAGGTGCCGAGCATCTACAACAACCTGCCGGCGCTCATCAATATCGGCGGAAGCGCAGGCGCAATGGGATTGACCGTTTATTATCCGGAGCAGGATATCGACCATGTCAAACCCTACCCCTATACTTTTTATGTCCCCGGCAGCGGCGCCGGTTTTATGCTGCAGAGCATCATCAACTGCACGGTTATCAACGGCTACAAGGGCCTGGCCGCGTGCCTGGACAACAGCGGCCACGAGATGATGACGGTGGAAAACTTCAAAGGCACCTTCCTGTGCCGCGCCGCGACCGCTTATAACCAGTCCGACGTCGGCACCTGGAAAAACGTCAGCATCAGCCCCAAATATTGGGCGAACGCCGGCCGGCGCTCCGCGCCTTTAGAAAAAATCAAAGTCTACACACGCGCCAACGCCATCGGGCTGACGCTCGGCGACCTGGAATGGACGCAGTTCGCCAACCTGAAAATCGACGCCTGCAAGTGGGGCCTTCATCTGGTCAAGGGCAAACGCATCGAGTTCGCGGGCGCGCTTTACAACGCCGTTATTACCAACTGCAATATCGGCATCCTCGCGGACGCCATTGACGAACGCTGGGGGATGGTGCTTGCCAACAGCCGTGTTTGCGGCAGCGAAAACGCCATTGTCAACAATACGCTGGGCGTTATTAAAATGGCGGGCGTCCAACTTGAGGGCGGTCCGCTCGCAGGCAAGGTGCAGATAAGCAGTTTCAGCCGCTTGAAGCAAGTCATCAAAGCCGTGTTCGGCAAGCCGCGCCAGACAGCCAGGTATATGAACGACTGTACGGACCTGAGCGCCTTCACGGCGGACTACGCCGCCGCGCCGCATAAGCCCACGGCGGAACTTTTCGTACTCAACGCCGATAAAACAGGCGCGCAGGATGTTTCCGCCAAACTGCAGGCGCTGCTGAACGCCGCGGCAGGCACCGGCGGCGTCGTCTACCTCCCGGCGGGCAGATACAAACTCGAGCAAAGCATCGAGGTGCCCGCGGGCGTGGAACTGCGGGGCAGTTCGAGCGTCGCCACGCGCGACCAGGGTGGACTGAGCCTGGGCACCGTGATTTACGCCTGCTTCGGTCTCAACGCCGCCAGTCCCGACAGCGACACGGCGCAGATCACCCTGCGCAAAAACGCGGGCGTGCGGGGTATCCGTTTTGTCTACCCCGGCAACAGTTGTGTCAAACCCGGCGCGCTGGGGCAGGTGCTCCCCTGCTCATACCTCATCAGGGGCGCGGGCAGCGGCGTCTATGCCGTCAATACCGCAATCGCCGCGGCCTATAACGGCATCGACTTCCGCGGGTGCGACAACCATTTTATCGCGAAGCTCGTCAGTTGCTGCTATAACAACGCCGTTATCGCCGGGAACTGCGAGGGCGGAATAATCCAAGGCTGCCTGCAAAACGGCACGGTGATGTCGCGCAACGGGCTTGGTTTGCCGGACTGGGTCGACGAGGGCACGCAGATGTTTCCCTACCTGTTCAACGCGGTCACGCGCGTCAATACCGAATATATCAAACTGGTCAACGCGAAGGATGAAACGGTGTTCAACTGCTTCGCCTACGGCGTCAAAACACTGGTCATACTCGACGGCAGCGAGAATACGCTCGCTTTCAACATCGGCGCGGACAACGCCGGCGGCACGATGCTCGTCGCCAAGGGCGGCAGCGCGACGGTCGTCAATATGATGCGCTGGAACGGCGCGTCATACAGCAATCAGGGGACGAAGTTGGCCATCTATAACCGGCTGACCATCGATGACCGGACGGAAAAAACGGTAAAATCCTGATTATCATCACAAGGAAGCCGCCATCGATCCACAGCGTTCGATGGCGGCTTTTTCAACGTTACGGTTTTCAGTAGTCGAACTTCATGCCCGTAACCGCCTCGACAAGGGTCGTGGCAAAGAAATATTGAAGCCGGAAAAGCAAGTGAAAGAAATTGACGGCGACAATGGTTTTAAACTCCGGCGAATTGAGGCGGATACCCGATGAAATAAGCGATGCCGGGTTCAAATCGTTCAGGTCGTAGAGAGACGTGAAACGCACCAAATGCGTTTCATAGGCGCTTGTATCCGCTTCGTTGAGTGTAATCAACCGGGCTCCGCGGTCAACGCCGTAACCCTCGAAGTTGGTTTTCGGCGTGGCGACGAGATCGACGCCCCGATAGGTGATATTGAACGTATTGCTATGGTCATGGCCGAAGAACATCGCGAGCACGTCGCCTCTTGCGGCAACCGCGTCAAACTGGCCGTTGTTCTCATAGGGCGGGCATGGATACTCCGCCAGGCGGCCGGCATTGATATTGTCGGGGTTGACGACATAATACCGGTCGTCCGTATAAATGCGTTTCACCGCGTAAGGCGTGAAACGGTTGACTTCAAGCAGCGCGTCATAAATTTCGGGGACCGGGATATGCTGAAACATCAGGGACGGGACGATTTTCCCGTCGTTTTGCGCTTGCAGGGCCTCGCTCTTATGGACATACCACGCAATCTGTTCGGGCGTGACAGCGCCGTAACGGCCCTGCTCGTCATATTCGCGCGAATCGATCATCCAGAGGTTGAACGCCAAACGGTCGCCTGACGATGATAAAATCGGAATCGTATAGGTGCCGCATCCCGGCAGGAGAGCGCCCTCGTCGACCGAAATGGAGTTCGGATGAGTGTTGTAGATGGCCATCAATTCTTCGCGGCTGATAAGGCCGCTTTCGGAATCGTGGTTGCCGAAGACGACCGCTACGGGAATCGAAGCATTGGCAAAGGGCGTCATAATTTCGTCGATATTGGCGATAATTTCATCCCTGGTGCCGCTCATGGCAATATCCCCGGTAATGACGACCAGGTCGGCGTCCTGGGTCTTTGCCAATTCGTTCAGCAGGCAGTTGTTGACGTCTTCATAGGCGTCGCCGTCGCTCTTGTGCAGGTCGGTCAGCTGCAGGATTTTGAAACTCCCGTCCTCCCTGAAACGCAGGGCCCGCGCCGTCGTACCGTCCGCGGGCGGTACCTTTGCGCCGCCGGCCGCGGCCGCGGGCGTTACGGCAGCGAAAACGAACATCAACGCCAGAAGAAACGAAGCTGTCTTTTTCATAAATGCAGTCCTTTCCAAATCAAGGCAGCGCCGGGTTGCTCCGCCTATCTTTTCACACGCGCGTTGCCTTCCCAGATGCTCCAGACCTGTTCTTCGTCGGCCGGCTGCGCGTAATCGGTCAGGAAAGTGGTCGCCAGCGCACCGCTCGCCCAGCCGAATTTGACCCAGTCGGCAGGCGGCCATTCTTTAATGACGGCGTAGAGCAGACCGCCGACAAAACCATCGCCCCCGCCGATACGGTCGAGGATGTCGATTTCCCTCGGCTCAGCCACGTGCCATTCGTCGCCGGCGAGTATGATGGCGCCCCAAATGTGCCTGTTGACGCTGACCACCTCGCGAAGCGTGGTCGCGAAAACGGACGCGCCGGGGAAACGCGCCTTAACGGTTTGAATCATGCTTTTGAAACTTTCGATTTTCGACTTCAGGTCTTTACCGCCGGCTTCGGGTCCCTGCATGCCGAAACAAAGCTGGAAGTCCTCCTCGTTGCCGGCCAGTATGTCCGTGACCTCGGCAATTTGGGTAAAGATGCCGCGCAGCTCGTCTTCACGGCCTTTCCAGAAGGTGGCACGGTAGTTGAGGTCAAAGGATATCAGGGTGCCGTATTTGCGCGCCGCTTTGGCCAGCTCGAGGCAGAAACGGCCCGTTTCCGGCGAAAGGGCCGCAATCAGACCCGATAGATGCAGCACCGCCACGCCTTCGCGGCCGAAAAGGCGTTCGAGGTCAAAATCAGCGATATTCAGCGTCCTGCCCACTTCTCCCGCCCGGTCGTTGTGTACGCGGGGGCCGCGCGTGCCGCAGCCGCTGTCGGCGATATTGAACTGATGGCGGTAGCCCCAGGGTCCTCCCTGCGGCACTTCTTTGCCCTCGAAAGCCATCCCCCGCGAGCGCAGGTTGCTTTTAATGAAGCCGGCGATAGGGCTGCCCTGGACAAAGGTCGTCAGCACCTTGACCGGAAGGCCAAGATAGGAGGATATGCTCGCAACGTTGGTCTCGGCGCTGGTTGCCTGCATGAAAAAAGTGTCGCTCGCCTCGACGGGCTGTCCGTTCGGCGGGCAGATGCGCACCCCCATGCTGGTCGGCACAACGAGCGCCCAGGCGCAGTCCTTTTTGATCGGTTTCATTTTCATTGCTCCTTTTCAAGGCGGTTTTATGATGGAAAACGAGAGTCCCCGTCAGACGACATACTGCGACGAGGCGGTGTCGCCGCCTTCGCCGGTCCAGTTGGTGTGGAAAAACCGGCCTCTCGGCGCGTCAATCCGTTCATACGTGTGGGCGCCGAAATAGTCGCGCTGAGCCTGCAGGAGGTTGGCCGGCAGTTTCCCGCAGCGGAAACCGTCGTAATAGCATAAAGCGGACGTCATCGCGGGTACAGGGATGCCGTTGGTCAGCGCCGCGGCGCAAACCCTGCGCCAGCCCTGCTGCGCGTGGTCCATGATATTTTTGAAGTACGGGTCGAGCAGAAGATTGGTGATATCGGGATTGGCATCGAACGCGTTTTTGATTTTGCCCAGGAATACGCTGCGGATAATACAGCCGCCGCGCCACATCAGGGCGATGCCGCCGTAGTTGAGGTCCCATCCGTAGGTTTTCGCGGCGGCTCTCATGAGCGTGTAACCCTGGGCGTAGGAGACGATTTTAGCGGCGTAGAGGGCGTTTTTGATATCGTCAACAAACTGCTTTCTGACGCCGGCAAAAGACGGTTTCGGGCCCGTCAGCACCTCGGACGCGGCCACGCGCTCCTCCTTCATGGCGCTCAGGCAGCGTGCAAACACGGCTTCGCCGATGAGCGTCAGGGGGATGCCCTCGTCGAGCGCCGCGATGCCGGTCCATTTGCCGGTCCCCTTCTGACCGGCCGTATCGAGGATTTTATCGACCAGCGGTGCGCCGTCGGTATCCTGATACGCGAGGATGTCGCGCGTAATTTCGATGAGATAACTGTCGAGTTCTGCGTTGTTCCATTCCGCAAACACCTCGTGCATCTCGCCGGCGCTCATACCCAGCAGATCGCGCATGAGCTGATAGGCCTCGCATATCAACTGCATGTCGCCGTATTCAATGCCGTTATGGACCATTTTCACGAAATGTCCGGCGCCGCCCTCGCCGACCCAGTCGCAGCAGGGCGAGCCGTCCTCGACCTTGGCGCTGATCGCCTGCAAAATCGGCTTAACGAAAGGCCACGCGGCCTTGGAACCGCCCGGCATCAGACTCGGGCCTTTGAGCGCTCCCTCTTCCCCGCCGGAAACACCGGTTCCGATATAGAGAAGGCCTTTGCTCTCGACATACCGGGTGCGGCGCGCCGTGTCGGGAAAATGCGAATTGCCGCCGTCGATAATGATATCGCCAGGCTCGAGCAGCGGCAGCAGCGCCTCGATCATCGCGTCGACGGCGTCGCCCGCCTTGATCATCATCATCACCTTGCGGGGCTTCTCGAGGCTCGCCGCCAGCTCTTCCAGCGAGAAGGTGCCGACGATATTTTTGCCTTTCGCCCGCCCGTTGATAAAATCCGTGACGCGCTGCGCGGTACGGTTATACACCGACACGGTGAAGCCCTTGCTTTCCATATTCATCACAAGGTTTTCGCCCATGACCGCGAGGCCGATAAGGCCGATGTCCGATTTTTTCATAGCTGACCCTCCAATGCGCCGAAGCGCTTATTAACTTTTCTGCAGCCGCTCTCTGATGCCTTCCAGAACGCTGTAAGGGATGCTCATGTTCCCTAAACCCGTACCGATGGCGATATGCGGCTTCATTTCGCCGTGGAAGTCGGTACCGCCGCTGATACACAAATCCAACTCGCGCGCAAGAACCCCGTAATCCGCCTGCATTTGCGGCGTGTAGTCGGTATAATAGCCCTCGATGCCGTCGAGGCCCTGCGCTTTCAGGTTCACCAAAAAGGCGCGGAGCGCTTCCCCATCCAGTTTGGTCAGGTGCAGGTGCGCCGCGACGGCGATTCCGCCCGCTTTTTTAATCATCTCGATACACTCGGACGCGCTCAGGCGCTGGGTTGAGGAGTAAGCCGGGCGGCCGGCATGCAGGTAGAGGTCAAACGCCTCGCGGACCGAGGCGGTGTAGCCCTTGTTGGCGAGCACCCGTGCGAAATGCGCCCTGCCGACAAGTCCGCCGGGCGCAAGCGCTTTCGCCTCTTCAACGCTCACATCAAAGCCGAGTTCCCGCAGTTTTTCACAGGTTTGGGCGATGCGCAGTTCCCTGACGACGCGCGCCTCCTCGATTTTTTCAAGAAAATACGGGTTTTCGATATCGATGTAATACCCGAGAATATGCAGCTCCGTTTCGCTGATGGCGGAGAGTTCGACGGCAGGCACCACCTCGATGCCGGTCTTTTCGCCTTCAAGGACCGCCTCGCGGACGCCGGCGATGCTGTCGTGGTCGGTCAGCGCCATGGCGCTCAGGCCGGCCGCTTTGGCATGGCGGACCAGTTCAGCGGGCGTGAGGGAGCCGTCGGACATGACCGAATGGGTGTGCAGGTCGATGGTTTTCGCAGGGTTTGATGGATGAATCATAAGCGCCCGCTTTTCTTTCGGATTGAATCTTGCCGGTATATCATACGGCGCATGCCGATCTTCGGGATTGTGTTAACGCGCGCCCCTAAAACGCGTCGCAGGTCCAGAGTCCGAGGGCGGGGTTGGAGATATAGAATATCTCCTCTCCGTCCGGCAGGGTATTGTAGCCGTCTTTCAAGCTGCAGGGCGGATACTTCGCCAACGCTTCGGAAAGCGGCATATAGCCGAATGCTGCCGCTTTCACCTCGTCGGGGCTCAGCATGCCGGGGCAATAGGTCACGCGGAAACGCCCGTCTGCGGACCCGTGAATCAGATGAGCCGCGACGGAAAGGTTTTGGCGCAGGTCCTCGTTTTGGCGGACCAGTTCGAGCACTTTTTCACGGCCGACATAGCCGTATTTTCGGATCAGGCGGTCGTTGACGGCGTCTTCGCCGAATTTACGCACCCCGGGCGCGAGGATGATCAGTTCGCCGCCGTCGGCCATGGCCATCCTTGTACGGTAAATCGCTTTGTTGCCCAGCCACGTGCTTTTAAACTCGCGTTCGTCGAGAAAGACGACGGCTTTTTGAATCGGCCGATCGAGGTGCGTCAGATTGAGTTTCTGGCTGAGGGCGACCGCCTGTTCGAACAGGCGCCGGTCATTGCCGATATACAGGCCGTGTATCAGCGTTTCGTCGCCCCGGTTCGTTGTGACGGTCAGCACATACATCAACGGCACCCGGCCGAGAAACTTCTCCTGCGCATAATCGAATAACCGGCGGACCGGCGAATGGTCCCTGCCCATCACGCGTTCCATGCCGTAAAAGGCGCCGAGCATGTGCGAGCTGTTGATCATGCTGCTGCCGCCGCAGCCGACGAAAATGTTTTTGGAGTAATTCGCCATCCCGACGACCTCGTGCGGGACCACCTGCCCGACCGAAATAATCAAATCGTAACTCGGGTCGACGATGAGCCGGTTGACCTCGACGTCGATGGGGCTGTCAACCAGCCCTTCGGATACCTCCGAGACGAACGACGCCGGCACTTCGCCCAATTTGACAACGTCCGTTTTCCAATGGTGGACGATGATTTTATCAAAAGGCACCTTCTCGCCGAAAAAGGCAAGGCATTCGGCGCGCGTCATCGGCTCGTGCGTGCCCAGGGCGGGCAGAATATCCACCTCGCAGCGTTCTTTCAGCAAATCGTAATAGACGGCGGTAATCGAGCCGGCGCCCGAGTACATGCGCGTGTAGTCGGGGGGTACGATGAGTACTTTACGCAACGTCAGCCCTTCAAGCGACTGCTCGAGGGCACGGCGCAATTCGCCGCCGCCGAGCCCCTCATTGCTGGTCCAAATCATCGGCACACCTCCGGAAACTTCAGTATAGTTTAGCATAAACGAGTGTACCCGAAAAGCGTTAAGAGCAAAATACGGCGTTTTATCACAAGCGTATGAAGATATCAAGATACGCCGCGGGCCGTTATGCGGTCCGCGGCGCGGGAAACATTTCATTGGCCTTCGGCCGACGCGGCGGACGCCGTTCCCGGCACAGCGCTTTTCCGGCCGCGGGGCAAAGTTTAAAGCGCTTTCATTTCATCGGCGACACCGCGCTCGCAAGCGCGCATGGCGAGGATGGCCTTTTCAAAAAGGACATCGAGGTCCCACCCGAGCATCTGCGCTCCGCGGGCGATGACCTCGCGCGAGCAGCCGGCGGCGAACTTTTTATCCTTAAACTTCTTTTTCAGGCTGCTTAACTCCATGTCCGAAACGCTTTTTGACGGCCGCATCAACGCGGCCGCCGCAATCAGGCCGGTCAGTTCATCCGCGGCAAAGAGCACCTTTTCCATCGTATGTTCCGGCTTAATATCGACGTTGATGCCGTAGCAGTGGCTGCACACCGAGCGGATAAAGTCTTCGCCCGCCCCGTTTTCGCGCAGCAGTTCCGGCGCTTTGATGCAGTGCTTTTCGGGGAACTGTTCGTAATCGATATCGTGCAGCAGGCCGACCAGCCCCCAGTAGTCCGCTTCATCGGCGAAACCGAGGTCGGCGGCGAACCATTTCATCACGCCCTCGACCGTAAGCGCGTGTTGAATATGAAACGGCAGACTGTTACAAAACGACAACCCAAACTGAGTGCTTATGGAAAACTTTGAGCTTAAGCAGCTCTTTC
>JAKJCA010000023.1 GCA_022706685.1 Bacillota bacterium
CCGCCGCGCCCGACGAGATGCCGGCGAGCAAACCCTCCGTTCTGGCCAAAACTCTGCCGGTTTCGGCGGCGTCCTCGTTTTCGACAAGGATGATTTCATCCACCATCCGGCGGTCGAGCGTGTCGGGCACAAAGTTCGCCCCGATGCCCTGTATTCTGTGCGGGCCGGCCGTGCCTTTGGTCAGCAGGGGAGAAGCGGCGGGCTCGACGCCGATTATTTTGACGGACGGCTTTTTTTTCTTCAGAAACCGCCCCACACCCGACACGGTGCCGCCCGTGCCGATGCCGGCAACGAAAATATCGACCTTGCCCGCGGTATCCTTCCAGATTTCCGGTCCGGTCGTCGCCTCGTGCGCTGCGGGGTTCGCCGGGTTTGTAAACTGGCCCGGCATAAAACTGCCCGCCGTTTCGCTTGCGAGTTCCTTCGCCTTTTCCACGGCCCCGTTCATGCCCAGCGCGCCGGGCGTCAGCACCAACTCGGCCCCGTAGGCCTTCAGCAGGTTGCGGCGCTCGACGCTCATCGTCTCGGGCATGGTGAGGATGATGCGGTAGCCGCGCGCCGCTGCGATGGAAGCCAGGCCGATGCCGGTGTTTCCGCTGGTCGGTTCGATGATGACGGAGCCTTTTTTGAGCAAGCCCCTCGCCTCGGCGTCTTCGATCATCGCCTTGGCGATGCGGTCCTTGACGCTGCCGGCGGGGTTGAACATTTCCAGTTTCGCCAGCAGGGTCGCTTCAAGGCCCTGCGCGCGCTCGGTATTCACCAGTTCCATCAGCGGCGTGGAGCCGACGAGTTCGGCGACGGATTGATACACGTTCATGGGAGTTATCTCCGATCTTATAATTTTCAACGATTTCGCAATAAAATTGCATTTATCCTATCGGCATAGTAGGAATATATCATAGCCGCCGATTTTTGTCAATACCGAGGCTGAAAAAGCGCGGCGCCGGGCTTAAATACAATAATCGCTGCCGCCCGCACAGCCGGCAGCCAGTTCCTCAATCGATACGCTCTCCAGGTATTCGTCAATAATGTCGTTGAGCCGCGCCCACATCGGCAACGTGGGGCAGTGTTCGGCGCGCCCGCAGCCCGGTGACGGGCCGTCGAGGCACGCAACGGGCGCCAGGCTGCCTTCGGTCAGTTTCAGCACGGCGCCTACGGAGTACTCCTTTGCGGGTTTGGCCAGCTTATATCCGCCCGATTTGCCGCGCAGACTGATAAGAAAACCGGCTTTCTGCAGCACGGCGACAATACTCTCGAGATATTTCATGGAGATATCCTGCCGCTGAGAGATCAGTTTCAGCGGGACAAACTCCTCCCCGCCCTGCCGGGCGAGTTCGACCATGATGCGCAGGGCATAGCGGCCCCTGGTCGATATTTTCATGGGTTTCCTCCTTGCGGTCCGGCTGCGGGCAACCGGCATCTTTATATAACCCATTTTACTACGGGGATAGTAGGAAATCAAGCGGATGATACGGCTAAAGACGGGGGGGCGCCCTTGCCGCGTGCCGCAAACAACAGATGACAAGGGAGCGCTTTTGTTGTAAGATGATTTCGAAATCATATCACGCCAACGTCCGCGGGCTGGCAAAACGGGAGAGAAGAAGATGGAACCATCGAACACCGCGCCGCGTAAAAAGAAACGCATGCCGCTTTGGGCCGTTATCCTGACAGATGTGCTGCTCATCGGAACCGTGCTGATTGTGTTCGCACTGTTTCACCATGTGCTGCCGCAAAAAGGCGGCGAGCCGGTGATGGTCGTCACGACCGCACAAAGCTCTGCCGGCGAAACAACGAAGGCCGGCGACACGACGTCGCCGGTGTCCTTGACGTGGAAAGAGAAGTTCGCCGGGCACTTCACCGATACGGTCGTCCAAACAGCCGACTCGTACACCAGCCCGAACGTCTCCATCCATATTCAAAAAGTAACGACGGGCAGCGGCAACAGCCTGGTAACCTACTATGTCGCCGACATCTACATCGCCGATATCGAGTGTTTCGGCACGTATCTGGCCGAAAACACCTATGGTTCCGGCTACCGCGACACCGTGCCGGATATGGACATCGCCTCCGGCGCCCTGCTGGCGATGACCGGCGATTATTACGGCAATTCCGCCGGCAACAACGGCGGGGTGGTCGTCCGCAACGGGAAACTCTACCGCGCCGAAGCGACCGACTGCGACGTCGGCGCGCTGTATTACGACGGGACGGTCCGGGTGTTCGCTCCGGGAACATTCGATGCCCGGGAAGCCGTCAGCCGGGGTGTCTGGCAGGCCTGGACGTTCGGGCCGATGCTGCTTGACGCCGACGGCAAGGCGATGAAGACCTTCAACAGTTCCGTGACGGTGCAAAATCCGCGAAGCGGCTTCGGATATTACGAACCCGGCCATTATTGCTTTATTCTTGTCGACGGCCGTCAGGACGGCTATTCCGTCGGCGTGACGATGGCGCAGTACGCAAAGATTTTTGAGCAGCTCGGCTGCAAAAGCGCCTATAACCTCGACGGCGGCCAGTCGGCGGCGATGACGTTCAACGACACCTTCGTCAACCGGCCCTACAAAGGCGGCCGCAGCGTCAGCGACTGCCTGATTATCCGGGAGGTGCAGCCGTGAAATCGCTGTGGAAAGTATTCCCCCACGCCGCCATCGTGCTCTCCAGCGTGTTTGTCGTCTTTTTAATCCTCGACCATTTCAATCCGACGATGAACTTTGTCAACAACAGCATCTCGACTTTCCTGCTCGGCGCGCTGTGCGCGGCCTCCTTTGTCAGCGCCGTGATTCTTGTTTTCAAAGACCGCGCGGCGAAGTAAAACGCGGTACCGCCGCGGGCAGAAGAAGGCGGCTCGGTATGGACGATGAAAAACTGCGCGCTTTTTTCCGGTCGCTCGACCGTTCGCTGTTTGTCGAGGGCGGCCTGAAGCCGCTGGCGCCGCTCGACCGGCCGCTGCCCATCGGCTTCGGCCAGACCGTTTCGCAGCCGACCCTCGTGCTGGACATGACGGCGGCGCTCGAACTCGATAAAAACTGCCGCGTGCTCGAAATCGGGACAGGCTCCGGCTATCAGACGACTTTCCTGGCCGAATTCGCCGGGGAGGTCTTTACCGTCGAGCGCATCCCCGAACTGTCGTTACAAGCGCGGGAGCGTCTCGCCCGGCTCGGCTATTCCAATATCCGTTTCCGGACCGGAGACGGCAGCCTCGGCTGGGCCCAATACGCGCCGTATGACCGCATCATCGTTACCGCGGCGGCCGGCAGCGTGCCGCCGCGCCTGATTGCGCAACTGAAAAACGGCGGGAGGATGCTTATTCCGGTCGGCCCTCCCGGCCTGCAGGAGCTGACATTGGTCACCAAAGATGAAAACGGTGCCGTCGGGGCGCGGGCCCTGTACGCGGTCACCTTTGTCGAACTTGTCGGCGATTTCGGCTGGGGAAAATAAGCGCGGGAGTGGCGAACCCTCCGTCACGGCTAAGCCGGAAAGGGAACGCCAAGCCGGCGGGACGGAAATATATATCGACTTCCCGTTGGTAACAACTTTGACATCCGGCTGAAAGCGGTAAAAGTTCCCGAAACCGGTCGGCTCAACCGATGGATTTTCCGCTGATTTCTTTTTGATGGCAATAGACTTCGGACAACCGTGAAAAGGAATGCGGTGTCCGTATTGATACACCGTGATGCGCCGCTGTTGGGTAACGGCGGCGCATTTCTCTTTTTTGATGCCGTGAAAGACTTGTTTTTCGTTTGCGTTGCATTATAATAGAATAGTCTAACTATCGCCGTTCCGCTTGATCAAACAGAAAATCGCGGCAGCCGGGACCAAACGGCGCAGCCGCATACGGGCAAGGAGTAGCATTATTATGTCATTGAAAAAACGCATGTTATGCGCGCTGCTGGCGCTGTCTTTCGCCGCGGCGGCGGTTCCCTGGGCATCGGTAGGGGCGCAGGCGGCCTTTGCCGGTACTTTGCAGTTTGACGCCGCCGGCCAGTTTACCGTCATGCAGCTGACCGACATCCAGACAGGCACTTCCCTCAGCAGCAGGATCACTTCGGTCATCACCAAAGCGATCGCCCGCTACAGCCCCGACCTGGTCGTACTGACCGGCGACAACATCGCGGGAATGATGAGCAAATCGTCCGCTCAAAGCGTGATTAACAACATCGTCGCGCCGATGGTCAACACCAATACCAAGTTCGCCGTGACGTTCGGCAACCACGACAACGACAAGATTCCCTATATCGCCGATCCGGGGACAACCGACGAGCAGTATGTCTTTTACAAAAACGCAGGCGGCGGCAATTTTATCGACCACGACGTTACCGCGCTGACCGGAGCCGGCAACGGAGTGATCCTCATCTATCCCTACGGCCAGACAAGCGGCACGCCGGCCTATCAGGTCTACCTGATGGATTCCAACGACAACCCCTCCTCGGGTTCCTACGACTGCCCCTACACCAACCAGGTCGACTATTATATCCAGCAGAGCCAGACCTATCCCGACGTACCCTCCCTCTGGTTCCAGCATATCATCGTTCCGGACATTTATACCCGCTGCATGACCATTGACCCCTCGGGCATGTACGGCCAGGGAACGCCGTTTTCCAGCAACGAATATATTCTGACGCCTTCGATGATTAACTGGGCAAGATGCTCCTCCAACAACCTCAGTGAAATCTACAAGGAGGGTCCCTGCCCGGCCAACCTGTCGGTCTATGAATCCGCGGCCCACCGTTCGTCCGCGAGTTACGGCAGCAAAACGCTCTATGAAGCATGGGCGGCCTACGGCAATCTGAAAGGCGCGTATTTCGGCCACGACCACCTCAACGAATTTACCATGACCACGGCCGACGGTATTGACCTGGGTTACGGCGAATCAACCGGACTGACCCTCACATACAATGACAACAATCCCGGCGTATCGATTTACCAGTTGAGCACGGACGGTTCCTATACCAACGAGTTTGTCGACGAGGCGAAACTCAACCAGGTGATGATCACCTTCGACGCCAACGGCGGAACCGGCGAGATGCCCGCGCAGTACGCGCCCCAGAATGCCACCGTTTCCATCAACCAGAACCTGTTTACCAGACCGAATTACACCTTCGCCGGCTGGGCAACCTCTCCGAACGGAAGCGTTGTATACTCCAACCTCGCGCCCATCTCCGTCGGCACAACGGACATCAAACTGTACGCGAAGTGGGTCCTGACGGGCTTCACCATGACCTTCGACGCCAACGGCGGCACGGGCTCCGCCAGCGCGGTCATGCTGCCCGGCGAGCCGCTCACGGCGCCCGAAGTTGCCAGAACGGGCTACACTTTCGCCGGCTGGCAGCCCGAGGTGCCCGACACGGTGCCCTCCGCCAACCGGACTTTTGTGGCGCAATGGACGCCCAACCGCTACACCGTAACTTATCTTGCCAACGGCGGCGAGGGCGTCACGGCCGACTCTTCGCATGTGTACGGCACCGCGGCCAACCTGACCGCGAACGGCTTTACGCGCACGGGCTATAATTTCCTCGGCTGGTCGGCCTCTCAGCAGGCCGGGACGGCCGATTATACCGACGCGCAGAGCGTGCTCAACCTTGCCTCCGACGACGGGGCCATTGTCACCTTCTACGCGGTCTGGTCAAGGATTTCCCATACCATAAGCTTCCAGTCCAACGGCGGCACAGCCGTCGCCCCCATTACCGCTTATTACGGCGACCCGGTCGAAGAGCCGGCGGTTCAGCCTGCCAGGACGGGATACCGCTTTAACGGCTGGTTCTCCAACCAAGCCCTTACCAAGCCGGTTGTATGGCCGTATACGCTGACCAGCAACGTTACGTTTTATGCTTCCTGGTCCAAGGAAAGCTACCAGATCACCTTTGATGCCAACGGCGGGCAGGGATCGGCCTCCACGCTGATGGAATACGGCGCGGCTCTCACGGCTCCCGAAGTGACGCGCCCGGGCTACATCTTTACCGGCTGGCTGCCCGCGGTTCCGCCGACAGTCGGAGCCGGCAACGCGGTCTATACCGCGCAATGGCTGATGATCCCCCTCAATCTGGAGAAAGCGTACGGCTCCACCACGATTATCGACGAGCAAAACGGTTATATTTTCGGGCTGAAGACGGGCCTTACCATGGGCGAGTTTGAAAGCGATTTTGTCAGAATCAACGGCAACGGCCGCCTTAATTACCTGACCAGCGATACGTTCGGCACCGGCGCGGTGGTGCAGTTGGTCAACAACGCCAACGAGGAAATTATCGGCACCTACACCATCATCATTTTCGGCGACGTCAACGGCGACGGCAATATCGACTCGGCCGACGCCGGCCTGCTTGTCGACATCGAAAACTGGATTGTCGAATGGCCGGCAGGCAGCGTCAACTATCTCGCGGGCGACGTCAACGGCGACGGCAACATCGACAGCGGCGACTCCGGCATTCTGACCGACGTCGAAAACTTTATGCGTGACATCGACCAGACCACCGGCCTTGCCTACTGAGGCGGCCATTATATTGAACTTAAGAAGGGCGGACCGGAAGGCCTGCCCTTCGTTTATTGATGGAATAATTTAATCTCTTGCGGCAGCCCCCGCCGTCTCCTTGTCCTGCGTATCGGTATTCCCCAGGAAAAACAGCAGTACCAGCGCCGCGGCCAGCGCGAGCGCGGATCCGGCCAGGAAAGGCGCCTTCGGGCCGGCGGCGTCCCACAGCAGGCCGGCTATAACGCTGGCAGGCAGCAGAGCGATGCCCGCGAGCGTCGAATGAAGCCCCAGCAGCGTCCCTTTCAAAGCGGCGGGGGCGATGTCCGTGATAAAAGCGCGCTCGACGCCTGCGGTCATGGCGGTGTAAATGCCATAGAGGGCGAACGCGAAATAAAACGCCGGCCGGCTGCCGGCGAAAGCGAAACAGGCGTAAACGGCCGAAAAGGTGAAATAGCCAGCCACCAGCAGTTTTTTGCGCCCGATGATGTCGGACAGACGGCCCAACGGTATGGCAAGCAAAGACGAAACCAAATTATATACAAAATAAAGCAGTACGACGCCGGTGTCGTCAAAGCCCGCGTCTTTCGCCTTGAGCAGCAGGAAGGCGTTCGACGAATTGCCCAGGGTAAAAACAAAGAATACGCACAGGTACAGCTTCAGCCGGCTGTCGAGCTGCCGGATGTTTTTCCAAAAAGGTTCGCGGACGTATTTCCCGCTTTGCGCCTTTTTTTCCTTGATAAAAAGGAACATCGCCAGCCCCAGCAGGGCAGGGACGGCCGATATCAGAAAGAGCTGTTTATAGTCGAACGCTTCGAACACGGTTTCGGAATGCCTCAACAGCAGGTAACTGATGAAAATGCCGATGGCGGAGCCCGCCATGTCGAGGGCTTTGTGGATGCCGAATGCCCGGCCGATGCGGCCTGCGCCGGCGCTTTCGCCGATCATTACATCCCTTGGCGCCGTGCGGATGCCCTTGCCGGCCCGGTCGACGACGCGCGCAAAAAGCACGCCGTGCCACGACTTGGAGAATATCAGCGCCGCTTTGTAGAAAAGCCCCCCGGCGTATCCCAGCATCGCCACCGGTTTTTTATGGCTGAAGCGGTCGGTAAAATAGCCGCTGAAAACTTTCAGCAGCGAGGCGGTGCTTTCCGAAATGCCTTCGATAACTCCGACGAGGGCCGGCGAAGCGCCGAGCCGGGCGGTCAGGTACAGCGGAATGACCGGGTAGACCATTTCCGAACTGATGTCCGAAAAAAAACTGACCAGCCCCAGCAGGATGATGTTGAGCATGCGTTCCTCCGTTTGCCCTCGGATGCGTAAAAACGGCCGGCGACAGTTTTGAACCGGCAAAACAAGCCTCCGCCGCCGTAAAGGGCAAATTCGCCCTTTACGCAAACGCGTTTTTCACAGCGCATTTGACCCGGAAATATTATAATGCGCGGCCCGGCCCTGTCAAATGTGAGGGCAGCCGCGCGGCGCTTGAAGTTTATTCCTTTTATGGTATGATAATAATGTCTTTCGTCAGAAATACAAAAGGTTTCACCGGCCGTCCTATCCGCCCATTCAATCAATCGGGAGGGTGATTATTTGAAACAGCTCAACGAAGAAGAACGCTTCCGCCGCAACAAATGGACCTACACGGTACCCGGCATCGGGCGCGACATGGCTTACACGCTCTATGCCAATTTTCTGCTGACCTATGTACTCTTCACGCGCAGTTTAACGCCCAAACAGTTCGGGGCCATCGGGACGATTCTGGTAATCGCGCGTATCTGGGACGCGATCAACGACCCGGTGATGGGCGGCATCATCGAAAACACGCGCACCCGGGTCGGCAAATTCAAGCCCTGGATCATCATCGGCGCCGTACTCAACGCCATTGTTCTGATTATCATGTTCAGCAACGGCGTCGACGGCTGGAACTTTGTCGTTCTGTTCGCGGTGCTTTATCTGTTCTGGGACATCACCTGGACGATGAACGACATCGGCTATTGGTCCATGCTGCCGTCGCTGACCAGCGAACCGAAAAAACGCGATAAACTGACCTCCTACGCGAACCTGTTCGCGATGATCGGCGCCATCCTCTCCATGGGGCTGATTCCGATTTTAACCAACGGCTCCGGTGCCATCGGCGGCAGCTCGATTTCCGGCTTCCGGGCGGTGGCGGTGTTTATCGCCGCCGCTTTGACTGTCAGTCAGGTGGTCGTCTACTTCTTTGTCAAAGAAAACAAAACCGCCCACCTCGAAAAAGAGGAGCACATCGGGCTGAAAAAAATGGCCGGCGTGATTTTTAAAAACGACCAGCTGCTGTGGGTCGCGCTGGTGATGCTGCTGTATAACGTCGGCAGCGCGCTGCTGACGGCCTTCGGCGTCAATTACATGTACCTCTCTTTCGGCTACAACGGCACCTATGTGACGATGTTCGTCGCCTTGTACGCGCTCGCCTCGGTCGCCATCAACATCTTATACCCGCGTCTGGCCGCGAAAATGTCCCGCCAGAAGATGTCGACGCTGGCTATGATCACCACCGCCACGGGCTACGTCATGTTTATGGTTTTCGGCACTCTGCTGCCGGCCGTCGGCGCGCCGGCCAACGTCCAGCTTGCCGTCATTCTGCTCGAAGCGTTCGTCATCGGTTTCGGCCAGTCGCTGATGTATATGGTCATCACCATTTACCTGACCAACACCATCGAATACAACGAATATAAAACCCATTCGCGCGACGAGGCGATTATTTTTTCCCTGCGCCCGTTTATGGCGAAAATGGGCAGCGCGCTCCAGCAGGCCATCATTACCGTCGCCTACCTGGCCATCGGCATGCTCAGCATCACCAACGGTATTTCGGACCTTGAAAAGCAGGCGAACCTCAAGGAGATTACCGAGGCCGAAAAAATGCGTCAGATTAAAGACCTTCTTGTTTCCGCCCCGCCGAGCATCACGTTCTGGCTCAGGGTCAGCATGGTGGTGGCGCCCATTATCCTCATCGGCGCCGCCTTTCTCGTCATCCGCAAAAAGGTGAAAATCGATGAGGAATATTACAAAAATATGCTCGCCGAGATTGAGGCGCGCAAAGGCGTTGCCGCCAAACCGGAGCAATAAAACCGGCGGCTTTCAAGCCCATGCCGCCGCTTTTCCACTCAGGGAGGGGAATACCCGTATGTCAACGATGAACATCGCCAAACGCCTGGTTTCCCTCGCGCTGGCGTGTGCGCTGGCGGCCGTGCTGGCCATGCCGGCGGCCGACGGCAGCCCCGCCGCCTCATCGGATGAAACCGCAAGCGTCACGGCGGCCGGAGCGCTCAGCCGTGCAGGGGAGCCGAAACAGGCGGTGCCGTCCGTCCGCTCTATGCGGTTTGGGACTGCCGCGCAGCCGCTTGCGGCAGCCGCCCCGCAAACCGTTTCTCCAAGCCCTGCAAAGACACCCATAAGTCTTGCCGCCCCGGCCGCGCTGCCGGTGGAGTCAACGCAAGACCCATCCGGCGGCGAAAGTGCGGTTACCGACGGCATTGTCTTGCAAAACCGGGCGCTGGCCGAGGCCATCGGTTACCTCAAGGCGATTATCGCCGCCTCGAAAACCGGCATCCACAACTTCGAAGTCTATCTGGTGCCCGTCGGGGAGAACCTGCAGGAGTTTTACGGCGCCTACGATGATAACGAAGGCGTCCACCATGTGCTGCCGTCGACTGTTTTCTACAATACGCAGACCGGGCTGATTTACGACGACGACCAGAAAGGCGCGCTGCACACCGGCTTCAACGTCGACGTCGGGCAGATGATGTATTATTCGCCCGTTTACACCTGGCACCGCGAGTTCGGTTACTGCCGGGCTTACGATGCCCTGGCTCCGGCCGTCGGCCATTATGTCAAAACCTTCCGTGTCAAGTTTTCTTACGGCGGTCTCGACTGGCTCGTCCAGTTCTGGAAGGGGCAGTATTTCAACGTTTTCACCGGCGCGGAGTTCGGTTTTTACAACAAGCCGCAGGGTAAAATAGTCGAGTTTTATGACTGCGCCTCGGACGAGTGGATGGTGCCGATGTCGATGAAACTCTACAAAAACGGCCGCTTGCTTTTTGTCCGGGAACCCGAACTTCACTGGTGGATGACCGGCTTCAAAATCGGCGTCAGCCTCCCGTCGATGCTGACGCTCGAGGGTACCATCGAGTTCAAAACCGCCGAAATGAAAGACGCGTTTCTGGCCGCCCTTGACGAGGAACAGCCGGAAGGCGTGACCTATTCGACGCAGGGCAACCTGTTCAGTTTTACCTGGAAAGGATAAGAGCATTTACGGATATCAAACGGCGCTGTGCGTTTTGCATTTCGCCGTTTTTTTGTTATACTTTGTTGCGTTGAGACCAAACAAAATATCCGATGGGAGCCGATTCATGAAAAGCGACATCCAAATCGCGCAGGAAGCCGAACTCAAGCCCATCGCCGAGATCGCGGCGCAGCTCGGCGTCAACGAGCAATACCTCAGCCCCTACGGCAAATACAAAGCGAAAATCGACCGCCGGCTGCTCAAAGACCTGGCCGGCAAGCCGGACGGCAAACTGATTCTCGTCACCGCCGTCAACCCCACGCCGGCGGGCGAGGGCAAAACCACCATCAACGTCGGCCTGGCCGATGCGCTCAGCCGTATCGGCAAAAAGACCGTTCTCGTCATCCGGGAGCCGAGCCTCGGGCCCGTGTTCGGCATCAAAGGCGGCGCGGCCGGCGGCGGCTACGCCCAGGTCGTGCCGATGGAAGAAATCAACCTGCATTTCACCGGTGACCTGCACGCCATTGGCGCGGCGAACAACCTGCTCGCCGCGATGATCGACAACTCGATTTTCCACGGCAACCCGCTGCGCCTGCACCCCAACCGCGTCACCTGGAAGCGCTGCATCGACATGAACGACCGGCAGCTGCGTTTCATGGTCGACGGCCTGGGCGGCGGCCCCAACGGCATCCCGCGCCAGGACGGTTTCGACATTACCGCCGCCAGCGAAGTGATGGCGATTTTCTGCCTGGCGAACAGCCTGGAAGATTTGAAGGCGCGTCTGGCGCGCATCGTGGTCGGCTACACCTATGACGGCAAACCGGTCACCTGCGGCGAAATCGGTGCGGCGGGGGCGATGGCTGCCCTGCTCAAAGACGCGTTCGACCCCAACCTCGCGCAGACGCTCGAGCATACGCCCGCGATCATCCACGGCGGGCCTTTCGCGAACATCGCCCACGGCTGCAACAGCGTCGTCGCCACCCGCATGGGGCTGAAACTCGCCGACTACACCGTCACCGAGGCGGGCTTTGGCGCGGACCTCGGCGCGGAGAAGTTTTTGGACATCAAATGCCGCAGCGCCGGCCTGAAGCCGGACGCCGTCGTCCTCGTGGCGACCGTTCGAGCGCTGAAGCACCACGGCGGCTGCGCCAAAGAAAAACTTAACACCCCGGATTTGGCTTCGCTCGAAAAAGGCGCGGCGAACCTGGTGCGGCATATCAACAACCTGCGCGGCGTCTACGGCCTGCCGGTGTGCGTCGCCGTCAACGCTTTCCCGTCCGACAGCGCAGGGGAGCATCAATATTTGCTGGACCTGTGCGCGTCGCTCTCGGTGCCCTGTTCGCTGAGTGAGGTTTTCACCAAAGGCGGCGCCGGAGCCGTCGATTTGGCGCAAAAAGTAACCGAATTAACCGACAAGCCATCCGCCTTTACATTTGCTTACGAAGACAACCTTTCGCTGAAAGAAAAGTTTGAAACCGTCTGCCGCAGGATTTACGGCGCGTCGGGCACGACATTCGATATTTCGGCGGAGAAGCAGCTGGAAGAAATCGAGGCTATGGGCTTCGGCGCCTTACCCGTCTGCGTGGCGAAAACGCAGTATTCATTCAGCGACAACGCCGCCCTGCTCGGCGCGCCGGAGCGCTTTTCCGTCCATGTCAGGGAGGTCCGTTTGAGCGCGGGCGCCGGCTTCGTGGTCTTTATCTGCGGCGCCATCATGACAATGCCCGGCCTGTCGAAAAAGCCCGCCGCCGTCAGCATCGACGTCAGCGCCGACGGCGTTATCAGCGGTTTATTTTGATTGCAACGGCCGCCGCCCGGCGGCGGCATAGCCGACAAAGCGCCACGGCGCGCAAGAAGGCATCGTGAACCGTCAACAGATGTTTGAACAAAGGGGATGAACGGCTATGCAAAGAATCGTCGCGATTATCGTCTTCCTGTCACAGGTCCTCACGTCGTTTACGCTCGGTGCCGTCAACCGGAAGGTCATCGATATCGACTACGGCGGCGCTGACGTCACGCAGCCGGCCGTTACCGAGTGGCTCACGCTCGCCGGCGGCGATCAAGGCGACTATGTCATCGTCAAAGGCGCGACCTGTTCCGAGCCCGAAACGACCGCTGCGCTGGAACTGCAAAAGTATATCCGCCTCATCAGCGGCATCACCCTGGAACTGACGCAGGATACCGCGCGCGTGCGCGATAAAGAAATCCTCGTCGGCCTCACCAACCGCGAACCGCAGGGCGGTATCGCGGACCGCGCCGCGCTCGGGGAGGAGGGCTTCCGGATTCAGGTTGCTTCCGGCAAGCTGTTCATTACCGGCGGCGGGCCGCGCGGCACGCTGTACGGCGTCTACGACTTCCTCGAACAGTGCCTGGGCTGCCGCTGGTTTACGCCCGGCATGGAAAAAGTCCCGCAAAGCGCCCAGGTCGACATCGACGCGCGCCTCGACTACAGCGAAAAGCCGGTCTTCGAATACCGCTATCAGGATTGGAACTGCACCTTCGACGAGGCGTGGCGCGCCAAACAGAAAATCAACGAGGGCACCTCCTCGCCGCAGTACGGCGGCCCCGTTTTCTACGCCAACGGCTGCCATTCCATGAGTTCGCTGCTGCCGGACAGCTATTTTGAAACGCATCCCGAATATTTCTCCTACCGCGAGGACAAAGGCGCGCGGACGCTTGACCAGCGCTGCCTGACCAATCCGGATGTGCTGGCCATCGTCATCCAAAACGTCCGCAAAGCGCTGCTGGCGAGCCCGAATGCCAGGATTGTTTCCATCACGCAAAACGACAACGGCGGCTACTGCCAATGCGAACACTGCAAGGCGATGGACGCGATGTACGGCGGGCCTTCCGGCACGAATATCTGGTTTGTCAACCGGGTGGCCGAAGCGCTGGAAGACGAGTTTCCGTCCGTTCGTTTCGACACCTTCGCCTACCAGTACACCCGGACGCCGCCCAAGAACATCGTCCCGCGCGACAATGTCATCGTCCGCTTGTGCTCCATCGAATGTTGTTTCTCGCACCCGCTTGAGGAGTGCGGCGTAGCCAGAATCAGGAGCGAAAACCGCCTGGACAAGTTCCCTTTCATCGAGCTCGATTCCCCGGCGGCGCGCAGGGCGCACGTCGAATCCGCCTTCGCCAAAGATATCAGGGGCTGGTCCGCCATCTGCAAAAACCTTTATGTCTGGGATTACACGACCAATTTCATGATGTACCTCAACATTTTCGCCAATCTGCAGGTGCTCCAGCCCAATATGCAGTTCTTTGCAGAGAACAACGTCAAGGGCGTGTTTGAAGAAGGCAACGCCGCCTCCGTCAGCGGGGAGTTCGGCGAACTGCGCGCGTACGTCATCGCCAAACTGCTGTGGGACCCGACCGCGCGGGTCGAACCCCTGATCGACGAGTTCCTGGCGGGCTATTACGGGGAGGCCGCGGCGCCGTTTATCAAAGAATATATCGACACCATCACCAGCAAGACGCTCAAGACCAGCCAGCATATCTACATCTTCCAGTGGGAGTATGAGGGGCTGTATTTCACACCCGGCGAGCGCAAACACATCGACGCCCTTTGGGATAAAGCCGAGGCGAACGCCGGCAGCGCGCAGCAGCTGGCAAACATCCGGCGCTCGCGGCTGTCCTGGCGGACCTATAAGGCGAACCTGCTGGTTGACGAGTTTTCCCCGCTGAACCTTGCCGGCCGGCTGAAAGAGAACGAGAAACTGTACAACGATATCGTCGGTTCAGGGATTACCTATATGACGCTGGGCGGGCCGATTTCAACCGAGCCGAATTTCTGGATGAGGCCGGTGGAATGGATGTCGGACTAAGCCGGCAGGTCTGCGGCGATTTTGATCCATTCCGGGGCGTCCGCCCTTTGTAAGGTAAAGGAGTAACATATGACAAAAAAAATCATCTGCATTTTGGCGGCGGCCGCCTTCGTTTTCCTGGCCGGCTGCGGCGCCGGCGGCGGCGAAACCACCAAAGCCAACGCGACGAAAAGCCCCGTGAGTACCACCGCGACGCCGGTCGAACTCAAGATGAAGGCGCAGTACATCCGCACCGACGCAGACCCCGATAAAATCAACGGCCTCCCGTCGGTCTACGCCATCCGTTCCAAGGCGGAGGTCGACAATTACATCAAAGCGAACAAGGCCAAGTTCTACGGCAAACTCGGCCGCAACCCGGATCCGGCCTCCGATGAAACCATCGGCTTCCTCGACGCGGTCGATCAGTACGACGCCGAGTATTTCAAAAAGAACCTCCTGATTTTCGTCGTGCTCGTCGAACCCAGCGGTTCCATCCGGCACAAAGCGGTCAAGTTCGAGCAGACCGAAGACGGCTCGGTGCTCACCGTCAACCGGCTCCTGCCCAAGGTGCAGACGGCCGATATCGCCTACTGGCATATCATCGTCGAACTCAGCAAAGAGGAATATAACAACAAAGCCGTTACCGTGAAGTTCAAGGATATCAAACTTTAAGATATGTCCGCCGGGCTGACAGCGGGGGCGGCAGCGGTGCTTAACAGAAAACAAATTCAAGCCGACTTCTGCGTCGTCGGCGGCGGCATGGCGGGCATCTGCGCGGCAATTCAGGCGGCGCGCGGCGGCCTGCGTACCGTTCTCATGCACGAGAGGCCGATGCTCGGCGGCAACGCCTCGTCGGAAATCCGCATGTGGATTTGCGGCGCGCGCGGGGTCAACAACCGCGAAACGGGCATACTCGAAGAAATCGAACTCGAGAACCTTTATCGCAACCCGACGAAGAATTACTATGTCTGGGATATGCTCCTGCTTGACTTCGTCCGGCGGGAGAAGAACATCACGCTGCTGCTCAACTGCGCGTGCATCGACGCGCGCGTCGATAGCGGCGTTTTTGCCCACGGCAGGACGGCGCGCATCCGGCAGGTCACCGGCTATCAGCTGACGACGCAGACCTTCGTCGACGTCGCAGCCGCCCTTTTCGCCGATTGTTCGGGCGACAGCATCCTCGCCCCGCTGACCGGCGCGCTGTGCCGCATAGGCCGCGAGGCGCGGGGCGAATTCGGCGAGGATGTGTCCGAAACCGCCGACAGCAAAACCATGGGCATGACCTGCGCCCTCCGGGGCAGGGAAACGGGGGCGCCCGTACCTTTTACCGCGCCCGACTTTGCCAGGAAAATCTGCGAAAAGGATTTTGCCGGCCGGCGGCCCGACCTGCGCAACTGCTTCGAAAACTTCTGGTACCTCGAACTCGGCGGCGAGGGCGACACCATCGCCGATACGGACAAAACCGCCGAGGAACTCATGGCGCTCAACGCCGGGGTCTGGGACTATCTCAAACAAGCCGGCGGAGCGGAGAATTGGGAACTCGATTATTTCGGCTTTCTGCCCGGCAAGCGCGAGTCGCGGCGCATGACGGGCGAATATACCCTCACGCAGCACGACATCATGAACGCCGTAACTTTCGCCGACACCGTCGCCTACGGCGGCTGGCCGCTCGACGACCATGACCCGGCGGGTTTCGCCCGCAAGGCGACCGCGAACACCAGCATCCCGACCGCGTCGCCTTACCCCATTGCGTACCGCGCGCTGTACTCAAAAAATGTCGATAACCTGTTGTTCGCCGGCCGCAACATCAGCGCGACGCATATCGCCTTGAGCAGCACGCGCGTCATGGGCATCTGCGCGCTGCTCGGCCAGGCCGTTGGCGCCGCCGCGGCCCTTGCCGTGCGCTTCGGCTTGACGCCGCACGGGGTATTGCTCGAAAAAATCCGTACGCTGCAGGCGGTATTGCTCGATTCAGACTGCTTTCTGCCCGGCCTGCGGCGCAGCGTTTCCCCGTTTTGTCTGGAAGCGGCGCTTGTCAACGGCAGCGGCGCGCTGCGCGACGGGGAGGACCGCCCGCACCCCTGTTACGGGACAGAAACCTGCGGTGTAAAGGTAAACAACCTTACGAGCATAGAATATCGTTTTAGCATGCCCGCGCGCGTCGAAACGGTCCATCTGGTCTTTGACAGCGACATCAACCGCCTGACGCTCCCGGGCGACCGCTGCGAGCGCGAACATGCCATGCGCGCCAACACCCGCCTCGACAGCCCGGCGGCGCGGCTGCCCTCGACGCTGTGCAGGGACTTCCGCCTCGAGGCCGTAACGGCCGCCGGCAGGCAGACGCTGCTGGACATCAGGAACAACCGCAGGCGGTATGTTCATATCCCCGCCGGCATTGAGGCCGCAGGCCTTGCGTTAACGCCCCTGAGCAACTGGGGCGCAGGGGATCAGACCGCGGTATTTTCTTTTGACTTTATGTAAATACTTTTCTATCCGATGCAACAATCCTGCCTGCCGCGCGGAAGGGCCCGAACGGCAGGCAGGATTTTCAAATCGCGGATCCGAGGTCCCGAAAACAGCGTTCAGCCGGTGAAGTGGACGCGGACGTTGCCGCTTGTCAGATGAATATCGATCGTGTTTTGGGCGGCCTCGTTTTCGTATTTTTCGCTCCCTGTGCGCGCCCCGTCGACGGTGACGCTGCCGCTGACGACGGAGATGTTCCTGTTGTAGTCGGCCTTACTGCCGTCGACGGCCAGCGTTACGTCGCCCGAGACGGCGGTCAGTTTGCTCGCACCGAGGAATTTTCCCTCGAGGACGGCGTTGCCGCTGGTCAGTTTGACGTCCATGCCTTGGGTTTTCAGCTTTTCCGCGTCCAAATTGCCCGAGGTCAACTTCACTGCGAGCCGGACAGCCTCGCAGTCCTTCAATCGGATGTTCCCGCTGGTGGAGGCTGCGTCCATCCGCCGGGCGTACGTGCCGGCAAGGCTTGTGTTGCCCGACACCGTATCAACGCCGAGCGTATCCGATATGAGGCCCGACACGTCGATATTGCCGCTGGCAACCCGGAGGGTGGCGGCTTTCAACTGTACGCCGGGCGGCACGGTGACCCGGATATAATCGTCCCTTCCGAATAGAAAACCGAAGTTGAGGAACATGCTGCGGTTTTTTTGCTTTATGCTCAGCTTGCCGTTTTCGTTGCTCCAGGCCGTCGTTTTGCCCCGGGAGGCGACGTAGGCAAAGCCGAAGTCTTTCCCGGTCACCACTTCGATATCCGTGCCCGCCGCGTTGACATCCAGGCGTTCAAAAGCGGCGATATGCACATCGCTGAATGTTTCCCCCGCGCTCTTCCGCGACACTTTCAGCCGTCCGTCCTCGACATAAATATCCAGCCAGTAGCCCGCCGCAAACACGGCAAGGCAAACGGCCGCTAAGCACAGCACGATAATCAGCGCTTTTTTCACCGTTATTCCCCCTTGCGGCCCGCGGTAGTTTCGGCCTGCGGCGCCTGCCCTTATCTGTCTTTTTATTCGTTTCTATTATAGCATGATTCGTCCTTCCGGTCGCCGCGCCGCAAAGACAAAAATATTTTTCAGCAACATATTGACAAATATCGATATGAACGGTATGATTTATATATCGATGAATATAGATTTGAGGCGTGTAAAAATGGGTGATTATCAACGGCAGGCGGCGGTGTTCCGCGCTTTTTGCGACGAAAACCGCCTGCGCATCCTTGAAATGCTCCGCTGCGGCGAAATGTGCGCGTGCAAACTGCTCGAGAACCTCGATATCGGCCAGTCCACTTTGTCGCACCACATGAAAATTCTGTGCGATGCCGGCGTCGTCGTCAGCCGCGCCGACGGCAAGTGGACCCATTACCGCATCAGCGAGGAGGGCGCCGCGCGCGCCGCCGATTTGTTGAAAACATACACCGCCATCCATGCGGACCCTTCGGCAGGCGCCTGCTGCGGAGATTGAAAGGAAAAGTAAACACCCATGCAAATTGTGAAAAGTATCTGGTCGTTTTTTCAAAATCAAATCCTCGGCATGAAATGGCTCGACGCGCTCTTCGGCCGCGCCCTCGAAGCCCTCGGGCTCGACACGGCCAAACGGCTCGGCGGCAGCATACGCTTTTTCCTGTATGACACGGTTAAAATCTTCGTCCTGCTTTCGCTGCTGATTTTCATCATTTCCTATATCCAAAGCCATTTCCCGCCCGAACGCACCAAAAAGATCCTTGGCCGCTATCACGGCATCGGCGCCAACACCCTTGCCGCGCTGCTGGGCACGGTGACGCCGTTTTGCTCGTGCTCGTCGATACCGCTGTTTATCGGTTTCTCGAGCGCCGGCCTGCCCGTAGGCGTGACGTTCTCTTTCCTGATTTCCTCGCCGCTGGTCGACCTGGGTTCGCTGGTGCTGCTGATGAGCATCTTCGGCGGCAGGGTCGCGTTCGCCTACGTCGCAGTCGGCCTTGTGCTCGCCGTCATCGGCGGTACGCTCATCGAAAAGGCGGGGATGGAGAAGTACGTCGAGGACTTCGTCAAAAGCGCGGGCGACGTCGACATCGAGCAGCAGGAGATGACGAGACGGGACCGCTTCGCTTATGCCGCCCAACGGGTCAAGGAAACCGTCAAAAAGGTCGCGCCTTACATCTTCATCGGTGTCGGTATCGGCGCCGTTATCCACAATGTGATTCCCGAAAAATGGATTATCGCGGTCCTCGGCAGCGGCAACCCCTTCTCGGTTTTTCTTGCCACGGCGGTCGGCATCCCCATGTATGCCGACATCTTCGGCACCATTCCTGTGGCGGAGAGCCTCTTTGCAAAAGGCGCCGGCCTGGGCACGATTCTCGCCTTCATGATGGCGGTCACCGCCCTGAGCCTGCCTTCAATGGTGATGCTTCGCAAAGCCGTCAAGCCCAAACTGCTGGCGGTCTTTGTCGGCATCGTTGCGCTGGGCATTATCGTCATCGGCTACCTGTTCAACGCCCTTCAATTCTTGTTTGTGTAGAGGAGAAAGTTTATGGCTGAAAAATGGTATCCCGTCATCGATTACACCCTGTGCACCGAATGCGGCACCTGCGCGGGTTTTTGCACCCACGGGGTCTATGATGCGGCGAAAGCACCCGTGCCTGTCGTGGTGAACCCGGCCGGCTGTATCGACCGCTGCCACGGCTGCGGCAGTATATGCCCGCAGGGGGCGATTACCTATGTCGGCGACAATACGGGCTGGACGCCTCCGCACGGTTTATCTCCATCTGAAGCGCCGGCGTGCTCGTGCGGCTGCGGGGCGGATTGCAAAAGCGTCGCGGTGGATTTCCTTTTTCTCGACCGCGAGGCCTGCGAACGCTGCGCCGCGTCCGACAAAGAACTCGACGAAGCCGTCGCCGAACTGTCCCCCGTGCTGACAACGCTCGGCTGCTGCGTGACGGTCAACAAGGTCAAAATGGACTCGCCATCCCTCGCCGAACAGTACCGCTTTGTCAGTTCGCCGACCATCCGCGTCAACGGGGCGGACATCTGCGGCGAGGTCAAAGAGAACCGCTGCGCGTCGTGCGGGGACCTCTGCGGCGCGGATACCGACTGCCGCGTGTTCGAATACGCCGGCAGGCAGTACGACAGCCCGCCCAAAGCGATGATCGTCGACGGCATTCTCCGCGCGCTCTACGCGCCCGCGCCGATAAAAGAGGAAGAACCCTACGTCATTCCCGCAAATCTGGTACAATTCTATCAAAGCATGCAAGAAAAGAGCGGCTGCGGCTGCTCGTGTTCAGACAAAACAGGAGGCTGTTGCTGATGAACAATGAAAAAAAATCGCTTTCCACAGCGCTGAAAATCCTTATTCCGGTTCTGGTCGTCGCCGCCGTCGTTGCCGTCTGGATGCTGAAAAACGCCGGGGACAAAAACCCTTCCGCCGAGACAACCGCCCCGGGGACGGCTGACGTGAGCGTAATCAAACAAGGGGATTTCGACCTCAACGCCGACGAAACACTCGACGTCGAGGCGCTCAAGGCCTACAAACTGCCCATTCTCATCGAGTTCGGCGCGGAATGGTGCGAACCGTGCAAGTACATGAAGCCGATTATAACGGCGCTCAATTCCGAACTCAGGGGCAGGGCTATCGTCAAGTTTGTCGATACCGATAAATATTGGGATATCGCCTCGCGATACGAGTTTGAATATATTCCCACGCAGCTGTTCATCAACGCCGACGGGACGCCGTACAACCCGCCGAACGCTGCCGAGTTAGGGCTGGACCTGCATTACGGCGACGGCGGCGAACTGCTGTTTACGACCCATTCGAGCACCTTTACCAAAGAGGAATTGCTGACCATCCTCGCGGACATGGGGATGAAGTGATGCAGACGCTCATCAACGCCTGGCTGGACACCCTCGCGGCGGCCATTAAGAACAACTTCTGGCTGGCGCCCCTGCTCGCGCTGGCTGCCGGCGTGCTGACCTCTTTCACGCCCTGTTCGATTTCGACGATTCCGCTGGTCATCGGCTTCGTCGGCGGCGTCGGCACGGAGCCGAAAAAGGCCTTCCGCCTCTCGCTGACCTTTGCGGCAGGCGCCGCGCTGACTTTTACCGCGCTGGGCGTCGCCGCCTCGGCGCTGGGCCGCCTGCTGCCCCCGGGCATGCTGCGCTGGTGGTACCTCGCGCTGGGCGCGCTGATGGTGCTCATGGCGCTGCAGACCTGGGGCATCATCAACCTGATTCCTTCGTCCTATCTGATGTCGAAGAACAAAAGGAAAGGTTACGCCGGCGCTTTTATTGCGGGCATCCTGGGCGGCGTCTTTTCATCGCCCTGCGCCACGCCCGTGCTCGTCGCGCTGCTCGCGGTCGTCGCCGGCCAGGGGAACGTGTTTTGGGGCGCCCTGCTGCTGCTATTGTACGGCATCGGCCACGGCACGCTCGCCGTCATCACGGGCACCTCGGTAGGGCTGGTTAAAAAGCTGTCCGCCGGCGAACGCTACGGCAAAATCAGCAAGGCGCTCAACATCCTCATGGGCGCGGCGATTCTGGTCATCGGTTTATATATGTTTTATCTCGGTTTTTAAGCAGTCAATGATTTTATCAATAAGGAGAGAGTATGATGGCGCTGTTCGGTTTCGGCAAGAAAAAAACACAGGAAAAACAGGCTACTGCCCCCGCGGTAAAAAAAGAGGAGACAGCGTGCGCATGCGGCTGTTCCGGCTGCGGGCAGCAAAACGCGGCGTCCCGTTTCATCGTCCTGGGCGCCTGCTGCGGCAAGAGCCTCGAGACGCTGGAAAACACGAAAACCGCGCTCAGGGAACTCGGTTTCACCGGCGAAGTCGCCAGCATAGGCGACAGTCTCGAAATCGCGAAATACGGCGTCATGCAGACGCCCGCGCTCGTCATCGACGGCAAGGTCGTTTCCTACGGCAAATTCCTCAAGGTGGAGGATGTCAAAAAGATTGTCGAAAAACTGGGGGTCCAGCTTTGAAAGCCTATATCGACAAAGCCAAATGCGCGTCCGAAAACCGGATTTGCCGGCCGCTGAAAGAATGCCCGAGACAGGCGGTCATCTGGACCGAGGATGAAGACGAGCCGCTGGGCTCGCGCACCGAAATCGACCCCGAAAAATGCGACGGCTGCGGCATCTGCGTGCCGCTGTGCTGCGGAGACTGCATCGAATTGAGGTGACAGCGTGGAAAAGGAGCAAACCCCCGGCATTGGTTTTTTTCAAAAATACCTTTCGCTCTGGGTGCTGCTTTGCATGGCGGCGGGCATCCTCATCGGCAAGTTCCTGCCCCAAGTGCCTGACTTTCTCGGCCGCTTTGAGTACGCGCAGGTTTCTATTCCCATCGCCGTCCTCATTTGGGTGATGATTTACCCGATGATGATGAAGGTCGACTTCCTCTCGGTTAAAAATGTCGGCAAAAACCCAAAAGGTCTCTTTGTCACCTGGGCGGCGAACTGGCTGATCAAGCCCTTCACCATGTACGCCGTCGCCGCATTTTTCCTCAACGTCGTTTTCTCAAAATTCATCGAGCCGGGCCTCGCCAAAGAGTACCTCGCCGGCGCGATTCTGCTGGGCGCCGCGCCCTGCACGGCTATGGTTTTTGTGTGGAGCACGCTGACCAGGGGCGACCCGGCCTATACGGTGGTCCAGGTTGCCACCAACGACCTGATTATCCTCGTCGCTTTCGTGCCCATCGTCAAGTTCCTCACGGGCATCAGCAACATCACCGTCCCTTGGGATACGCTTATCTTGTCCGTCCTGCTTTTTGTCGCGATACCGCTCGCCGGAGGCGTCTTGACCAGGACGCTCGTGACAAAACGCAGGGGAACCGAATTCTTTGAAAACCGCTTTTTGCCGAAGTTCGGCAACGCGACCGTCGTCGGCTTGCTGCTGACGCTGGTTTTATTGTTTGCGTTCCAGGGCGAAGTGTTTTTAAGCAACCCCCTGCACATTCTGCTCATCGCGGTACCGCTGACGATCCAAACCTTTTTGATTTTCTTCATTTCCTATATCCCCTGCAAATGGCTCAAACTGCCGCATAACGTCGCCGCGCCCGCCGGTATGATCGCGGCGTCGAACTTCTTTGAACTGGCCGTTGCCGTCGCCATTGCGGTTTTCGGCACCGGCTCTCCTGCCGCGCTCGCGACCACCGTCGGCGTGCTGACCGAGGTGCCGGTGATGCTGATTCTGGTGGGCATCGCCAACCGTACGCGGGGCCGTTTCGCGCAAAACCGCCCGGCTCCGGCCTGATCCGCGGCCTGCGGCCGGCATGGCCTCGACAGGGCGGTGCTGCCGGAAATTGGCTCCGGAAATCAGGGCTCTTCCACCAAATCGAGCAAATCGCCGTACCCTTCCTCGCGCATCCGCTCTTTCGGGACAAAACGCAGGGCGGCGCCGTTGATGCAGTAGCGCAGTCCGCCCCTGTCGGAGGGCCCGTCGTTGAAGACGTGGCCCAGATGCGCGTCGCCCGCGCGGCTTCGTACCTCCGTCCTGACCCTGAAGTGGGACAGGTCCGTTTTTTCGCGCACGACGGCGGGGTCGATCGGCTTGGAAAAAGCCGGCCAGCCGCAGCCCGAGTCGAACTTGTCCGACGAGGCGAACAGCGGTTCCCCTGTTGTGATGTCGACATAGATGCCCGGTTCGAAGTGTTTGTCCAGCGGGCTTGAAAACGGCGCTTCGGTCTGCGCGTTTTGCGTCACATCCCAAGCCAGCGGCGTCAGCGTCCGCCGCAGGGCGCCGTCGTCCGGTTTTTGGTAGGCGGCGGGGTTGACCCGCGCTTGGGCCGCTTTGCGGAAAGTATCGCTTTTCAGGTGGCAGTAGCCGCCCGGGTTTTTATCCAGGTATTTCTGGTGGTATTCCTCCGCCCGGCAGTAATTGGTCAGCGGCGCGCATTCGATGGCCGGCGTTCTGCCCAGGCGGCGGCCCAGCGCCTCGAGCGAGGCGGCGATGACGGGCAGGTCGCCTTCGTCGGTGTAATAGATGCCGGTCCGGTACTGCGTGCCCCTGTCGTTGCCCTGCCGGTTGACCGAAAGCGGGTCGACCGCCTCGTAGTACAGTTCCAGCAGAAAATCGAGCGGCAGGACCGCGGGGTCGTAAACCACGCGCACCGTTTCGGCATGGCCGGTACCCAGCCGGCACACCTGCTCGTAGGTCGGGTTTTCCGTTTTGCCGTTGGCATAACCCGTTTCGGTGTCGAGGACGCCGCGAATCGAAGCGAGGTATTTTTCCACCCCCCAGAAACAGCCGCCCGCCAGATAAATCTCCGCCATATCCATGCTCCTTTCTGCCTGCCGAACCCTTCCCATTGAGCATAACACCGCGGCCGCGGTTTTTCAAACGCAATCTTTACAATCGGGAACAAAACGGGTACTATGAACCCATAGCAGGCGAAAGGCGGCGTTGCTTTGGATTTTGACGAACGCAGGGCGAACGCCCGGACGGTCCTGGACCTGACGGCGTGCCGGCAGCCCGATTTTTCCAATCTTGAAACGGTGCTCGCGGGCGGCCGGCCGGCGCGCCCCTGCCTGTTCGAACTGTTCCTCAACGACGGCCTCTATGAAGAACTCGCCGGCCCGCAGCCGGAAACGGGGTGCGGCTTTACCGACCGCTGCGTCTGGATGATGAACGCCTACCGCGCCGCCGGCTACGACTATTTCACGCTCAACGCGCCATTCTCTTTTCCGCGCAGGGAACATCCCGGCGCGCGGACCTATTCGCTCAACGCCACGGCGCTGATTACCGGTTGGGACAGTTTCCGGGCCTTTCCCTGGCCGGACGCCAAAGCCGCGGACTACTCCTATCTCGGCGCCGTCGGCGAACGCCTGCCGGCGGGGATGAAGGCCGTGCCCCTCGCGCCTTGCGGCGTGCTGGAAAACGCGGTGGGCCTGTGCGGTTACGAAAATCTCTGCCTGCTTCTCTACGACGACGAGCGGCTTGTCCGTCGGGTCTTCGACGCCGTCGGCTCGGTTCTGCTCGATTATTATTCGATCGTTGCGGCCGCCTCCTGTGTCGGCGCGGTCATCGTCAACGACGACTGGGGTTTCAAAACCCAGCTGATGATATCGGCGGCCGATATGCGCAGGTACGTCCTGCCGTGGCAGCGGAAATTCGTCGACGTCATCCATGCGGCGGGCAAGCGCGCCATCCTGCATTCCTGCGGCTGCCTGCGCGCCGTCGAGGAGGATATTTTCGCCCCAGGCGGCTTTGACGCGAAACATTCGTATGAGGACAGCATCGAACCTGTCGAACGGGCCTACGTCCGTCTGCGCGGCAAAACGGCCGTGCTCGGCGGCATCGACCTCGACTTTGTCTGCCGCGCGGGCCCGGGAGAGGTGTACCGCCGAGCAAAACGCATGCTCGCGCTCTCGGCGCCCGGAGGCGGCTACGCCCTGGGCACCGGCAACAGCGTGCCCGATTATGTCCCGCGTGAAAACTATTACGCCATGCTCCTGGCGGCATTGGAAGTTTAGCCGTACCGCCCGGAGCCCCATACCGCGGAGGGGGTATGTATGCCTTTCCAAATTGTCCGAAACGATATCACCCGTGTCGCGGCGGACGCCGTCGTCAACGCCGCCAACGAGCGCCTCAGCGAAGGCGGGGGCGTCTGCGGCGCCATCTTCGAGGCCGCGGGCGCCGAGAACCTGCGGCGCGCCTGCGCGGCCGCGGGTGGCTGTGAAACCGGCAAGGCCGTCATAACGCCGGGTTTCGGCCTGAAAGCCAGGTACGTCATCCACGCCGTCGGACCCGTATGGCGCGGCGGCGGAGCGGGCGAGGAGGAGCTGCTTCGCTCGGCCTACCGCAGCGCCCTGCGCCTTGCGGCCGAAAAGGGGCTCGAGTCGGTGGCTTTCCCGCTGCTGAGCGCGGGCATCTACGGCTATCCCAAAGAGCAGGCCTTCCGCGTGGCGGTCGAGGAGATCGCCGCTTTTCTGCGCGACAGCGAGATGAACGTCACCCTGGTGCTCTACGACGCCGGCGCGCTGAAAATCGGCGAAAAGTATTTCAAGGATGTGCGCCGGTATATCGACGAGCGGTATATCGACGCCAGGCGGCGTTTCCTGCGCGGGGTGTACGCCCAAAGTGAAGAACAGGAACTCACTTGCGATACCGCTTTGCGTGAAAGTGAACTGTTGCTTGCGCCAAGGGAGGCGGCGCAGGCGGTCGAAAAGGCCGCGTCTCCGGGGGGCCGCAGGTCGCTCGAGGACCTCATCAATAAGCCCGGCGAGACCTTCTCGCAAATGCTGCTGCGCCTCATCGACGAAAAAGGCAAAACGGATGCCGAGGTTTATAAGAAGGCGAACGTCGACCGCAAACTGTTCTCGAAAATACGCAGCGACAAAGACTACCGCCCCAAAAAAGAGACGGTGTTCGCCTTCGCCGTCGCGCTCGAACTCAGCCTCGACGAGACGAAGGATTTGCTGCTCAGGGCGGGCTTCGCCATCTCTCCGAGCCGCCGCTTCGACCTGATTCTCCAGTACTTCATCGAGCGGGGCATCTACAACATTTTCGATATCAACGAAACGCTCTTCGCCTTCGGGCAAAAACTGCTGGGCGCCTGACGAGCGGCGTCTTGATTTGTCGCCCGTCAGGCGACACGAAGGCCGGCGCGGCATGGTATCCTCGTTTCATCAAAGGAAAGGAGAGGATACCATGAACAAAAATTGTACCGAACTGGTCTTCGTCCTCGACAGGAGCGGCTCAATGTCCGGCCTGGAGGAGGACACCATCGGCGGCTTCAACGCCATGCTCAAAAAGCAGAAAGCGGTCAGGGGCGAGGCGCTGGTCACCACCGTGCTCTTTGACAACGAGTACGAAGTCCTGCACAACCGCGAGAACATCCGCAACGTCCGCCCGCTCACTCCGAAGGACTACTATGTCCGCGGCTCGACGGCGCTGCTCGACGCGGTCGGCAGGACCATCAACCGCATCGGCAAGGCCCACGCCTACGAGGCGGAGGAAAACCGGCCCGGCAAGGTGCTGTTCGTCATCATCACCGACGGCATGGAGAACGCCAGCTGCGAGTTCGGCTGGCACACGGTCAAAAAGATGATCGAACACCAAAAGAACAAGTACCGCTGGGAGTTCATTTACCTGGGCGCGAACATCGACGCCGCGGCCGAGGCGGCCCGGGTCGGCATCGCCGCCGACCGCGCGGCTAACTACCATGCCGACGCGCGGGGTACCGCGCTCAACTACGCCGTCGTATCCGAGCAAATCTCCTGTATGCGCAGCGGCGCGCCCATCGACCCGCGGTGGAAAGAAGCCATCGACAATGACTACAAAAGCCGCAAAAAAAGGAAATGTTAGCGGTCCCGCCCCGTCATCAAAGAGCGCCCGTCCGATGAGGAACGGGCGCTGTTTCCGTCTTTTATGATGAAAATCAGATATTGAACAGGCCCCTGGCGTTGTGGTACAGGATGCGGTTGGCCAGAAACAGCGCGTAGGACATATTGAAGGCGCCGTCGTCCACCATTTCCGCGAGCGCTTCGCTCAGGACGTTTTCCATGGCCGTCAGCGCGCCTTTGCTGTCCTCGGGCATCCAGGCGTCGCAACCCCAGGTCAGGCGGTAGGCGTCGGAAACCTCAAGCGCGGTAATCAGGTATTCCCTGGCCCGGCGCGTGGAAAGATAGGGCAGCCAGCAGGTGTCCGACCAGACGTTTTCAAAGCCGCTCAGCAGCGCGTAAGTGTCGTCGGTCCAGGGGAAACCGCCGTGCAGAAGGTGGAACTTTGTTTCCGGATTGCTGCGGATGAGTTTCAGCAGCCCCATGGGGTTGGTGGCGTCGAGTATTCCCATACCCGTATGAATCTGCAGCGGCAAATCGTTTTCCGCCGCCGCGGCCGCGATTTCAAACATCACGTAATCGCCGAAGTCGCTGATTTCGCCCGGGGTGGCATGGGGGTTGTTAAAGGCTTTCGCGGCCGCGGCCGCCGACGTGTTCTCGAATCTGAGCGGCCGTTCGTAAGCGATGGCGACCTTTAGCGCGACGCTGCCGTTCTTTTTATAATTCGCGATGGCCAGGCGCATCTGCCCGATGTATTCGGCGAGGGTGGAAATATCCGGATTTTCAAAACTCGAATAGGGGTAAAAGCCGTTCGGTTCCGCCTTGTCCCGGACGTAGCCCGAAAAATAGCAGTCGCAGCGCGCGCTCGGGCTGAACAGTTCGGGGTGGTTGAGGTTGGATCCGGGCGACGGCTGCCGTTCGTTGACGACGCGCACGTAACGGCAGTCCTTATTTAGGACGTTCAGGTGGTGGTTCTGGTTCACATAAGCCCTTTTGACGGCGTCGTCGAGCGCCTCGACGGTGTCTATCCGGAAAGGAATGCGGTACAGTTCTTCCAGTGCGGCGAAGAGCCAGCGGAAATAGCTGTTGCAGCGGTAGCGCGAAATATATTCCGCGACGGCGTTCATGTCTTTGAAATCGGGCGGCGGCGCGACCCAGCCGGCATAACTGTTTTTCAGCACGAAACGCAGGTCCGCCCCGGTATATTCTTCGTCGGGCAGATGGTGGCAGTGGGTGCTGATGACGGGATAATTCCGGATTTCACCGAAGATTTTCATGGCGGTCGTTGTCAAAATATTCCTCTTTTCTGCCGCGGGCCGCGGCCGTATCTCTCAGCAGTTGCCGCGGTAAACGTAACGCAGATGTTTCCGTGCGGCGGCGCAAAGTCCGTCGAGCACCGCGATGCCGGTAGGTCGCGCGTCCGTCATCCGGTACCGGGGGAAAAACCGTGTGATGTGAAGCGGGATGTCCGGCCCGACATCGGCCAGCCAGCCCGACAGGAGGTCCATTTCCTCCGTGCTGTCGTTCATACCCGGCACAATCAGCGCAGTCACCTCGACGTGGCACGCCTGCGCGGCCAGGCATATGGTGTTTTTCACCGTTTCAAGCTCGCCGCCCAGGCGCTTGCGGTAAACGTCCGGTGAAAAACTTTTCAGGTCGATGTTCATCGCGTCCATATACGGCAGCAGTTCCATCAGCGGTTCTTCGCAGATCATCCCGTTGGTGACGGCGGCATTTTTCATGCCGCGGGCGCGTACAGTTTTGGAGCTCTCAAGCACATATTCAAAGCCGACCATAGGCTCGTTGTAGGTGTAGGCGACGCCGATGTTGCCGCGGGGGAGCAGCGCCAGCGCCGTATCGGCCAGCTGTTCGGGAGGTACGGTCCTGAATGAGACGTCGTCCGCCGAGGCGGCCGCGATGTCGCTGTTCTGACAAAAAGGGCATTTCAGGTTGCAGCCGTAACTGCCGACCGAAAGGACGGTGCTGCCAGGGTGAAAGCGGGCGAACGGCTTCTTTTCAATCGGGTCGAGCGCCATCGAGGTGACACGGCCGTAATTTTCGCACTCGACCTTTCCGCCGCGCTGAACCCTGGCCCGGCAAAGCCCCTTTTGCCCTTCCTCAAGCGCGCAGGCGTGCGGGCAGATGCTGCATGTCGATTTCATGTGTGGCGCACCACCTCGAAGCGCTGCAGGGTATAGGGCTCTTTTGGATCGATGCCGCCTTTTTGCATGGCGATGGAAACCTGGCGCTCGACGGTGTCCACGCCCTCGAGGTTGGGCAGCAGCAGGCCACGCCTGCGGCCGCAGCTGACGATGACGCCGTAGCGTTTCGGGTCGAGCTCGTCAACGGAACCGACCGGTTCCGGGGGCGACAGCACGTCGACGCTGTAAACCAGTTCGGGCAGTTCGTCTTCTTCCACCGCGTCGAAACGCGGGTCGCGCGTACCGGCGCTGACGGCGTTTTCAACGATTTCGTCGGCAATGCAGGGCTTTGTCGGCTCGATGGTGCCGATGCAGCCGCGCAGGCGGCCGTGCTTTTTCAGCGATACGAAAACGCCCGCCCTGCGCGTCAGCATTTCCGCCGGCAGCCCGGCGGGCAGACGGATGATCCGGCGGGTTTTGACATAGGTTTCGAGCGTCAGCCTCGCCAGGCGCACATACGCGCTTTCTTTTTCTTTCACGGCGGCCAGTTTTTCGCGGCGTCCGCGCTCGAACAGCTCGCCGAAACGGCGGTTTTCATCGTCTCCGGCCACGCGGTAGCAGCACACCGCGTAGCCGACGCCGAACGGCCCTTCGTAGGAGAGAAACTCCGGCTCGACCGCCTTGCCGTCGAGCGCGCCCGCCATAATGATGAAACTGCGCCGGCCGCATTCCGCGGCGGCGTCGCAGAAATCCTCGTCGAACGACAGAAAACGCAGGAAGTCGCCGCTTTTCATCGCCTGCGTGATTTCTTCGTCGAACAGCGGGCCGTCGGCGTCGAAGCCGTAAGGGCCCTCTTCCTTAAGTTTATGCGACAGGTCGCCGCTGGCGAGCATGACGCAGTTTCTGCCGAGGCGGTCCGCTGCCGCGGCGATGCACTCGCCGAGTTTGTAATGCGCCAGCGGGTCCAGGCCCGACAGGCCGATGCGGACATAACGGCAACCGCTGTACTCTTTTTGCAGGAAATACAGCGGTATCAGCGTCGCGTGGTCGAGGGAGCTGTCTTTTTCGCCCAGGGTACCCGCCGGGATGCCCCGTTCGCCTGCAAGGCGCGAAACGGCCTCGACCATTTCGGTATCGTATGTAATCTCAGCCCGCACAGAAGGCGCGCCGAACCTACCCAGATGGCCGGAGGCCGACGCGCCGGGGGAGATGTGGAAGTAGTCCGCGTAGACGGCGGAGTGGGGGGACGTGATGACCACCGTGTCGGGTTTCAGCGCCGCGATGCGCCCGGCCGCCTGGGCGCAGGCGGCCGCCGTGGCGGCAATTTTGCGTTCCTCGCCCCTGCCGACCTCGGGCAGCAGAATCGGCGGATGCGGAAAAATGAAAGCGCCTTGAACCGGCATGACAAGCCCTCCCGTCAGAATATTTGCGCCGGCAACGCAGTTTGTACGGTTAGCGTCATAATCCGCCTTGATTGTATCACACAAGGGCCGTAAATGGAAATGCCGCCCCGCGGCGTACGGCGGGGCGGCACAGGCAGGCCGGCGTTCAGCCCTCCTGTTTCTTTTTCTTCTTGTTTTCGTACATCCTCGCGTCGAGCATCTCAAAGAACACGGCGGGGCTCGAGACGGTCGAGGGGTCATAGAGCCCGGAGCCCGTGCTGACCGACAGGGGGAAAGGCAGCGTGCCGGTTTTGTTGAAAGCGTCGACATTCGCCTGCAGGCGCCGTATAATGCGGTCCAGCTGCGTCGCGGTTTTCAGCTCGAGGATGACGGCAAACTCGTCGCCGCCCGTCCTTGCCACAAAATCGTACTGGCGGAAACTGTCGCGCATCACGGCGCAGAACGCGCGCAGAGCGCTGTCGCCGGCTTTATGGCCGTAACGGTCGTTGATCTGCTTGAAGTTGTCGATATCCAGCACGATGCCTGCCAGCAGATTGTCCGTGTGTTTTTTGTCCGCCAGTTCGGCCAGCCGCTTGTCGAATTCCCTGCGGTTGAACAGGTTGGTCAAATGGTCGGTATGGATGGTTTTGGACTGGACGAAGGTATAAATCACCAGCAGCGACAGCGCCGTCAGCGGCCAGATGAGCAGCACTTTGTAGTAGTTGGCCTGCACAAGGCTGCCCGCGAAAGGCGGCAGCGCGTAAAGCAGCATCGGCAGCAGTTCGCCCTTGGCGAGTTTTTTTCTGTTGTGTATCAGCTGGACCATGGCGGCGAGCAGGTAGATATAGATGGACGCGTACAGGACGATAATGAACTTCCCGTTATGAAAGGCGTTGCCCTCGTCAAGGGTGAACATCAGGCCGGTCCAGGGGTTCAGCAGCGCAAAAACGGCGTTGACGGCCAGCGGGGCCGCCGCGGGCAGCGCCAGCTTCCGCAGCCGTTCCTCGCTGCCGAACAGGTAATAGTCGGTGTAGAGGAACCAGAGGTACGCCGTGACGGGGTTGAGCATGAACAGCAGCACGACGGCGGCTTGAATGGCCGCCGCGCTTTGAAAGCCGTCGAGCGCATGCGCCGCGAAGTCCGCGGCGATATTCAGGATGATCGACCAGACCAGCAGCGAGAACACACGCGCCGGCTGGCTTTTCAAATCGCTTACCCGCCTCATGTTCAGCAGCAAAATCAAGAGCATGAGGATGGCGAACAAATCGGTCTGAGCGTAATACAGCAGCAGGGGCAAGGATTTCAACTCCGTCGTTGCGTGCGGGTGAGCCGGCCGCGCGCCGTCCACCGTGGCTTTATATAATAATTATACTCAATATTCTAAATATAATGGTCAAATCATAGACCACGCCCGACTTAATGTCAAGCAACACGCTGCTCATTTATTGACAGCCGGTTGGAACGGATGTATATTCAACCTTGTGATATGCTGAAATAAAAAAAGAGGGCGGTTCCATGCCATACGCAATCGAAACGCAGAACCTGACCAAATATTACGGCAAAGCCAGGGGTATCATCGACGTCACCTTTCAGGTGGAGCCCGGCGAGATGTTCGGTTTCATCGGCCCCAACGGCGCCGGCAAGTCGACGACCATCCGCACGCTGCTTTCCCTGATTTATCCGACGTCGGGCACGGCGAAGATTTTTTCGCTCGACTGCCGCCGCGACGCGCCCGAAATCGCCAAAAGGGTCGGCTACCTGCCCGGAGAGGTGTTTTACTACGACGGCATGAAGGTCAGGGACCTGCTCGACTATTCGGCGAGTTTTTACAAAAAAGACTGCAAAGACCGCATCCGGGAACTGGCCGGCCGCATGGAACTGGACCTGAATAAAAAAATCGACGACCTCTCCTTCGGCAACAAAAAGAAGGTGGGTATCGTGCAGGGTTTGCTGCACAGCCCGGATTTGATTATTCTCGACGAACCGACCTCGGGCCTCGACCCGCTGATGCAGCAGATATTTTTCGACCTTATCGAACAGGAGAACAAGCGCGGGGCGACGGTTTTTATGTCCTCGCATATTCTCGGCGAAGTCCAGCGCCTGTGCGACAGGGTCGCCATCATCAAGGACGGGCGGCTCGTCAAACTCGAAAGAATCGCCGACCTCAGGCAATCGAGTTTCAAGCGTTTTCATATCGAAACCGCGCGCCCCCTGCCGGCGGATTATTTCGCCGTGGAAGGCGTCCGGGAACTGGAGGTCAACGGTTTGACGCACAACTTCCTGTTCAGGGGCGACATCAACACCGTCGCGGCCAAACTCGCGGGGGCCGAGCTTGCCAACTTCAGCGCGGAAGAACCGGATTTGGAGGAGATTTTCCTGCATTACTACACCGGGGAGGCGCACTCTTCATGAGCGTTTTTAAGCGCGAAATCAGAGCCAACGCCAAATCCTCGGTCATATGGATTTGCGCCGTCACGGGCATGTCGGTGCTGATGATGATGTTCTACCCCTCGTTCGAGCGGGATATCGCCGACTATGTCAAACTGCTGGACAATTTCCCCCCCCGCGATGAAAGCGATCCTGGGCATGCAGGCGGAGAACTTCGCCTCCGCCACCGGCTTTTATTCTTTCTGTGTGCTGTATGCTTTGCTGCTGGGCTCTATCCAGGCGGCCAACCTCGGTTTCGCCTGCGTATCCAAAGAGATGACCCTGGGTACGGCGGATTTTCTGCTGACCAAGCCCGTGTCGCGCGCGCGCATCCTGACGGCCAAACTGCTGGCCTGCCTGTGCATCATCGCCGCGACCAACGTCGTTTACAACCTCGTGACCGTACCACTGGTGCTTTCGTTTGCGGATTCGGGCGCCCTCAAGACACTGGCACTGCTCAATGCCTCTCTGCTGTTTTTGCAGCTCATCTTTTTCGCGGCGGGTTTCGCCGTCTCCGCCGCGGCCAAAAAAATCAAATCGGTCCTGCCGTACTCGCTGGGGCTGGTGTTCATGTCTTTTGCCCTGTCGGCTTTCGCCGTTACTTCGAAGGAAGACAAACTGCGCTACCTGACGCCGTTTCAGTATTTCAGCGCCGAACACATCATGGCCAACGGTTCGTATGAAACCAGGTTTGCGGTGCTGGCCGCGGTGCTCGTCTGCTTGGGTATCGCCGCGGCGTATCTCTTTTTCATCAAAAAACAAATCCGTTCCCGCTGAAAGGGGAGAGCGCGCTTGAACATTTACTTGAGGGAACTCAAAGCCCACCGCAGGGCGCTGATTATCTGGTCGGTCTGCATGCTGTTTCTTGTCGCCGCGGGCATGGGCAAATACTCCGCCCAGCTGGGAACAGGGGTCAGCATCAACGAACTCATGCAGACCATGCCCGAGGCGCTGCAGAAGTTTTTCGGCCTCGGCGTGCTGGACCTCTCGGTCGCTATCGAGTATTTCGGGGTGCTGTTCACCTATATCGCTCTTGTCGCCGCGGTGCATGCCGCCATGCTCGGCGCGGGGATGATCTCCAAGGAGGAACGCGATAAAACCGCCGAGTTCCTCATGTCCAAGCCGGTTTCGCGCGCGCACGTCCTTAACGCCAAACTGGCCGCCGCGCTGACCAATGTGCTGGCGCTCAACCTCGTCACTGCCGCCGGTTCTTTCGGCATCATGAATTACTATTCGCAGGGCGCGCCATACGCCTCGCAGCTGGCCAAAATGATGGCCGCCTTGTTCGCCGTTCAGGTTTTCTTTCTGGCCTCGGGTTTCTTCTTCGCGTCGTTGAGCGGCAGGTATGCCTCCGGCGCGGCGACCGGCCTGCTGCTGATACTTTTCGTCATCTTTGTCATCACCGATATTTTCGGCAAGACCGATGCCCTGCGCTATGTGACCCCGTTCAAGTATTTCGACGCGAAAGTCATCATGACCGGGCAATACGAAAACATTTATACGGTTCTGACCGTGCTCGGCGTCGCCGGTTTTACCGGTTTCGCCTATTACTTCTACCGCCGCCGCGACCTCAGGGTGTAGGGCGGCGCTGCGGCAGCGACGGATATAAAAGACGCGGCAAACGCCGCGTCTTTTATGCTGCATATACGGCTGGACGTTCCGCCGTTTCACAAATTCTCTTTGTACCACTCGACAGCCTGCGCGATACCGTCGGCAAAGTTCCAGTCCGGGTCGTAGCCCAGCAGGTTCCTCGCCTTCGAGATATCCGCGTGGCTGTGGCGGATATCGCCCGCGCGCGCGGGGCCGAACTGAGGTTCGACGTCGCGGCCGAGCGCCTTGCGCAGGCTGTTGTAGATATCGATCAGGTATTCCCTGCCGCCGTAGGCGATGTTGAACGCCTCGCCCGCCGCTTCGGCCGGGGCCAGGCACGCTTTGAGGTTCGCCTCGATGACGTTTTCGACATAGGTAAAGTCCCGGCTCTGCATGCCGTCGCCGTGGATGACGGGCCTTTCGCCGGCGAGCAATTGCTTGATCCATTTTGGGATCACCGCCGCGTAGGCGCCGTCGGGGTCCTGCCGGCGGCCGAAGACGTTGAAATACCGCAGGCCGACCGTTTCAAGACGGTACAGCGAATAATACAGCCGCCCATATTCCTCGTCGACGCGTTTCGTCAGCGCGTAGGGGGAGAGCACGCTGCCCTCGGCGCCTTCCTTTTTCGGCAGAGCGGGGTGGTCGCCGTACACCGACGAGGAAGAGGCGTAGACAAACCGTTTCACTTTGGCCTGCCGCGCCGCCTCCATCATGTTGAGCGTGCCTTTGATGTTAATGTCGCAGTACAGCTGCGGCATTTCGATGCTGCGCGGCACCGAGCCCCACGCCGCCTGGTGCAGCACATAGTCGGTGCCCTCGCAGGCGCTCAGGCACGTTTCCGGCGAACGGATGTCGCCATCGATAAAAGTGAAGCCGGTTTGGCCTTCAAAAGGCGCGATGTTCTGCCTTTTTCCCGTCGAAAGATTATCAAGGCATCTGACTTGATAGCCCATCCTCAACAGTGCCTCGCACAAGTTGGAACCGATAAAACCGGCGCCGCCCGTGACGATAAAAACCGTGCCGGGGTCAAATGTTATAAGGCCGTATCCCATATTTGTGTCCGCCTTTCCGGGTAACGGAGGCCCGATGATGCGTTTGGTATCAGCGGCAAAAAAAACAAGAAATTTGCTTTACACAGCGCGCCAGAGTTTTTTGATGACGCCGGTCACCCGTTCGAGGTCCGCCTCGCTGAGGTTGGTGCCCGAGGGCAGGCAAAGGCCGTTTTCAAAGATGCCGCGCGCGGTGTCGCCGCCCACGCAGGGGCAGCCGGCGAAGAAGGGCTGCAGGTGCAGCGGCTTCCAGATCGGCCTCGATTCGATGTTGTCGGCCTCGAGGGCCTCAATAACGTCGAGCGGCCTGATCTTTCCGCTCAGCTGAATACACGTCAGCCAGCAGTTTGGTTCGTTGAAGTCATTGACGGGCATAAAACTTAAGTCCTCGAGGCCTTCCAGCTCCCGCTTGTAAAAATCAAAAATTTCTTTCTTGCGCGCGACGCGCCGGTCGAGCACCTTGAGCTGCCCGCGGCCGATGCCGGCGACGACGTTGCTCATGCGGTAGTTGAAGCCCAGTTCGCTGTGCTGGTAATGCCGCGCCTTGTCCCTCGCCTGGGTCGCCCAGAAACGGGCTTTTTCAATCATTTCGCCGTTTTCGGACACGAGCATGCCCCCGCCCGAAGACGTGATGATTTTATTCCCGTTGAACGAATACACCCCATAGTCTCCGAAGGTGCCGGTGTAGCGGCCTTTGTAGAGTGTGCCCAGCGACTCCGCCGCGTCTTCGATGAGCGTGACGCCGTGCTTTTTACAGATATCCGCGATGGGGTCCAGGTCCGCGGCGAGGCCATAGAGGTTGACGACGATGACCGCCTTGGCGTGCGGGTGCTGCGCCAGCGCCTCCTCGAGCAGAGCGGGGTCCATGTTCCAGGTTTTCTCGTCGGAGTCGATGAAAACGGGCAGCGCGTTCTGGTAGACAATCGGGTTCGCCGACGCAGAGAAGGTCAGCGACTGGCACAGCACCGTGTCGCCCGCGCCGACGCCCGCCGCTTTCAGCGCAAGGTGGATGGCCGCCGTCCCCGATACCAGCGCCGCGGCATGGCTGACGCCCACTTTGGCGGCGAGTTCCTTTTCAAACTCATTGACGTTCGGGCCCAGCGGGGCGATCCAGTTGGTCTCGAACGCCTCGTGTATATATTGGAGTTCATACCCTTCCTCGCTCATATGCGGAGAAGAAAGCCAGATTTTGTCACTCAACGACGTACACACCTTTCATCCGGGACGAAAAATATGAATGCAGCGCAGACACGCAAACGAATATATCATAAAGTGTCCCATTCATCAATGAACCGCTGCCGTTTTTTACCGGTCTGCCGTTCGACGGGACCCGGCAGCGCCTAAGAGAGCCGGACAGATCATTTCCCGAAAAACAGCGGCGTCCAAACTGATTATACACCGAAACATAACGGCTATAAAGGGCGAATGACAACACACGGCAAACAACCGCATTGAAAAGGCCGCAAGCCGCCCGAAGGGGAATTGCCGGCAGAAAAAGAAACGGGCCGGATACACATCCGTAACGGATCTGATGACGGACGCTCCATAAAAATAAACCGGAAAAATGATGTCCGACGTTAGGGAAATCACTCTTCCGGTTTGAAATATTTGTGCGTCACTCGCCAATTTCCGGTGTCGCCCCCGGGCGATGGATTGCCCCGAATTTCCTAAGCGGTTTTTACCGAAACATAGTTCGACGGGTTGCTGTAGATGTTGGATCCGCCCGTTGTCCGGTAAGCTCTGACACAATAGTAATAGCAGGTAGCGCTGCTGAGCCCTTTGTTGATGTAGCTTAACGACGTTGTCACGCCAATGCGCTCAAAGGAGGATGTCGCGAAATTGTACCGGTATATCACATATCCGCTTGCGCCGCTGACGGCGTTCCAGGTGATTTTGACGCTTGCTGCGCCTGTCGCCGCGGCGCGGACACCGGATGGGGAAGCGGGGATTGCTTTGCCGCTGAACGCGGCAGTCAGCGCGCCGTAAACATTCGTTCCTCCGGTATTGAGATAGGCTCTCACTTTATATTTGTATGTGGCACCCGTTACACGGCCGGTATCTGCATAACTGCACGATGAAGTAACGCAAATTCCGTCATATTTATTGGTCGCGGAGTTGTAGCGATAAACAATGTATCCCTTTGCTCCGCTGACCGGTGCCCAGGTTATTTTGATGCTGTTATAGGACGCTGAAACCGCTCTTGCCGAACCGGGAATGCCGGGCGGCACGACCTTGATATTGCTGACAACCACCGAACCGGCAGGGCTGATGTTGCCCGCCGCGTCCCGGCACCTTGCGTAAACCGTATTGTTGGCGTACAAAACAACCGGAGCGTTGAAAGCGGTCCACGAGCCGCTGCCGATCTTATATTCCTTTACGGCTGCGTCGGCAGGGTATTGAATGCTGACGGTGACGCTGCCGGTTAATGTATTGGCAGCCGACGCCGAAAGGGCGGGGACAGCAGGAGCGGTCTTATCAATGGTGAACGTGGCAGTGACGGTGCTGCATCCCGGATCCGTCACGGTCAATACATGCCTGCTTTCAGCGGAAACCTTGGAGCCGGATAGGAACGGATTGCCGTTCAGCTTGGCTGTACCCCTGTTGAACGTTATCGTGACGTCTGTTTTGTAGCAAGCGTTGTTGACAACGCCGGCAATCACAATCGGCGCCGTTACGGAAAAACTGCCTGCGGAATAACTTGCTGTGCCGGTGGCCGGCCATCGATAAAGCGTATAGCATAATTTATCGCCGCGGATGACAAACTCCGTCACTTTTTCCGAAACGGTTTTGCCGGTGTTGTTGATGGTCATCAACGCAATATCGGTTGTGCCGCAAAAATCCGTTTGCCTGATTTGGCTGATGACCTCATTGCTCGTGGTATAATTGTAATAAATATTGTTGCCGTATACGCCGAGATAGCTGCCCGGATTGACGGATTTCAGCACACGGGCTCCGCTCAAATTGAAAAGAGATTTCGTCAACTTGCCGTCTTTGATATAATGCCAATAACCCTGCTTGTAGAACATGCCGCTGTGGATGGATGCGTATTTGTTGTCATAAAGGGCGCTGGTTGCCGGATAGGTGTCCGGGAGCCATCCCGAATGTCCCGTTGCGCGTGCTGCCGAATCGCTGAGCAGGAGGTTGTCATGGCCAACATAACCTTCGAGGTCATAATCGTTGTTGATCCAACCCTTTGCCGCTGAAAAAACCGGATCATCCCATGTCAGGTCCACGTGGTACCACTTGCCGTCAAGTTTGACCATGTTCCAGGAATGGCCGATTGATTTGCCGTAAACGGTAATGGTTTCAATGCCCAGTCTTTGCATGATGGCCGAAAACGCCAGAGAATAAGCGTTGCATATCCCCGCGCCGTTGACCAGGACTCCGTATGCGGTATAAGATACATGGGGAACGGTGCCTTGGAGATAATTGCAGTAGTCGTATTTTGTGTTTAATATAATGTAATCATGGACAGCCATGACCTTCTCCGCGTCGGTCATTTCCGCGCTTACACACGCGAGGGTTTTTGCGACGGCCTGTTCATACAATTGCTTCATTTGGGCAATTTGTGCAGCGGTATAATCGTAAGTAAAGTATATCGTGAGCACTTTGTCGCTTGAAACACCGCAGCCGTACAAATAATTCTTCAGGTAAAAGAATGAAGGCTGGGTATAGATCAGCTTGGTAAAGATGGTCATGAGCTGGCTGGCCGTGATGTTATATAGTCTGATATCGACCGAAGGCTTCACCGCATCAACGGCATCGGCAATCAGTTGAACGACGCCGCTGTATGTGCTGCCGGTTTCGGCAGAGGCGGCCCGGGAGGTGACAGATAAACCGGATATGCCGCCCATCAGCGAAATACCGCTGCTGAGTACGACAGACAGGGCAATGAAGACAGATATTAGGTTTTTGAACAAGGTCTTTTTCATTGCTTATGTTCCGTTTATCAAATAAAATTGCGTGTTTTTCGTGATATTTAGCGAAATGATGCAAAATATTACTCAAAACGCCGTTTCTTGTGACAATATTACCATATACCGGAATTCAAATAGTTGCCGTATTAGAAAATAGCAAAAAAAATTTGTGCACAACTGACGAAAATATAACAAAACAACGAATAATATTTAGAAGCGGAATTGGCGTTTCAGCGCTTTAAAAGAGCAAGCCGGCGGAAAATTTCCAATATATTTCATAAATCACATATAGATGGCCGCAGATGGGCTGCTGATGGGCTTCGAAAGGGCTGAAACAATATAATCCGGCAAACCTTTGTGAATATTGCACAATATTCAATGTATTAATATAGCGTGAAACGCTAAAAAACAGCTGTTTTTGTCAGCGCATAAAAGCCGAGGAGGGCCGGGGCCTTGCGCGGCAAGCAAACGGAATTATTTGTGCCGGTACTTTGTGCAATTTGCTCAAAGCCGCATGTTCGCCTTGAACGTGCCCTGCGTTCCTGTCAAAACCGGTGATTTTACCCTTTTCATTCTTACGGACCGGTGCAGCGGGGATACCGCTTCAGACCGCGGCGAATACGCAAATGCACTCGGCGCAGTGTTTCAAACGGTTCTTCAAAGAAGGGGCTGCCAATTGCCGGAGTGTCAGTGAACGCAGCCGTTGAAGGCGTGTTTTTCGGCGTTCACTTCCGGCCTGACAAAAAATTTGACAATATACATTTCAAAGCGTTTGTAATATAATAAACAAAATCATTGCATATCCTCCGGGGTGCATTTGCCGGCGAATCGGCACGCGGCGGTTGCGGATGGCACAGGCAGCCGCATCGCGGCACATCAGTTCAATTGCATGGCAATGGGAATGACTTTTTACACGCGGTCCGGGCGGGCAGCCTATCCTTTATCCGCCCGGCCGGAAAACGCAATAGATGATTCACAGGAATAAAGGTTATGGTTTCCGGCGGCCACAAATGACAGATGCTGTATTCGGGGTGAAAAATGACAATACTTGCCAACACCAACAATATGATGACAGCGCAGAATCTCGAGTGGTATTTGAAGAATTCGGGGAATCATGCGATTGCGGTATGGGTATCTGCGGACGAGGAAATCATCGACATCCTGCGTGTCGAAAAGATCGATGTGCTCCTTTACTTCACCCAGCGGGTGGATAACAGGGAGCTGATCAACTTCTTCTTTGACATATGCAACGTGAACCCGGCAGTCATCACCATTCTCTGTATTCAGGAAGAAAGCCGTCTGTATGTCAGCGATAATCTCAGAAGATCCGTTGACGAATGCATCACATTGCCGCTGAGCTTGGCCGATTTCACAAACCTGATGAGGCGTTCTCAACGGCAGCCGTTTGCGTGGAACACACCCGGCACGCCCGTTGCCTATGAACATGAGCAGCGGCCCGAACCGGAAGAGCAGGTCATCCCCGAGCTATTCCGTGACAGCGAACCTGCCGTTGGCACAGTACCGGTCCCCGAAGGTGTATTGCCGGGTATCACGGCTCCGGCCCCGGCTGAAGATTTCATCGGCGGCATACCGTCTGCGCAGACAACAGCCGGTAATGTTTCAAACACACCTGCCTTGCCGCAAGACCCGGTCACTCGGGAAATGACGGCAGGCGCCGTGCCTGCCGGGCCGGGAAGAGCGCCTTTTTCTTCACCGGACAACGGGGCAATACCTGCCGCACCTAATGCTGCGAATGAAGACCCGCGGGCCGCTGTGCCCGTTGCGCCTCCGGTACCGCCCGGTGCCGCGGTTCCATCCGGCCAGACCGGACGGGCCCGCAAAAAGCAGAAAAAAGTCAAATCGCCGCTGCGTTATCTCAACAAAAGCGAACTGTTTGAAATTATCCTTGATCAGGAAAGAAGGCTGGAACAGCTGCATGGAGCGGTCGATGAGCTCAACAGCAAACTGGAAAGGCTTATGTAAACGGCAGAGTTGAAAGATGTGCCGGCAGTGAAACGCGTCGTCTCGGGGTTTCAAGGGGTAACGGGTGCGTTGTCTGTGCGGCAAGGCAAATACATATACTATTTATAATCGGCAACATCCTGTTCTTACCGATATCGGAAGCCGCAGTACGGTCCTTCGCTTGCCTTCCGGCCGGGTCCGTTTCGGGACAGATTCCACGCCGCGGACAGGAAAGACTGCCGTTTTTTTTACATCATTATGCCCCCAATCGCAGTGAGAATTGCGATTGGGGGCTGTCTCGTTTCATCATCCAACGGGGACATATAATCCGTCAGGAGCGTTTAAAAGCAGCCCGGTATTGGTGCAAACGAATCGAATCAACCGGCCCAAGGAGAGGCGATGTTCAATACTCGGAGCGGTCTCTTGACTGGATAAATTCGGTCGGCGTCATGCCGGTGATCTTTTTAAAAACGGTGGAGAAATGGTTTTGATAAAGGAAACCCACACGGTCGGCCACCTCGATGATACTCGCATTTTCGTCCAGCAGCATCCTCTTGCTTTCTTCAATTCTTGTCATGTTGATATGGTCGGTTAAAGAAAGGCCGGTTTCTTTTTTGATCAGCGTTGAAAGATAAAAAGTGCTCAACTCGGTACGTTCGGCAAGCAGGGACAGGGTGATCTTTTCGGCGTAGTGTTCGCGGATATAAGCCAGAACCTGGCGGACCGGTTTGGAATACGACTGCATGCGCTCCACCTCGACAACGCGGGTGATATCCGTTATTGTCTTGCGCACCAGATCGGAAACCCGGGCAAGGGATTCAGCGTGTTCTAATTGTATGACCGTCTTTTCGGATATGTTCAACACCTTGTGATAAGGAGCGTTTGACTCAATCGCGATATATCCGGCCAGCGTGCATATCCGGATGCCTCTGGTTTTAATGGAGCGCATATAGACCGACGCAGCCAATCCCTCCGGTTCATTGGGGAAGAGGGTAATTTCATCAAGTGCTTTTTCCAGTTCGCTGACGCTTCCGGTCTGAATACACTCTTTCAACCGGAGATAGTTGGCGTATTCCAGGCGCATCAGCGCCTGGAATACGGTTTCGTTCATTGTCTGTTCGACTGAGATATTTTTGTTCTTGTCCGTCGTGTGTGCGGCGGTG
>JAKJCA010000076.1 GCA_022706685.1 Bacillota bacterium
TTCCGTTTCCGGTTACTATATTCGAAATCTGTGAATGTTTGCTGATTCATGTTTCACCCCGTCGATTTTGATGCCTTTATTATACCATTTTACCGGTCCTTGTGGGTTTGATTAAATCAGCGGTTCCTTAGAAAATGTTCAGCGAATAGCAGATGCACTTGAAATTGAAACATACAAGTTATTTATTCCATCTGATCAAGATAGATAATCCAAATAAAGTAGGTGGTGATTTGATGAATCGTGCCTTCTATTGGGATTCAGTGACTAATTTTATTAAAACTGATAACGATACGATTTTTGGCAAAATCGTATCCAATGATCGTTATACTTCGGAGGACCTGCAGAAAAATACGTGGAAAGAAGAAATAAAGATTCTTAAAAGTGAACTTGTCGACTTTCAAAATGGCGATATCATATTCGAATACACAATACCCCGTATTGGCAAGAGAGTCGATAATATCCTTATATATAATGGGATTGTATTCTTGATAGAGTTTAAAGTTGGCGAAAAAAACTATAATAGTTATGCGATTGAACAAGTTCTTGATTATGCCTTGGATCTGAAGAACTTTCATAAAGAAAGCCATGAAAAACTTCTTGTACCCCTATTAGTAGCCACAGAGGCACCCAAAAAAGAACTTGAGATTTCATATGTGCAAACGGATATTTTAGAACCGATTCTTTGCAACAAATCAAACCTTGCGCAATATATTGCTATGATAGCCGGTCAATTTGTCGAAACCAGTTTTCATGCTATAGACTGGATCAATTCCCTTTATATGCCCACTCCCACGATTATTGAAGCTGCGCAGGCGTTATATCATGGTCATCATGTTGAAGATATTTCTCGAAATGATGCCACTGCAAAGAACCTCAATCAAACAACAAATGCCATTAACAAGATTATTGATAGTAGTAAAGAAAATAACAGGAAATCGATTTGTTTTATTACTGGGGTGCCAGGAGCAGGTAAAACGTTAGCAGGTCTCAATATATCCATTGAACGACAAAAAATTGATCAACAAGAGCACGCTGTTTTCCTCTCGGGCAATGGCCCTTTGGTTGCTGTATTGCAAGAAGCTTTGGCACGTGATGAGTGTACTCATAAAAAGGTAAAAAAAGTAGATGCGTTGCGCAAAGCGCGAGAGTTTATTCAAATCATTCATCATTTTAGAGATGATGCAATATCTGTAGATACTCCTCCCATTGAAAAAGTCGCTATTTTTGATGAAGCTCAACGAGCGTGGACAGAAGATATGCTCGTTGATTTTATGAAGCGTAAAAAGGGGATTTTCAACTTCAACATGTCAGAGCCAGAGTTTTTAATCAGCATTATGGATCGGCATCATGACTGGGCTACCATTATATGTCTTGTTGGTGGTGGTCAAGAGATAAATACTGGAGAGGCAGGTCTTTCTGAATGGTTTCATGCTTTGAAGACACGATATCAGAATTGGGACGTTTACGTTTCAGATAAGATTGTCGATAGTGAGTATTCAAATGGGCTTCCACTATCCACCCTTTTCGAGGGTATGAATTACAGGATTGAAAGAGACTTGCATCTTGCCGTTTCGCTACGCTCGTTCAGAACTGAAAAGGTATCCGCTTTTGTTAAAGCGATATTAGATGTCAATATTGTCGAAGCAAAACAATTGTATGAAAGCTTCAGAGAAGTCTATCCATTCACCATGACAAGAGTTATCAAAACGGCAAAAAGCTGGATTAAGAGCAAAGCTAAGGGCTCGCAACGATATGGCATTACAGCGAGTTCAGGCGCAAAAAGACTTCGGATGTATGGCGTTTGGGTACAAAGCAAAGTGGATGCCCCAACTTGGTTTTTGAATGATAAAAATGATGTCCGATCTTCTTATTATTTAGAGGAAACGGCCACCGAATTTGACATTCAAGGGCTGGAACTCGATTGGACTATTGTGTGCTGGGATGCGAATTTTAGGTTTAATGGAACCGGTTTTGAATATCTTGATTTTGTTGGTACGCGTTGGCAAAATATCAAAAAAGCTGAAAATATATCATATCTAAAAAATGCGTACCGTGTTCTTCTCACACGTGCTCGCCAAGGTTGTATCATTTTTATACCAGAAGGCGATCCAAACGATAAAACGCGCCTTCCTGAATACTATGCAGGTATTTATGATTATTTAAAAGAGATTGGTATTGAAGAGATATAACACGATCGTACATGCAAATCAAAGATAACTCACAGCGCGCCTTTTTCGAGGCGCGCTGTGAACTTCTAACACTGATATGACCAAGTTTGTCTATACCGCCCGGCCGAACATCGTCCGCACCCATTTTCTGGCGTCCCAATACAGGCGTAGCACGCTGTAGCCGATATAGCGGAAAAACCGGAAACTCTGGTCGAATTGCGGGAAGGGCGCGTCTTCCGTGTATAAGTCCGCCATGAGGGAGTTCAAAAACTCCTCCACATTGGTGTAGCCGTCGCCGTCCCTGTCAAGAGAACCGTCGGCCGGGTCGGCGGGGTTCAGTCCGTGCGTGCTCTCCCAGTCGTCCGGCATGCCGTCTTTGTCCGTGTCGAGGTAGGCCTCGCCCGTTTCCAGCACGGGCCAGCCGCCGACGTCGGAGGGCCTGTCGATGACTCTGCCCGTACCTTTGATTACCTCGCTGACGATTCTATCGTCATACGCGTCGCGGTTCACTGCCGCCCCGCCGTTTTTCATCACCATGGCGTAGGCCTTTTCGGCGGGCTGTATACGGTCGGTCATGTTGTCGAAGGGCTCGCTGAGCTTCCAGCCGTTGTCCGGCTTTTTGAAATCCTCGTAAATGATTTTGGAATACTGGTCGGCGGGCATTTTACCGTTCATGTAGTTGCCGGAAAAATACATTCTGCTGTTGATGTTTTTATCCACCATAAAGTTGGACGCTTTGGAGCTCGGGCCCGCGATAAAGTAGTTGTTGATGAAGTTCATCGTGCAGCGCTCGCTGACGTCCAGGTTCTTCGCGGCGTAGCTTCTGCCCCAGTCGTACACCACGTTGTTGGTGAAGTCGAAGTAAAAGCCGACGGTGTCCTCGTCCGGGGGGAGCAGGCCCTGCGGGCGGGGGTTGCGCGCGTCATTGTGCGCGAACAGGTTGTGGTGGAAGGATACCCGCTGGCCCCGGCTGCCGCTGACCAGCGCGCCTTTGCTGTGCTTGCCGGCGTGGTGGATGTTGTCGTGCAGGCCCTCGGTGATAAAGCACCACTGGACGGTGAGGTTGGTGAAGTCCCTGATGCAGAGTGTTTCGTCCACGCCCCAGCTCAGGGAACAGTGGTCCAGGATGACGTTTTGCTGGGGAGTCCTGCCCCGGATATCCACCGCGTCCGCCTCTTTGAGGTCGCCCAGGCGGAAACGTATATTGCGGATAATGACTTCGCCGACTTTGATATAGAAAGTATAGTTCCTCAGCGTAATGCCCTCGCCCGGGGCGGTCTGCCCGGCGATGGTGATATAGGGGTTCCAGATGTCCAGGGGGGAAACGAGGTCGATCGTGCCCGCCACCTTGAAAACGACGATCCGCGGGCCGCTCGCTTCCACCGCCGCGCGCAGGGAACCGGGGATAACCGGGCCGTCGAGCAGGTTGGTAACCTCGATGACGCGGCCGCCCCTGCCGCCGACGGTGTATTTGCCCAAACCGTCCGCTTCCGGAAAGGCGAGAACCTCGCCGGCCGCGGCGCCGCGCGGGACACCCGGCAGCAGCGTCACCAGTACCAGTACCAGGGAAATCATGCAAAGCAGCCGTTTTTTCATCGTCAAGCTCCTCTCCGTTTTGCCCGCGCCGTTCTTCGGGGCCGGGCGCGTGCCGGTTCCTGTTTTGACGGCTCTATTGTACATTTTTCGGCGTTTCGGTTCAAGATTGCGGCTCTTTAAACGAACCACTTTTTAGATATCCTCCGTCTTTGCTCCCACCCGAATTGCCCCCGCCTTTGCGCCCACCCCAATTGCCACCCTTCGTTTTTGCTCCCATCTGCCTTGGTTCCTATCCGCCGTTGGTTCCTCCGCCTTGGCGCCCATCCGGTTTGGCTCCCTCCCGTCTTGACCCCTGCCTTTGCTCCCACTAAAATCGCCCCCTCCGCCTCTGGCCCCGCCTTGGCTCCCATCCGTCTTGGCTCCCTCCCGTCTTTACACCCCACCGCCTTGGCTCCCCTATGTTTAGGGGAGCTGTCGCTGAAAGCGACTGAGAGGTAGAAATATCGAGGGCCGTGTCCGCCCTCAAACCGGGTCGAACGCGCGAAGCCCGCCCAATAAAGGATTTGGTATTTGCGCTTCGGAATACCGCCATCGCCCATTTCAATTCATTCCTCTTTCGGGGAAAAGGGTATGGGCGGGCAGTGCGCTCGCGCCGCCGTAATTTGCGCGGTATTCAACGGAAATCAAAATATGTTATACTGATTTATCGTCTTTTGAAACATGCCGTCACGGAGGTGGCCGTTGATATGAAACGTTCTTTCTTGAAAAAAACCCTTTCCGCCGTCCTTTACGCCGCCGTCCTCCTGTTCGCCGCTCCGCCCGCCGCCTCCGCGTCTGACAGCGGCTACACCGTTATCAACCCATACGCCGCGGTGGACTGGAGCACGACCGGCCAATTCAAGGCCAACCTTCACACCCATTCCAACGTCAGCGACGGCTCGGACTTTTCCGTTATGGTGGAGCGTCACTACGAGCTCGGCTACGACATTTTGGCGATGACCGACCATGCGACGGTGGACAGGGGCTGGACGCGGCTCAATGTGAACCCCCTGATTACCTTTGTTTTGAATATCCGCGACCCCGGCTCGCGGCCTACGCCGCTGTCAGAGGAACGTTTCGCCCAAATCAGCGCCGGTGCCGACAGGGGCGCAAGGGGTATGCTGAGGGTACCGCTCGGCATCGAACACAACGCGGGGTCTTTCGACAGCACGCATGTCAACAGTTTTTTCACGGATTTCGGCGACGGATACCTCGGCGGGACCGGTTATTATGATTATATCCTCGGCGGGGTGGAGAAAACCGGCGGCGTGAGTTTTATCAACCATCCGGGCGACTACGCGCGCGCCAACGGCGAAACGCCGGAAAACGCCTATAACGAAACCGGCGCGCACAACAGATATGTCGTCAGTCAGTTTGCCGCGCTTTTCAAAAAATACGGGAGCTGCCTGGGTATGGAAATTTTCAATATGAGCGACAGGACCGGAAACGACCGTATCCTGTGGGATAAGCTGCTAATGCGGGTGGTCCCTTCGGGCAGGAATATTTTCGCCTTCGCCAACAGCGACGCGCACAGTCTATCGGGCATCGATACGGCCTGGGAAATCATGTGCATGCCCTCCAACAACCTTGAAAACCTGCGCGCCTGTATGGAACAGGGCGCCTTTTTCGCCTGCTCGAGGAAAATCAACAACGCCGCGGAACTCGCGCGTCTTGAAGCGGAGACCGGCCTTGCTCTCGGCGCCGCCTGGGTGGCGCCCGCCGGTACGCCGCAGCCGAAGGTCACGCGCATCGCCGTGGATGAAACGGCGGATACCATCACCGTTGACGCAGTCAACGAAAAAATCATCCACTGGGTCGCCGACGGCAAGGTCATCTGCACGGGCGATACCATTGATTTGGCCGAACATGCCGGCGCCATCGGCAGCTATGTCCGCGCGGAGGTCTGGGGCGAGGGCGGCATACTGTATACTCAGCCGTTTATGCTTAAATATGACGGCGCGCCGGCGCAGGATAACACGCCCTTTTTTGATTTCGGCATCATCCTTCACATAATCGAACAGGCGTTTTACCGCCTTGTCGAGGCCTCGCGCCTGCTGAGTTGCCTGCAGGAAATGGCGCTTGGGGCGTGACCGTTTGAGAATCGGAGGGATTTGATGAAAGCGCGTAGAATCGTCAACGGCATTATGGCTGGCTTGCTGAGCCTTGTCCTTGTCGCCATCGGCGCTTACTCCTACTGGTTTTATCATCTGGACGTCTATACCGTCGACGAAGCCGGCAAGACGGTCGTCGGCGGCAGCGCCTTGTACCGCTACAACCAAACCGTGACAGACGAGTATGTGCGCGGCGTCACCAGGCAGGAGAAAGTCATCGGCAGGGTAGAGGGCGACAGCATCTTCGGCCGGCAGATTGTCAAGCTGGCCGGTTATGACCCCGCCGAGGTTGTCGGAATGAAAGGCCTGATGCTCAAAGCGGGCTTTAAAAAATATTAAAACACCCGTTTTTCTCGCCGTTACGCGATCAAAGATTGCATGATGTTCCAAACTTCCCGCTTTTTACCGCTGCCTTTGGCATCCCGTTCTTAATTTCCGTTCTTGGCGCTCCCTTTATTCTCTGTTTTTGGTAACCCGTTTTTGGCATCCCGCTCTTGGCTCCTTGTTCTTGGCTCTCCTATGTTAGGAGAGCTGCCGCCGAAGGCGGCTGAGAGGTAGTATGAAAAGTAACCCCAAATTGCACGATAAAAACGTCCTGCTGAACCACGCAAAAGAACTTCGCAAGAATATGACGCCGCAAGAACGTCGCCTGTGGTATGTTTTTCTAAGAGGGCGGCCTGAAAAATGGTATAAGCAACGAATTATAGACCATTATATTGCCGATTTTTACTGCGCAAGCGCAAAACTGATTATAGAGCTCGACGGCTCTCAGCACTATTTTGAGGAAAACTTGGATTATGACAACGAACGGACAGTGATGTTAAATCAACATGGCTTGCAGGTTCTGAGATTTTCAAATCTGGATATAAACGTCAGTTTCGATGAAGTTTGCGAACAGATTGACCGAATTGTCCGCGAAAAACTATCGGTTAATAAATAATACTCCGACCTCTCCGTCAGGCTCGCGCCTGCCACCTCTCCTCACCGAGGAGAGGCAAGAAAGTCGATATGCTTTTTTAATATCATCATCCGGTTTAGCACCCCGTTCCTTGTTCCCAATTCTTGGCTCTCCTTTGTTAGGAGAGCTGCCGCCGAAGGCGGCTGAGAGGTAGTTACACTCGGTTCCCGACCTCTCCGTCAGGCTCACGCCTGCCACCTCTCATTTCAAAGGAGAGGCAAGGGAACCAATATGCTCTTTTCAAAATCATCCTACGGCTTGATGCCCCGTTCTTAAATTTTTGCCATTGGATCTCCGTTTTTATCCTCTGTCCTTGGTTTCAGTTCTTGCCCCCGTTCTTGGCTCTCCTATGTTAGGAGAGCTGCCGCCGAAGGCGGCTGAGAGGTAAGAAAAATACCCAAAATCGATTTTACTGCTATAATAAGCAATGCATGATCCCGTTACGCCGCTAGAGTCAGGAGTGTTTGCCATGACGAACCCGACCGCCATTGAAACCATCCGCGCGCGTGAAATCCTCGATTCGCGCGGTTTCCCGACGGTGGAAACCGACGTCACCCTCGCCTGCGGCGCCAAAGGGACTGCCGCCGTACCCTCGGGCGCATCGACCGGTGCTTTCGAAGCGCTCGAACTGCGCGACGGCGACGCCGCCAGGTATATGGGCAAAGGCGTCCTTAAGGCGGTGGGCAATGTCAACGGCCCGATCGCCGCCCTGCTGAAAGGCAGGGACGCCGCTTTGCAAAGCGATATCGACCGCGCCATGCTTGAACTCGACGCGACGCAAAACAAATCGAACCTCGGCGCCAACGCGATCCTTTCCGTCTCGCTTGCCTGCGCAAAGGCGGCGGCCTCCGCGGGCGGGCTTTCGCTTTACCGTTATATCGGGGGTTTCCGGGCCTGCGTTCTGCCCGTGCCGATGATGAACATCCTCAACGGGGGCGCGCACGCGGCCAACAATATCGATATTCAGGAGTTCCTCATCATGCCGGTCGGCGCCGAATCCTTTTCTCAGGCGCTGCGCATGGGGGCGGAAGTTTTTCATCACCTCAAAAAGATTCTCTCAGCCCGCAAGCTGGGCACCGCCGTCGGCGACGAGGGCGGCTTCGCCCCCGATTTTGCGCAAGACGAGGATGCCATCCGCGCCATTGTCGAAGCCATTGAAAACGCAGGGTACGAGCCCGGCAAACAGGTTGCCATCGCCATCGACGCCGCCCCGAGCGAATGGATGCAGCCCGACGGCAGCTACCTGCTGCCGAAAAAGGGCATCCGCATGAGCGCGGCGGAGCTCGTCGGCTATTGGGAGCGTCTGGTTTCCGACTACCCGATTATTTCGCTCGAGGACGGCCTCGCCGAGGAGGATTGGGCGGGCTGGCAGGCGCTCAACGCCGCGCTGGGCAATCGGCTGCAGCTCGTCGGCGACGATCTGTACGTGACGAACACCCGAAGGCTTGAAAAAGGTATCCGCTTGGGCGCTTCCAATTCGATTCTCATCAAACTCAACCAGATCGGTACCCTGACCGAAACGCTCGACGCCGTCTCCATGGCGCGGAAAGCCGGATTTTCCACCGTCATTTCGCACCGCTCCGGCGAAACGGAGGATACGACCATCGCCGACCTCGCGGTCGCCGTCAATGCAGGACAGATCAAGACCGGCGCGCCTTCCCGCGGCGAGCGCGTCTGTAAATACAACCGCCTGCTTCGCATTGAAGAGGAACTCGGCGCCGCGGCGCAATACCGGGGGCCGGATGCCTTGAGCGCCGGGCGCTGACATAACGCGCCGTTCAACCATAGGCCGCCGGGGAGGCAATATGAAAGAAATCACCTATTTTTATCTGCGCGGCTGCCCTTTCTGCAAGAGGGCCGACGATTTTATCAGCGAACTGATAAACGAAAATCCGGCTTTCGCCGCGGTGCAAATCAACAGAATCGAAGAACGCGAAAACGCGGCCCTGGCGCGCACCTACAATTACTACTATGTGCCCTGTATTTGGCTGGGCGGGCAAAAACTGCACGAAGGCGTCCCGACCAAAGAGAAAATACGCGCCTGCCTGGAAGCAGCGCTTGAAGCGCCGTGAACCGGCGGGGGCCCGCGGCCTGCCGCCTTGTCCCGGCGCCAATTTACCGCTACAATAGATTCGCCGGCAACGTCATACACAACGGGGGAGAAGAATGGCCGCAGCGTCAAGGCGCGGATTTTTTCCCGGGGACGAAAAGGATTTCGCGGCAGCGCAGCTGGATAAGCTCAAAACCGCCGCCGCGGATTTTCTGTATCTCAGCGACCGCGGCTACTCGCCGCAGGGCGCTGCGTCCCTTGTAGGCGACCGCTATCAGCTGACGGCGCGCCAGCGTACCGCCGTGGTGCGCACCGTATCGCCGCAGGATGCCCTGGCCTCGCGGCTGGCCAAACAGCTCTGCGGCGTCTCCGGCCTGCCCGGCGGCGAGGTGCACGTCGACGGTTTCAACGCCGTCATCGCGCTGGAGGTCGCGCTTTCGGGCTCACCGGTGTTCTTTTGTATGGACGGCACCGTGCGCGACCTTGCGGGGCTGCGCGGAACGTACCGTATCATCGATAAAACGTACGAGGCCGTGCGCCTGCTTGTCGGCGGCCTGTGGGAACTGGGAGCCGCGAAGGCCGCCGTTTACCTCGACGCGCCGGTTTCCAACTCCGGCCGTCTGAAAACGCTGATCAACGAAACGGCGCGTACGCTCGGTTTCCCCGCCGAGGCGCAGACCGTCGGCGGCGTCGACCGTCTGCTCGGCGCGCTGCCTGGGGTCGTCACGGCTGACAGCGCTGTTTTAGACCGCTGTATCAGCTGGCTGAACATGGGGACGGGGCTTGTGAAGGCGATACCCGGGGTCTGGCTGCTGGATATCCGTCCGGACCGGTAGAAAAGCCGTTGCGCAGAGGTGTGAGATGATAACTGTCAACCGGATAAAAAAGGCCGCCGCTTTGCTGCTGGCTTTCGTCAGCGTGCTGACGATGCTCGGCCCGATGTCCCTGCGGCCGCTTGACAAACGGAACCTGCGCCTGAGCGTGGACATTCTGGCGGATACGCACGTCGGACCCGCTTTCGGCGGCGGCAGCGTGCTGCCGCTGATACCGGCGTTGTCGGATATGAAACGCGCGCAGACGCAGGCCGACGTGCTGATTATCGCCGGCGACATGACCGAAAACGCGGCCGCCGGCGAATACCGCCGCCTCTCCGCCGCGCTCGGGCGGTTTTGCGGCGCGCGGCATATTCTGCCCGCCATGGGCAACCATGACGCACGCGGCGTGATGTTAAAAGACGGGGTATTTCTGTTCCCTTATGAAGCGACCCGGCAGCAATACCTTAATTTTCTCCGTCAAACAGCCGGTATCGAAACGGATACCGTCTATTTCAGCCGGGTCATCGGGGGCTTCACGTTTATCATTCTCAACACCGAGGCCTCTGAACGCCGCGGCACAAGCCTTTCCGAACGGCAGCTCCGCTGGCTCGACGGCGAGCTGGCCGGGGCGGCGGAAAAAGGCAAACCGGTCTTTGTGGTCAACCACCAGCCGCCGGCCGACGTCGGCGAAGAGGAGCAGGCGCTGCTCGGCGTCCTGATGAAATACGACGCTAAGCTGGATATTTTTTATATCTTCGGCCACCGCCATACGGGCTTTAACGCAGATACCGTGACCCGGTCGGGTACGGTTTATTTTGTGGAAGTACCGTCCTTCGGCAAAGCGCCGGACGGAACCTACGATAGAATCGGCACCGGCATCCATGTCGAAATTTATGACGGCGAAATCGTGTTTCGCGCGCGCGACTACCTGCGCGGCGTATGGCTCG
>JAKJCA010000077.1 GCA_022706685.1 Bacillota bacterium
GAAGTATAGCCCGCGAGCCGCAAAAACGGCTGACCCGGCGCAATTCCGGGGCCGACGGTATAGTCCGGATGGGAGAGGCAGCGCTTGTTCGCGCCTTTGCGCCCCGTATTTTCACGGGGTGCCGTTTTTTTTGGGAGCGTTGAGCATGGACAAAAAACTCAAATACAATGTTTCGCAAATGGCGCAGATGGCGATGCTGGTGGCGGTTTCCATCGTTTCGCTGTATGTGGTCCCTCTGCTTTCTTTTTTTCCATCGGCGCCTTTCCTGCAATACGATGTCGCCGACGTGCCCGTATTGATCGGCACCATGCTCTTCGGGCCCGGTTCGGGCTTGCTGATTCTGTTGCTGGTCAGCCTTATTCAGGGGATTACCATCAGCGCCTCGAGCGGCTGGATCGGCATCCTCATGCACTTCTGCGCTTCCGGCATGCTGGTGCTCGTTTCCGGACTGGTGTACCGCAAATATCAAACCGTCGCCTCGCTGATTATCGGGCTGGTTCTCGGCGCGCTTGCGATGACCGGAATCATGATCCCGCTCAACCTGTTTTTCACCGTCCGCTTTATGGGCGCTCCGTATGAATTTGTCAAAAGCCTGCTGGTGCCGGCGATTATCCCGTTCAACCTTATCAAAGCGGGGCTCAACTCGATTTTTGCGGGTATCCTCTTTTATCCGCTGAGAAGCATCCTCGTCAAACTCGACCTGCTTGCGCCCCCCAGGTGCAAATTGAAGAAATGAGCGGTTCTGCCGGAGCAATTCGCTTGACATTCTATCTCGTAAGCATTAGAATAAAATCACAATTGAATAGTCCTTATTAAGAGCGGCTGAGGGTACAGGCCCTAAGAAGCCCGGCAACCTGGAAAGGTAAAACCCTTTACAAGGTGCCAAATCCTGCGGTTTTACCGAAAGATAAGGTTCGTCCTCATTCTTGCGCCCGCAGAACACTGCGAGCGTACATTTTTTTATCGGAGGTTATTCCATGTCAAAGCGGCTTTTCACATCCGAATCGGTCACGCAAGGCCATCCCGACAAGATTTGCGACCAGATATCCGACGGCGTCGTCGACGCCATCCTCGCGCAGGATCCCGACGGACGGGTCGCCTGCGAAGTCTGCTGCACCACCGGCCTGATCGTCGTCCTGGGCGAAATCACGACCGGCTGCTATGTCGACATCCCCAAGCTCGCCAGGGAGATTGTCTGCGGCATCGGCTACGACAGTTCCGAAAAAGGTTTTGACGGCAATACCTGCGCCGTCGTCACCGCCATCGACTCCCAATCGCCCGACATCGCGCTGGGCGTCGACCGTTTCGGCGCGGGCGACCAGGGCATGATGTTCGGCTTCGCCTGCAACGAAACGCCCGAATTGATGCCGCTGCCCATCTCGCTGGCCAACCGCCTCGCGCGTCGGCTGACCTACGTCGGCCGCGAGGGCATCCTCGACTATCTCAGGCCGGACGGCAAAACCCAGGTCACCGTCGAATACGACGAAAACGGCAAGCCCGTTCGGGTCGATACGATTGTCATTTCCTCCCAGCACAGCGAGCGCGTCGAACTGGAAACCATTCGCAGCGGTATCATCGAACAGGTCATCAAACCCGTGATTCCCGCCGAGTGGATTGACGGCGAGACGGTCATCCATGTCAATCCCACCGGACGCTTCGTCATCGGCGGCCCGCACGGGGACAGCGGCCTGACCGGGCGCAAGATTATCGTCGATACCTACGGCGGTTACGCCCGGCACGGCGGCGGCGCGTTTTCCGGCAAGGACCCGACCAAGGTCGACCGTTCCGCCAGTTATGCCGCCCGTTATGTCGCCAAGAATATCGTCGCGGCCGGCCTCGCCGCAAAGTGCGAGGTGGAACTTGCCTACGCCATCGGCATCGCCTGCCCGGTATCGGTCATGGCCGACACCTTCGGCACAGGCGTCATCGACGACTGCGCCCTTTCGGGCATTATTTCCGAGGTGTTTGATTTAACACCGGCGGGCATTATCGCCCAACTGGACTTAAAGAGGCCGATTTATCAAGACCTCGCCGCCTTCGGACACATCGGCAGAACCGACATCGATCTGACATGGGAACGCACCGACCGCGTCGAGGCTCTGCGCAAAGCGGCCGGCTTGGAACTGTAAAGAGCCGGGATACGTCGGCAAAGAGGGGAGCAGGTGAAACAGCCGCTCCCTTTTTGATACCGGCGGTCCTGCCTGATTTTATTCGCGGATGGAGAGACGCATGCTGCAGCAACAACTCGAACCAATACTCCCACGGGTGCAGAAACCGGCCCGTTACACGGGAGGCGAACTCAACAGCGTCCTGAAAGACAAGGGCGCCGTTGACATCCGCTTTGCGTTCTGTTTTCCGGACACTTATGAAATCGGCATGTCCCACCTGGGTATGAAGATCCTTTACTCGCTCATCAACGAACGGCCCGACAGCTGGTGCGAGCGTGTTTTCGCGCCCTGGACGGATATGGAAAAGGAGATGCGCTCGCGGGGAGTCGAACTGTATGCGCTCGAAAGCGGCGATTCCCTGCGCGGATTCGATATCATCGGCTTTACGCTGCAGTACGAACTCAGTTACACCAACGTGCTCAACATGCTTGACCTTGCCGGCCTGCCTTTGCGCGCCGCCGAGCGAAACGCCCTCGCCCCCCTCGTCATCGGGGGAGGCCCCTGCGTCTGCAATCCGGAGCCTCTTGCCGAATATTTCGACATGTTCCTGCCGGGCGAAGGGGAGGAGGTCGTCGGCGAATTGCTCGACCTTTACAAAAAACACAAAGCGGCGGGCAGTTCGAAAGCCGTTTTTCTTCAAGCCGCGGCCGGTATCAAGGGCGTCTATGTCCCGTCGCTGTACGAGGTCGTTTACAATACCGGCGGCACCGTACGGGCGGTGCTGCCCCGCCCGGGTTCCGGCGCGCCGGAAAAAGTGCGCAAACGCCTTGTGCGCAATCTCGACCGGGCGTTTGTGCCAACGAGTTATGTGGTGCCTTCCGTTGAGACCGTGCACGACAGGGTCTCGGTGGAGGTTTTCCGCGGCTGCGTCAGAGGCTGCCGTTTTTGCCAGGCCGGCTATATTTACAGGCCGGTCAGGGAGAAATCACCCGAAACGGTCAACGCGCAGTGCCTTGCCGGTTGCGAAAGCACGGGTTACGACGAGGTTTCCCTTTGTTCGCTGAGTACCGGCGATTATACGCGCATCGAACCGCTCGCGGCAAGCCTGCTGGAATGGACGAACGCGAAGCGCGTCAACCTTTCCCTTCCTTCGCTGAGGGTCGACAGTTTTTCCAGAGAACTTTCCGAAAAACTGACCCCCGTCCGGCGCAGCGGCCTGACCTTCGCGCCGGAGGCCGGCACCCAGCGCTTGCGTGACATCATCAACAAAAACATCACCGAGCAGGAGATTTTAAGCGCCGCGGCGGAGGCGTTCGCGGCCGGTTGGGTAAGCGTCAAGCTGTATTTTATGCTCGGCCTTCCCGGGGAAACCCCCGAAGACATCGAAGGCATCGCCGCGCTCGCGCAGAAAATCGTCGATCTCTACTACGCCAACCCATCGCGCCCGAAAGGCAAAAGCGTGACGGTCTCGGTTTCCGTCGCCACATTCGTGCCCAAACCCTTCACCGCTTTCCAGTGGGAGGCGCAGAATACGGCCGCCGAGATAGCCGAAAAACAATCATATCTCAAGAGCCTTGTCAAATCGCGCAAGATACGGCTGAGCTTCCATAACCGCGAAATGAGCGCGCTTGAAGCGGTGTTTGCCCTCGGCGACAGGCGGCTGGCGGCGGTTATCGAAACGGCCTGGAAAAGCGGCTGCCGTTTCGACGGCTGGGACGATGTTTTTCAGCCCGCCTTATGGCAGGCCGCCTTTGCGTCTTGCGGATTGGACCCGTCTTTCTACGCCAACAGGCGAAAGGGCTTTGAGGAGTTCCTGCCGTGGGAGGTGCTCGATTACGGGGTTTCCCGCGCTTTTCTGGAGCGTGAAAACGCCAGGGCACGCAGGGCCGAAACGACGCCTTCCTGCAGGGAAAAATGCGCCGGCTGCGGCGCGAATGCGCTCAACGGAGGCAGCTGCGATGCAAACGATTAGGTTCACCTTTTCCAAAACCGGCGCTGCGAGGTATCTTTCCCACCTCGACCTGGTGCGCTGCATGACCAGGGCGCTCAGGCGGACCGGCCTCGACGTCAAATATACCGAGGGTTTCAACCCGCACCCGTATATCACCTTTGCTCTGCCACTCCCCCTCGGGCAGGAGGGCCTGGCGGAGAAAATGGATGTTATTTTCATAGACGGCGAGGGGCCTCAAGAAGCCGCCGCCAAACTCGGCGCTGCCTTGCCGGAAGGCATCCGGATTGTCGGCGCGGCGCCTCCGGTGCATCCGCCCGCCAGGATTCGATATGCGTCTTACGATCTGACGCTCGATTTCGCGTGCGTGCAGGACGCGCAACTGTATCGCCAGACAGCCGTCAGGCTGGTGGAACAAGGCGCGCTTGCCGCGCAGAAGACCGCGAAGAAGGGCCGCGCAAAAGTCCTAAAAACGATTGACCTCTGCGAACATCTGCAGCGTTTCGAAGCCTCTGTGCAGGGAACGTCGGTGCGCATCGGCGCGACGTTGTCCGCCGGTATCGAAAACAACGTTAATCCCTTCCTGCTCACCGGCGCGCTCGAGCGCGAAAGCGCCGTCCGCCCCGAGACGCAGTTGGTTGTTCGGGAGGTTCTCTTGATGGAGGATTTAATGCCATTTTCGTAATAATACCGCGTATCATAATGATAAAAATAATACTTGAAACGCGCCTTGAGATGTGCTATGATACTCCAGCATTTGTTTTCGTCTGCCAAGACGGAGTTTAATGCCACACATTAAAGCTGTCGTTCCTCTGGCGCCCCGGTGCGTATGAACGGCTGAAAAACTGGAGGAATAACCCCATGGACCCGCTGAAAATGATTGCCCAGGACCAGCTCAAAACCGAGATTCCCGCCTTCAAAATCGGCGACACCGTCAAGGTGTCGGTAAAAATCCGCGAAGGCGAGCGCGAAAGAATCCAGGTCTTTGAAGGCACTGTTATCGCCCGCAAGGGCAGCGGCATTTCCGAAACCTTCACCGTCCGCCGCGTTTCCTACGGCGTGGGCATCGAACGTGTCTTTCCCGTTCATTCCCCGAACATCGCCGGTATCGCGACGGTCAGGTCGGGCAAGGTTCGCCGCAGCAAGCTGTATTACCTCAGGGGCAAGGTCGGCAAGGCCGCCAAGGTCAAGCAAAAGCTCGGTTGACCGGGGCTTTTGAGCAAGCCAACCACGGGGGCAGGCCTACGGTCTGCCTTTTTGTATATCAAAGCAGGGTGTATCCATGCGAAGAGTTGACGAGTTTTATATAGACAATATCCCCCGGGAAACGAAAAAGAAAAAGCCCGGCGCCTGGGCTTTCTTCTACGACTGGCTCGATTCCGTCCTCGGGGCGGTCATCATCATTTTTATTTTGTTCACCTTTGTGTTCAGGCCGGTGGGGGTCGAGGGGGAGTCCATGCTCGATACCCTCAAAGACGGCGACTGGGTTGCCGTGTCGGGCATTACGCTGCAAGTCAAGCGCGGCGATATTGTCGTCATCACACAGCCCAACAGAATGCACGAGCCGCTCATCAAGCGCGTGATCGCCCTTGGCGGCGACAGGCTCGACATCGACTTTGTCAACCATGAAGTCAGCGTCAACGGCGAAATCCTTGACGAAAAGTATATCCGCCAGCCCACCAGCCGCTCGTTCGACGTGAAGTTTCCCCTCACGGTTCCCGAGGGCTTCGTTTTCGTCATGGGCGACAACCGCAATAATTCCCTTGACAGCCGCTCGAGCGAAATCGGTTTTATCGACGAGAGGTATATCCTTGGCGTCGCCAAGGTGCGGCTGTTTCCCTTTGACGACTTCGCCCTGCTGGCGCAGTCGCCGCGCATAGGAGGGTAACGCCATGAACCGTACCGACGGCTTTTTTTCCCTCATCTATGATTTCATGTCTATCCTGATGACGTCGATGATCGTCATTATGCTGCTGTTCACCTTTGTTTTCCGTATCGCGGGAGTCATCGGCCCCTCGATGAACGATACCCTTCTCGACGGCGACAGGCTGATTGTCACGGCGTTTCTCCCCCGGCCGCAGCGCGGAGACATTGTGATCATCACCCAGCCCAACTCGATTCACGAACCCATCGTCAAGCGCGTCGTCGGCCTGCCGGGCGAATGGGTCGACATCGACGCGGCGCGCGGGGTGGTCCTCATCAACGGCATCGTTCTCGAAGAACCCTACGTTGTCGGCAGCACCAATGATTTATATGACCGGGAATACCCGGTGAAGGTGCCCGACGGCTGCTATTTCGTGATGGGCGACAACCGCAACAATTCCACAGACAGCCGCAGCGATCAAATCGGCTTCATTGAAAAGAATTACATGCTCGGCAAGGTATTTTACCGTTTTTCGCCCGCGGGCAGCGGGATGGTGGAGTAGCCCGATGAGCGATTTTGTCAAGCAGAATGTCCAGTGGTTTCCGGGGCATATGGCCAAAACCGGCAGGCAGATTCGGGAAAACCTGCGCCTGGTCGACGCCGTGGCGGAGATTTTGGATGCCCGCGCTCCCCGCGCCAGCGCAAATCCCGACATCGCGCGCATGACCGCCGGGAAACCCAGAATCGTCCTGCTCAACAAGTGCGACCTCGCCGACGACATCGTCACCGCGGCGTGGGTGCGCCATTTCGCCGCAACGGGGCTCACGGCGATACCGGTCGACTGCAAGACCGGCAGAGGCCTCAAACAGTTCAAAACGGCGCTCTCCCGTCATGTGGAGGGGAAAACACGATCCAACCTGGCCAAAGGCATGGCCGGCAAAGCCGTCCGTGTCATGGTGCTGGGCATCCCCAATACCGGCAAGTCGACTTTTATCAACAAGCTTGCCGGCCGTAAAAAAGCCCTAACCGCCGATAAACCCGGCGTCACCAGGCAAAACCAGTGGTTTCCCATCGGGGCGGGCCTGGAGATGCTCGATACGCCCGGCGTCCTGTGGCCGAAATTCGACGATCCCGCTGTCGGCGATAAACTCTCGTTTATCGGCGCGGTGAAAGATTCGGTCACCGATACGCAAACCGTGGCGTCGAGGCTGCTGGCGCTGCTTGCGGAGCGCTGCCCCGGGCGGCTGCAGGCGCGTTATGCGCTTGACACGCCCTTGGCTCTCGACGGCGCCGCTCTGCTGGAAAGCGTCGCCCTGAAAAGAGGCATGCGCGCCGCGGGCGGACAACCCGATACCGAGAGGGCGGCCGCGGTGTTTCTCGACGAATTCCGGGGCGGGAAACTCGGCAGAATCAGCCTCGAAACCCCGGAGGAAGCGTGATGGACTGGCTCGCTTATGAAACGAAAGCCGCCCTGGCGGGTTACAAGTCGGTCTGCGGCATCGATGAAGCCGGCAGGGGGCCTTTGGCGGGGCCTGTTTTTGCCGCGGCTGTCATTCTGCCGGAAGGCCTCCTGATTGAAGGCGTCAACGACTCGAAAAAGCTCTCGCCGAAAAAACGGGAAAAACTCTATGAAGATATAACCCGAAACGCTGTGAGCTGGGCGGTCGCATCCGCAGACGAAAAGGAAATCGACGAATTCAATATTCTGCAGGCGACTTTCCTCGCCATGAGGCGCGCGGTCGGGCAGCTGTCCGTACGTCCCGACCTTTGCCTGGTCGACGGCAGCCTGCTTCCCGGCTTGGACATACGCAGCAAGGCGCTCGTCGGAGGCGACGCGCTCAGCGCGTCGATTGCCTGCGCCTCCATTCTCGCGAAGGTCAGCAGGGACCGTTACATGCAGGCTTTGGCGCTCGAGTATCCGCAGTATGCCTTTGAAAAGCATAAAGGCTACGGTACGCCGCTGCATTACAGCCTCATCGAACGCTACGGCGTCTCGCCGGTCCACAGAGTGAGCTTCCTGAAAAAACTCAATCCTATGCCCGGAGGAGGCGGTCAACCTGCACAAAAATAAAACCGGCCTTCTTGGAGAAACGCTCGCGGCGAGGTATCTGCGCGACAACGGCATGTGCATTCTCGCGGTCAACTATGCCGGACGTCTGGGCGAAATCGATATCATCGGCACCGAAGGGGACTGCATTTTTTTTGCGGAGGTCAAAACAAGAGGCAAAAACGCGCTGTTCAGCCCCGCCGAGGCCGTTGACCCTGCCAAACAGCGCAAAATAGCCGCGACAGCCTCGCAGTATTTGAGGGACAATCCCCGGCCGCTTCAGCCCCGCTTCGATATCATCGAAGTAAACCTCGACGGCGGGCAAAACGGCGTCAACCATATCCGCAACGCTTTTGACAGCCCGTTGAGAACCGGACTTTGAAGCGGGACCGGAGCAGAGCATTTTACCGGCCGGCCAAAGCGCCGCGGTTACGGAGGAAACTATGAATTATACCAGCACCAGAAACCATCGGGTATCCCTGTCTTCGGCGCAAGCCATCGCGAAAGGCATCTCGCCGGAGGGTGGGCTCTTTGTTCCGCAGCGCGTTCCGCTGTTCGAAGAAGGCGAACTGCGGGAGCTGACCGGCCTCGGTTACAGGGAGAGGGCCAAACGGATACTCGCCAAATACCTGACGGATTTTACCGCGGAGGAAATCGGGCGCTGCGTCGAAGGCGCGTATGCGGCCGGCAAATTTTCGAGCCCGGAGGTCGCGGGGCTGCATACCCTTGAACCGGGCGTCGAAATACTGGAACTCTGGCGCGGCCCGACCTGCGCTTTCAAAGATATGGCCCTCCAGCTGTTGCCGCGGCTGATGACGGTTTCCGCGGAAAAGACGGGTTCCGCCGATAAAATCGCCATCCTTGTCGCCACATCCGGCGATACGGGCAAAGCGGCCCTTGAAGGTTTCCGCGACGTGCCGGGCACCTGTATCCTTGTGTTTTATCCCGTTGACGGCGTCAGCCCCATGCAAAAACTGCAGATGACCACGCAGGAGGGATCCAACGTTTCCGCCTGCGCCATCAAAGGCAATTTTGACGACGCGCAGAACGGCGTCAAAGCAATCTTCACCGATAAAGCGTTTGAGCAACGGCTGGCTGCAAGGGGTATTTCGCTGTCTTCGGCCAATTCGATCAACTGGGGCAGGCTGGTGCCGCAGATTGTCTACTATGTTTCGGCCTACTGCGACATGGTGGCGAAAGGCGCGGTGGCTGCGGGCGGTAAAATCAACATCGTTGTTCCCACAGGCAATTTCGGCAACATTCTCGCTGCTTATTACGCGGGTTTGATGGGGGTGCCCGTTCACCGTTTCGTGTGCGCATCCAATTCCAACAATGTCCTGACGGAATTCCTGCAAACCGGGCGCTACAACCGCAACCGGGCGTTTTACACTACCTCCTCTCCTTCGATGGACATCCTCATCTCCAGCAACCTCGAACGCCTGCTTTACCTGCTCGGGGATGAAGACACCCTGCGCGTGAACCAGTGGATGGCGGAACTCGCGTCGGCGGGCAGCTACGATGTGGGGCGGGAGCTGACGCGCAAAATCGGCGAACGGTTCTCCGCCGGTTTCTGCGACGACAAAGGGACCGCCCAGACCATCCGCGAAATATTCGAAACGCGCGGCTACCTGTGCGACACGCACACCGCCGTTGCGCTCAATGTCTATATGAATTACCGCAAGGAGTCCGGCGACCAAACCCCCGCGCTGGTCGCTTCGACGGCCAATCCTTTCAAGTTCTGCGCCAGCGTGCTCTCGGCGCTTCGCCCCGAACTCGCCGCCGGCAGCGAGTTTGAAATGATTGAGGCGCTCGAAAGTTTTACGGGCATCGACTGCCCGCCGCAGCTGATGAACCTTCGCGGCAAAGAGGAGCGCTTCACGGGCAGCTGCAGCGTCGGGGAAATGCCCGGGGTGGTCGAGCAATTCCTGCAAATCGTCTGAACGCAACCGCGCGAAAAGGAACGATATGTCATTATTCGTCATCGGCGACACCCACTTGTCTTTCGGCTCTTCCAAACCGATGGATGTTTTCGAGGGCTGGGCGGGTTTTGAAGAAAAACTGCAGTCCAACTGGCGCGCCCGCGTCGGCCCGGAAGACACCGTCGTGATTGCCGGCGACTTTTCCTGGGCGATGAGCCTGGAGGAAGCCGCCGCCGATTTCCGTTTTCTCCACGCGCTTCCGGGCAGGAAACTGCTCGTCAAAGGCAACCATGACTATTGGTGGACCACCATGGCGAAAATGGACGCTTTCAAGGACGCCAACGGTTTCGGCAGCGTTTTCTTCATCAACAACAACGCCTACGCCGCGGGCGGCATTGCCGTATGCGGTACAAGGGGCTGGCTGATGGAGGAAAATACGCCGCAGGATACGAAGATGATCCGGCGCGAAGCGGGCCGGCTCAGGGCGTCCGTGCGCGCGGCGAAGCAACTCGGCGGCGAGCCCGTCGCTTTCCTTCACTATCCGCCCGTCGGGCCGGCCGGCGCCTGCGAGCCGATTCTTTCGGTGCTCGCGGAAGAAGGCGTAACGCGCTGCTATTACGGGCACCTGCATTCCGCTTCCGCCGCAAGGGCGGTGACCGGCCTTTACGGCGG
>JAKJCA010000001.1 GCA_022706685.1 Bacillota bacterium
CATCGGGCTGCCTCCTTGTGCTTTGTTCGTGTCGTAACCAACAGTTTACAAGAAGTCGCTCCGTTGAGCTATTCTCTTTCTTCAACCGGGGCAGTTGATATTACAATCCGCGTGATATATTGCTTTCATGTGACGGAAAAAGCTGCTGCGGCGATTGCATTTTGCCCGGTTGCGGTGTATACTTTTTTGCATCACGGCGCTGTAAAACACAAGATTTGACGTTGCGTTTGCGCCGCTATTTTATTTCAACGGAGGTATATGATGAAACTGCTCAACATTGGCATTATCGGTGTCGGCCGCATCGGATCCCTGCATGCGAAATCGGTCACCTATAACATCCCATCGGTCAAAGTGCTCGGGATTACCGATGTCAACGCGGCGAATTCGCAAGCTGTCGCTTCGGAACTCGGGATTGAAAAAATCTATGACGATTACCGCCAGATGCTTGCCGACCCGGAGATAGACGCGGTGATGATCTGCTCTTCGACAGATACCCATGCGGATATCGCGGTGGAAGCCGCGGCGGCGGGGAAACACATTTTTTGTGAAAAACCCGTTGACCTTACACCCGAAAAAGTGTATGCCGTCATCGAAGCCGTTCAGAAAGCGGGCGTCAAGCTGCAGGTCGGTTTTAACCGCCGTTTCGACCATAATTTCGCCCGTATCGAACAAATGACACGCAACGGCGAAATCGGAGACGTCCATATCATTAAAATCACTTCAAGGGACCCTGCGCCGCCTCCGGCTGAATACTCTGCAGTTTCGGGCGGCATGTTCCTGGATATGACCATCCATGATTTTGATATGGCCCGTTTTCTCGCGGGCAGCGAAGTCACCGAAGTTTATGCGAATGCTACCTGTCTGGTTGATCCGGCCATCGGCGAGGCAGGCGATGTCGATACGGCGGTCATCAGTCTGACTTTTGCCAACGGAGCCGTCGGTGTGATTGACAACAGCAGAAAAGCGGTTTACGGCTATGACCAGCGTGTGGAAGTGTTCGGCAGCAAAGGCACGCTTTACGCTCAAAACGATACGCCCAATAACGTGACGTTGATGAACGAATGCAGTGTCAGTTCGGAAAAGCCGCTGTACTTCTTCCTCGAGCGCTATATGCAGTCCTTCCGCGACGAGGTTTTGCAGTTTATTGACGCTATCCAAAACGGCAAAAACACCCCGACGAGCGTCGATGACGGCTTGAAGTCCTTACTCGTCGCGCTGGCCGCCAAGGAATCCGTGGCGGCAAAACGGCCGGTACCTGTGAAATACTGAGCGAAAAGATGATTGCCGACATATGAAACTATCCTTCTACGGCGCCGCGCACGAAGTGACGGGCAGTTGTTACTGCCTCGAAGTGAATGCGAAAAAATATTTGATTGACTGCGGGATGCAGCAGGGGCCGGACGAGTATGCCAGCCAAGAAATGCCCTTTGTCCCTTCCGAAATTAACGCGGTCTTCCTGACGCATGCGCACATCGACCATTCCGGAAGAATTCCGCTGTTGGCGAAATTGGGATTTCGGGACGATATTTACGCGACGGAAGCGACGGCGGAACTTTGCTCCATCATGCTTCGCGACAGCGCGCATATTCAGGAACTTGAAGCGGAATGGCAGAACCGGAAGAAGCGGCGCGCCGGCGCGGATCAAGCCGAACCGATGTATTCGATGAAAGATGCGGAAACGGCTCTCAGCCTGTTTCGAGCCTGTGTTTACAATCAAACGATCAACGTCGGCGACGGGGTCGATATTACCTTCATCGATGTCGGGCATCTATTGGGGTCCGCGAGTATTATCGTATCTGTTAATGAAGACGGCGTCGCAAAGAAGATTGTTTTCTCAGGCGACATCGGCAACATCAACCAACCGCTGATACAAGATCCTTCCTATATCACCGCGGGCGATATTGTGCTGATGGAATCCACATACGGCGACAGGGAGCACGAGCCCGAACCCGATTATGCCCAGGCGCTTGCCGATGTCGTTCAGCGCGTCTTTGACAGGGGCGGCAATGTCGTTATTCCGTCTTTCGCTGTCGGCAGAACACAGGAGCTGCTCTATTTTTTCAGACAGATTAAAAGCAAAGGCCTTGTGAAAGGGCACGACGGTTTCCGCGTGTATGTGGACAGTCCGCTCGCCAATGAGGCGACGAATATTTTCAGGGAGAATGTGGCGGGCTATTATGACGAGGAAGCGCTTGCGCTGATTCAAAACGGCATCAATCCGCTTTCTTTCGACGGGCTGTCGATTTCTGTCGGCAGCGATGATTCCAGAGCGATCAACTTCGACCAGGAGCCCAAGGTCATTATTTCGGCCAGCGGTATGTGTGAGGCGGGCAGAATCCGACATCATCTCAAGCACAATCTCTGGCGCCCCGAATGCGCGGTTATTTTCGTCGGGTTTCAGGCTGCCGGCACATTGGGGCGCCTGCTTCTCGACGGCGTGCAGCAGGTCAAACTTTTTGGCGAAACTATCAAAGTCAATGCTGAGATTGTCAAACTGCAGGGCATCAGCGGCCATGCCGACCGCACGGGGCTGATTAAATGGATTAGCTCTTTTCAGCCGGCTCCCGAGAAAGTCTTTGTTGTTCACGGCGAAGAAAGCGTGGCGGAAGGGTTTGCCCAACTGCTTCGGGAAAAACTCGCGCTGAATGTCGAGGTGCCCAACCATTCATCGGTTTATGACTTGCTGTCTATGCAGTGCTTGAATAATGGTATAGCGGTTTCGCCGCAACGAAGCAAGAGCTTGAAAGACAAACGCGGCTCTGCCTTGTATCAGAGGCTACTTGCGGCCTGTGATCGTTTGATGCAAGTTGTTCACGCCAACAGAGAAGCCAGCAACAAGGACCTGGCAAAGTTTGCGTCGCAAATCGACGCACTTTCGGAAAAATGGAAAATGTAACCCGTCGACAAAAGCAATTTTATGCATTTCAGTTGAAAGAGAAAGGTGAGTGCCGATGAAAAAGGTTGCCGTCGTAATGGGCAGCGACAGCGATTATCCGATTGTATCCGAGGCGGTTAAAACATTGCGCAGCTTTGATGTGGAATGTGAAACCCGCGTCCTTTCGGCGCACAGAAGCCCTTCCGCTGTTGCGCAGTTCGCTTCGGGCGCCGCGGACAGGGGATTCGGCGTTATCATTGCCGCCGCAGGGAAAGCGGCGCACCTTGCCGGCGTAATTGCTTCGCAAACGCAGCTGCCCGTCATCGGCATACCCATTAAATCTTCCGCTTTCGAAGGGCTTGACGCTCTTTTATCCACCGTCCAGATGCCTGCGGGCGTGCCGGTCGCTTGCGTCGCTGTCGACGGAGCGAAAAACGCTGCGCTGCTGGCTGTCAGGATTCTGGCGCTGCAGGAACCGCAACTGCTTCAACGTTTGACGGATTATCGTGATTCGATGACTGCCGATATCGCGGCAAAAGATGCCGCTATCCAGGCGAAATGCGCCACCGAGGGATGCTGAGTGACCTTTTACAAGGATAAACCGGACGAGGAATGCGGCGTCTTCGGGATCAGCGGCTGCATGTCGCAACCGGCGGCTTATGAAACTTATCTCGGCTTGTACGCCCTTCAGCACCGCGGCCAAACCAGTTGCGGCATCGCCGTCAACAGCGAGGAAGCGGATATCTTCTGCCGTAAAGGGATGGGTACCGTACCGGAAGTATTCGGCGAAGCGGTGATGGATTCCATGACCCGTTCCCATCCGGCGTCTTGCGCGATCGGCCATGTCCGGTATTCATCGTCGCTGGAAGCCCAGCAAGACAGTACGCAGCCTTTTGTGATGCGATATGCCAAGGGAAGCATCGCTATTGCAAACAACGGGTGCCTGGTTAACGCCGATGCTTTAAGGCAAAATCTGGAAAAGGACGGTTCTATTTTTCAAACAGACAGCGATGCGGAACTCATCGGACATCTCGTCGCCAGGCAAAGACTGCTGAAGGGCACACTCGAGCAGGCGGTACAAGCCGCTATGCCGATGATGGAAGGCGCTTACTGCTGCGTGCTTATGTCGCGAAGCAAGCTGATTGCATTCCGCGATCCGCGGGGCCAAAAGCCGTTGTGTCTCGGAAAAGTGGGCGAGGCCTTTGTTGTCGCCAGTGAAAGCTGCGCCGTCACCAGTCTCGGCGGAGAACTCATCAGAGATGTGGAACCAGGCGAAATACTGGTAATCGGAAAGCAGGGAGTCACGAGCATCAGCACTCCGAAAGCCGAAAAAGGCGCTTTTTGTGTTTTCGAATATGTCTACTTCGCAAGGCCTGATTCGATCATCAACGGGCTGGGTGTTCACGAGGCGAGATACAACGCAGGCAGGCAATTAGCCCTCGAACAGCCGGCGGAGGCGGATATCGTGGCAGGAATACCGGACTCTGGTATCGATGCGGCGCTTGGCTATGCTTTCGAGTCCGGCATACGTTTCGCGTACGGTTTTGTGAAAAACCGGTATGTCGGCAGAACGTTCATCGAATCCGATCAGATGGCCCGCGAAAAGGCCGTCGCGATCAAGCTCAATCCGCTCGCTGCCGAAGTGCGCGGCAAGAGCGTTGTCCTCATAGACGACTCGATTGTACGGGGCACCACGTCGGCCCACATCGTCGAGAATCTGCGCAGGGCGGGGGCATCCGCGGTTCACATGCGCATATCGTCACCGCCGTTTCTTTATCCATGCCATTACGGCACCGATATCAGCCGGGACGATCTGCTGTTCGCGCGCAGGCAGGCGGCTGAACACATCAGGCTCCAGATTGGAGCGGATTCCCTCGGGTATCTCAGCATTCGCGGGCTTCGAAAAGCAACCGGGAGCAGCCGGGGGATCTGCGACGCGTGTTTCACCGGCCATTATCCGGTTGAAGCGGGAAAAAGCGGTGACAAATTCAGCAAAAAACTCGAACGGTTATAATTTTTTAACAGCGGAGGTTTCGAATGGGGACCGACAACTCAAGCTATAAAAATGCGGGCGTGGATGTTCACGCGGGCTACAGATCGGTCGAGCTGATCAAAAAACATGTTGCCAGAACAAAAATACCCGGCGTGGTTTCAGACATCGGCGGATTCGGCGGGCTTTTTAAGCCGGATCTCAACGGCATAAAAAGCCCGGTGCTGGTATCCGGCACAGACGGTGTCGGCACGAAACTCAAAGTGGCTTTCCTGATGGACAAACATGATACTGTGGGCATCGACTGCGTCGCCATGTGTGTCAACGACGTTGTCTGTTCGGGCGCAAAACCTCTGTTTTTTCTCGACTACCTCGCCGTAGGCAAGAATATTCCGGAAAAAATAGCGGACATTGTTTCGGGGGTTGCGGACGGCTGCCGGGAAGCGGGCTGCGCGCTGATCGGCGGTGAAACTGCTGAAATGCCCGGATTCTATCCGCCCGAAGAATATGATTTGGCAGGATTCTGCGTCGGCCTGGCAGATATGGAAAGCATTCGGGCACGCGGCAAAGTCCGTCCGGGGGATATCCTCATCGGCCTTCCTTCTTCGGGAGTCCATTCCAACGGTTTTTCACTGGTCAGAAAACTGTTTAATATCAGCGAAGAACGTTTGCGTATTTATGTTGCCGATTTCGGGAAAACGCTGGGCGAAGAGCTCCTGATGCCGACGAGAATCTATGTCACGCAAATCCTGCAGCTTTTTTCAGCCGTCGATATCCACGGCGTATCCCATATCACCGGCGGCGGCTTTTTCGAAAACATTCCGCGTATGCTGCCGCAGGGGCTTTGCGCGCAGATTGCCAAACGCAACATTCCGCGGCTGGCGGTCTTTTCGGCTATTCAAGCCGAAGGTGTGCCGGAGCGCGATATGTACAACACGTTCAATATGGGCATGGGCATGTGCGTATGCGTTGCGGAAAAACAGGCGCACGAAGCCTTTAAGACCCTTGAAGCGTGCGGCGAGAAACCTTTCGAAGCGGGCTGTGTCAAGGAAGGGGATGATGGCGTATTGCTTATATAGATAAATCCCGGATTGTCCGCGTCGCGGTGCTTGTATCCGGCGGAGGCACCAATTTGCAGGCGCTGATCAATGCCCAGGCAGCCGGCGAACTCGGCTGCGGCCAAATCGTCTGCGTCATATCCAGCAAACCCGGCGTATTCGCCCTTGAAAGGGCGCAAAAAGCCGGTATCCCTTACTGTGTAATTGATAAGAAGCAGTACAGCCCCGGCGCATTCGATATGGCTTTACTTGATAAGCTTCAATCCTGCGACGCACAACTCGTTGTGCTCGCGGGCTTTCTTCCGATTATCGGAAAGCCGCTGATTGAACATTATCCGGGCAGGATTATCAATGTTCACCCTTCCCTGATTCCGGCCTTCTGCGGCACCGGCTTTTACGGCCTGAAGGTCCATCGAGCGGCGTTGGAAAAAGGCGTCAAAGTCAGCGGCGCAACCGTCCACATGGTCAACGAGATTCCGGATGGCGGGGAAATCATTCTTCAAAAAGCAGTCGAGGTCCTGGAAGGGGATAACCCTGAAACGTTGCAGCAGCGAATTATGGAGCAAGCCGAATGGGAAATCCTTCCCAAAGCCGTAGCGATGCTCTGCAAAAAAATATCGGAGGGAATATTATGATGAAAAGGGCTCTCATCAGCGTGTCGGACAAAACCGGACTCATTGCTTTCGCGCAAAAACTGGCGGAATTCGGTTACGAGATCATCTCCACCGGAGGAACGGCAAAGGCGATTGCCGATGCCGGTATCGGCTGCACGAACGTATCGGATATCACCGGTTTTCCGGAGTGCCTTGACGGCAGGGTAAAGACCCTGCATCCCGCCGTACACGCAGGCATTCTCGCGATGCGCGACCACCCTGAACACATGGAGCAGCTTGAAAAGCTTCAAATCGACCCGATCGATATCGTTTGCATCAACCTTTATCCATTCAAACAGACCATTCTGAAAAAAGACGTCACGCTTGAAGAAGCGGTAGAAAATATCGACATCGGCGGACCGACCATGCTGCGAGCCGCCGCAAAAAACTGGAAGGATGTTGCCGTTGTTGTCGATCCGCGCGACTATGACACGGTACTTGCGGAACTCGAAGCGCACGGCGAGGTCACAAAACCGACAAAGTTCCGCCTCGCCAACACGGTGTTCGAATATACGGCGCAGTATGACAGCATGATCAATACTTATCTGCGCGCGCAGCGGGGCGAAACCTCGATGCCGGATAAATTCACCATGACTTTCGAAAAAATACAGGATATGAGGTACGGCGAGAATCCGCATCAAAATGCGGCGTTCTATGCGGAAATCGGCTGCGCGGAAAATACGCTGCCCCACGCAGTCCAACTTCACGGAAAGGAACTGTCCTATAACAACATCAACGATACCAACGGCGCGCTGGACGTCATCAAAGAGTTCAGCTTCGATATCCCCGTTGCGGTTGCGGTCAAACACGCCAATCCGTGCGGCGTCGGTACGGGCGAGACTATTTTTGAAGCTTATCAAAACGCCTATGAGGCGGACAAGGTTTCAATTTACGGCGGTATTGTCGCGCTTAACCGCGAAGTGGACGCATCAACAGCCGCGGAAATGGCGAATATATTCCTTGAAATAATTATTGCTCCCGCGTTTTCCGCAGAGGCCCTTGAAATACTCAAAGCGAAAAAGAATCTCCGGCTGCTTGAATTGCCCGAACTGGCCGAGGCGAACCGTCCGGGAACGCTCGATATGAAAAAGGTCGCCGGAGGCCTGCTCGTACAGGAACTCGACACCAAACTGCTCGATGAAGCAGAACTGGTCTGCGTCACGCAGCGTAAACCGAGCGACACGGAAAAGGCAGATATGATGACGGCATGGAAAGTGGTCAAACATGTGAAATCCAACGCCATTGTTCTGGCAAAAGGCCAACGGACCGTCGGCATAGGACCCGGCCAGACCAACCGCATCACCGCGCTCGAACTGGCTATCAAGTACGCGGGTGAAAATGCCTGCGGTTCTGTCATGGCCAGCGACGCCTATTTCCCGTTTTCCGATTGTGTGCTGGCTGCTCAGGCGGCCGGAATTACAGCCATTATTCAGCCGGGCGGCTCGATCCGGGACGAAGACAGCATTAAAGCGGCCGACGAAGCGGGGATCGCCATGCTGTTTACAGGCATGCGCCATTTCAAACATTAATTTTTATTACAAGGCGGTCAACATGAAAATACTGATGGTTGGCTCCGGCGGAAGGGAACATGCCCTGATTAAAAAATTGAAAGAAAGCGACAGGGTGAAGCAGGTCATCTGCGCCCCCGGCAACGGCGGGATTGCCTGCGATGCGCAGTGTTTCCCGGTACCGGTTACCGATATCGAAGCCATGGTAGGGCTTGCTTTGGAAGAAAAAGCGGATCTTGTTTTCGTGGCGCCGGATGATCCGCTCGCGGCCGGCATGGCGGATGCGATGCAAGCGGCAGGCTTGCGTGTTTTCGGCCCGAGCGCAAAGGCGGCCGAAATTGAAAGCAGCAAGGTTTTTGCCAAGTCGCTCATGAAAAAGTACGCCATTCCTACCGCGGATTATGAAGTTTTCGACTGCGCGCAAAAAGCCGTCGAATATATCGCGTCTGTCGGCAAATATCCGACGGTTATCAAAGCGGACGGTTTGGCTCTCGGCAAAGGCGTAATCATCGCCGAGAGTTTCGAACAGGCGCAACGCGCCGTGCAAGACATCATGAACGATAAGGTGTTTGGCGACGCAGGAAGCAAAATCGTCGTGGAAGAGTTTTTAACCGGGCCGGAGGTATCTGTCCTCGCTTTTACGGACGGGGAAACCGTTTCACCCATGATCTCATCGATGGATCATAAAAAGGCGCTTGAAGGAGATCGTGGCCTCAATACGGGCGGTATGGGCGCTATCGCGCCGAATCCTTTTTACACGCAGGAGCATGCCCGCTTCTGCATGGAACATATCTTCCTTCCCACCATTGCCGCGATGAACGCCGAAAACAGAAAGTTCAAGGGCTGTCTGTATTTCGGCCTCATGCTGACCGCGCAGGGGCCGAAGGTCATCGAATACAATTGCCGTTTCGGTGACCCCGAAACGCAGGTGGTGCTGCCGCTGCTGAAAACACCATTGATAGATGTTGTCGACGCGGTAATCGACGGCAACCTGGCTCAAATGGAGTTGGAATGGTCCCGGCAAAACAGCGCCTGCGTGATTCTCGCGTCGGGCGGTTATCCCGTTTCCTATGCGAAAGGTTATGAAATTAAAGGTTTGGACAGCCGCGGCTGCGCAGAGGATGTGACTGTCTATCACGCCGGAACCCTATGCAAAAACGGCGTCTTTTATACCAACGGGGGCAGGGTTTTGGGCATATCAGCGCAGAAGAATTCACTGCGTGAAGCGCTCGGCGCGGCCTATCAAGCGATTGATAAAATCAGTTTCGAAGACATGCATTACCGCACCGATATCGGCGCGCGCGCTATTTAAATTTGTTTACAAATTATTTACACAATGCGGCTATTTACACTACCGGGAGGGTTGTAGTATAAATCAGCGGCATTGATTTTTATTATTTGAAAGGGGTTTCCATGAACGCGTTGAAAAAATGGAGCACAAAAAAGAAGGCGGCGGCTGCAATCGCATCGTTTCTTGTGCTGGCCTGCGTTGCCGGGCTCCTCTATTATATTTTAAGGCCCGATAAAGGCGAAGCATTCGATATCGTTACGGTCGGCAGGGGAGATGTAACGCAAAAACTGGAAACTTCCGGCACGGTCGAGTCCGGGAAGCAGGGCAAGTTTGTCCTGCCCGAAGGGGTGAAAGTCGTCGATGTCAGGGTGAAAACCGGCCAGTCTGTGAAAGCCGGCGACGTTCTCGCCACTTTCGACCCGTATTCTCTCAATGATGTGCTAGCGGAAAAAAAAGCTTCCTACGCGGCGGCGGACGAGGCCTATGAAAAATATATCGCAAATGCTGCCGATTCAAAAAACGAATTGGCAAAGCTCAACAAAGAGATTCCTCTCCTCGAAGAGGAGATTGCCATTCTCCAGAAAAAGGTGGATGCGCAACCGCAGGATGAACCCGGCAGCAATAACGACACGGGCAGTGATTCACAAAATGCCGTTTACAAACTGGTCCAATCCATTTTGGGCGACTCGTTGACCGATACGCAGCTCGGCGCTCTTGTTGAGCGGCTCTTGTCATCGGGCAATAATTCTTCCCAAATCCTTCAAATGCTTCAAGGCCTTATCGGAAATTCGGGCGCTTCTTACGATATTTCCTCCATGTTCGGCCTATCGAGTGAAGAGACTCAACTGACCCAAAAACAACTCGAGCTGCTGCAGTTAAAAGCCAAGCAGACAATGCTTGAAACACAATCAAATCAAATGCTCGGCACCGCTTACAAGGCCATTGCGGACGCCGCGAAAAAGTCACTCGACGATACCCAGGCAGCCGTTGATTCGATCAAAAACGGCTGGACAGCCGAAACAAACGGGATTGTTCGCGAGGTTAACATCACGGCCGGCGAAGTGTATTCCCCCGAAAGCGGAACTTCATCGGCGGGTTTCGACGTCAATACGATCATCAGCGCGGTCACCTCGGGTAAAACGGATATCACAGGTATGCTCAGTTCGCTGCTCGGCCAGCAGAAAAGCGCAATCATCATCGAGTATTATCCTTTTGTGGCAAAGATTGTACTCGGGCAGTATGACGTGTTAAAAGTGAAAGTGGATCAAAAAGCCGAGATATCTTCGGCAGGCGGCAGCACGTTTCAGGGACGTATCAGCTATATCAGCCCCGTCGCCACCACAAACGACAGCATCAACATCAGTTCGCTGCTCGGTTCAAGCGGAAGTTCCAGCGGGGTGGAAGCGGAAGTGACGATAGACCAGCCCGATACGAGTATTATTATCGGTTTCAATGTCGATATTTCCATCCCCATCGCAACCGTCCGTAACGCCTTGCTGATACCGGTCGAATCGTTACAGTTCGACAGCAAGGCGGCATATGTCTTTATTTTAGATGAGAAGTCCAACACCGTCCGCCGCGCCGAAGTGAAAACGGGTATTTTCAGCGACGCGTATTATGAGATTTTATCCGGCTGCAAAGAAGGGGATAAAATTATAAAAGCGCCCAGCGTCCTCCTGGCAGACGGCGATAAAGTCACCCCGAAATATCCGTAACGCCATCGCTTTGATAAATATTATCCCGGGGGACTACGTTTGAACATTGCTGAAAATATACGCATAGCGGTTTACAGCATCAGAACGAATATGATGCGCTCGCTGCTGACGATGCTGGGCATCATCATCGGCGTAGCGTCCGTGATTGCCATTATCACCGTAGGCAACGGCGGGCGCGACTATATCGTTGGAATGATTCGGTCTCTGGGTTCCAATACCGTGAGTATCGCGGTGAACACCAGCAATGTCAGCGCCTCGGATTATATCACCCGTGAAGACCTGGCGGCCATCAAAAATATTGACAGCGTGGAATATGTGTCCCCCGTCGCCATCACCATCGGCAACGCGAGCACAAAAAGGGAAGCCGGATTATGCTACGTTATTTCCGGCACGACGGACCTTAAGCATGTCATGAGCGCCCAGATCAAATACGGCCGTTTTTTCAACGAAGAGGAATATGCCTCCGCGCGGCCCGTAGCCGTCATTCCGGTTATCAGCGCCGTTGTCATGTTTGGTTATGAAAACTGCGTCGGCGAGGAGATTGTCCTCAACGCGAACGATAAATTTATTAAGGCGAAGATTATAGGCGTTTTCGAGTCGGCTATGATGGGGGACCAGGATTCTTCCTCGATACTTTCCAGTTCCAGCAGCCTGATGGGCTCATCCTCGCAGGCCATGTGCATGCTGATGATGCCCGCCACTACAACAGACGCCATGATGGGCAGCTCGGGACTGTATGATATGATTTACCTCACCTCGACGACGGACGACAACCTTGACACAGCCGGCAACGCCGCCGCCAATGTTTTATATTCCAGGCACGGCAACTTCGGCAGCAAAGCGTATAACGTTGTGAATATGGCCACTTACATCAACCTGCTTGATACCGTCATTCGTGTTTTCACCGCGTTTATTGCAGCCGTAAGCGCGATTTCGCTTGTGGTCGGCGGCATCGGCGTGATGAATATCATGCTCGTGTCGGTTACGGAAAGAACAAGGGAAATCGGTATCCGAAAAGCCCTCGGCGCCAAAACGACAACCATTCTCTTTCAGTTTTTGACCGAGTCGATTATTCTTTGCATGATTGGGGGCACCATCGGTTTCGCCATCGGTGTCGGCGGAGCCATCGGCGTTTCCGCATATATGCACATACCGATGGATATTGAGTTGACGACCGTTCTCATCGCCGTCGGTTTTTCCTCCGCTATCGGCGTATTCTTCGGTATTTATCCCGCAAAGAGAGCCGCAGATATGCCTCCCATCGAGGCGCTGCGGAGAGAATAAAAAGCTTCGGACATAAAAAAACGGCTCCGTTCGGGAGCCGTTTTCTATGTTCAGCCGCTATTTTTCAAGCTTTCTTTCCAACCACACCGACCCGATATCCAGCGCGTTATATAAGCCGCGCTGTTCCGCTTTGTTGATAATTCGATCCTTCAGTCTCAGGCTTTCATCATTGCTGACAAGCTGTACAATGACCCTGTCGGCAATTTTCAGGCCGTGAACCTCGCGGGTACCGGTGATGTTGATAATAACAACATAATCCTCGTTCATGTTGCCGTAATAAATGGTGTTTCCGCAGCGAACAAGCGGTTTGCCTTTGTACGTAAGAAAGCCGCCGCCTTTTTTGGTTTTAATAATGGTCATCTCCGTTTATTGTTCTTTGAGGTAATGCTTTACCAGTATCTGCAGCAGTTCATCCCTGTCAATTCTTCTGACGATGCTGCGCGCGTTGTTGTGCGTGGTGATGTAAGTCGGGTCCTCCGATAGCAGATAACCGACTATTTGGCTGACGGGGTTATAACCTTTCTCCTGCAGAGCGTTATAGACCTCGAGCAGATTCTTGTGCATCAGTTTTTCGTGTTCGTCTTTAATCGTAAAAGTGATGGTCTTATCCTGCATAAGAACACCTCCTTTTATTTATTATACACGCATGTCTCGGATTTCTCAATATTGAAAAAGCCGGTTTTGAGGGTTGTCAGCGCAAAAGTACATTGATTCGGCCAAGTTCTGCGATGATTTTTTGAATAATGACGTCCGTTTCCTCATCGTTGAGGGTGCGGTCCTGGCAACGAAGGATTAAATGATAAGCCAGGCTTTTTTTGCCCTGCGGCAATTGCGCGCCTTCATACACGTCAAACAGTCTGATGCTTTCCAAAAGCGGACCCGCGGCAGCCTGTATCGCGTCGGCAAGAACCGCAGATGGGGTGTTTTTATCACAAATCAACGCCAGATCTCTTTCCGCCGCCGGATATTTGGGCAGCGGTTGATAGGCCTTATTCAAATTTCTGTTCGCAAACAGCGCGTCAAAATCGATATCGGCGCAGCAGACGCGCTGTTCGATCGAGCAGCGGGTTAATACGGCCGGATGAACCTCGCCGAAACAGGCAAGCAACTTGCCGCTCAAGGTCAGTTTCGCGCATCTTCCGGGATGATAGGAAGGGTTGTCATCTGCCGGACTTATTTCATATTGTCGAATACCGGCGGCTTTCATCACCGCCTCTACGACGCCTTTCAGCGCATAGAAATCGTTTTGAGGGCCATACATTCCCAAAACAAGCCGCTGTTTCTCCTGCGGCAGCCGGTCAAACCCCAAGGGATAATAAACGGTGGCCAATTCGAAAAACGACGCTTCATCGTTCTTGAAGTTAAGATTTCTCGCGACGACATCAAGCATCGAGGGCAGTGCGGTGGTCCGCATCACGCTGGTGTCCTCGCCGAGCGGATTGATGATCACGACGCTGTCGCGAAGCGGGCTGTCCGTTGCGAGCGCTATTTTGTCATACGCTTTCGGGCTGATAAAGGAATATGTTTGAACCTCGTTGAGGCCGCAAGCGAGAAGTGTGCCGCAAATCAGTTTTTCAAAATGCTGCAAAGGCGTCAGCCGTCCGTCGGCAATACCGGCCAGAGGACGGTTGGGGATCTTTTCAAAGCCGTAAAAACGCGCTACTTCTTCGGCGATATCTTCAAGACCTTCGATATCTCCGCGGTAGTGCGGGACTTTGACCTGGCCGCCTTCCACGGTGAATCCGATTCTGCGCAGGATTTCCGCCTGTTCGCCGGCGTCCAGGTTAATGCCGATAAAACGGTTGGTCCAGTCGGGATCAAAAGGCACGGTTGCCTCGCCGTCGCAGAAGCGCCCGATATCAGCAACTTGCCCGACCACTTCGCCGGCGCATAAAATATTGATGAGTTCCAACGCCCGATATTCCGCCGCAAGGCAGCCGCAAGCGCTGAGCCCCTTTTCGAAACGCGAGGAAGATTCGGTCCTGACACCGATTTTTTTCGATGTGTTTCTGACGCTTGCCGCGTTGAAGCAGGCTGATTCGAAAACGACAACGCTTGTGTCGGGCGCGATGGAACTGAATTCGCCTCCCATGATACCGGCGACGGCAATCGGCTTTACAGCGTCTGCAATGACAAGGATATCGGTGTCGAGTGTCTTTTCGCTGCCGTCGAGCAGCGTAATCTTTTCACCTTGACGGGCCGTTCTGACATCGATCATCCCCCCCTCAATCGTACGGATATCAAAAGCGTGCATCGGCTGACCGTATTCAAGCATTACGTAGTTGGTAATGTCGACGATATTGTTGATCGGCCGCACGCCGCTGGCCCGCAGCCTTTCGCGCATCCATCTCGGCGACGGTTCGATGCTGACGTTCTTGACCACGGCGCCGACATAGCGCGCGCATTTTTCTTTGTCGCTGACAATGATTTTAATGTAGTCGTCCACATTTTCATCATTGGAATCGAAACGCGGCAGGGGTTCTTTCATCGGGATACGAAACGTTGCGGCGGCTTCCCGAGCCAAGCCGGCCACCGACAGGCAGTCGGGCCGGTTGGAAGTGATTTCAAACTCGAAGACCGTGTCGTTCAAGCCTATGGCTTCATGGATGTCCAGCCCGGGTTGGCAAACGCAATCCTCGCCGAGTATGAAAATGCCGTCTTCGCAGGCGTAAGGGAAGTCGTTGATTGAAAGGCCGAGTTCGGCAAGCGAGCACAGCATGCCGCCGCTGAAAACGCCCCTGATCATACCAGCGGTAATTCGTTTGCCGGAATATATCGTCGAGCCATCCAGAGCGACCGGCACGTAATCTCCCGCTTTGACATTGGCGGCGCCCGTTACGATGCCGAGCGGTTCAGCTGTTCCCACGTCCGCAATGCAGAGAGACAGCCGCTGTGAATTCTCTATTCGCTCAACGGATTCTATGTGTCCGACTACTATACCCGCAAGGCCGCTGCCTTCCTTTTCCCATCCCTCGACCTTGGAGCCGCTCATCGTCATCGCGTCGGCGAACTCTTTCTCGCCGCTGTTGATATCAACAAAATCGCTCAGCCATTTTTTTGAAAGTTTCATCCGTATGCCTCCTAAAACTGGCTCAGAAATCTTAAATCGTTCTCGTAAAAAAGGCGCAAATCATCAATGTTGAAACGGAACATAACCAGCCTTTCAAGGCCCATTCCGAATGCGAAGCCGCTGTATTCCTTCGGGTCGATTCCACCCCTGAGAAGCACGTTGGGGTGAACCATCCCCGCGCCCAGGATTTCAATCCATCCTTCTCCTTTACACATCGCGCAGCCCGAGCCGCCGCATCGGAAACAGGAGACATCCACCTCGCAAGAGGGTTCCGTAAACTGAAAATGGTGAGGGCGAAGGCGTATTTTCGTTTCATCGCCGTAAAGCCTGCGTGCGAACGCTTCCAGACAGCCCTTCAGATCGCTCATGGTAATGCCTTTATCGATTACCAGCCCTTCGATTTGATGGAAAAGAGGGGAGTGGGTGGCGTCGACGGAGTCGGAACGGTAAACTCTGCCGGGTGCGATAATTCTGATAGGCGGCTTTTGCTTTTCCATCACTCTGATTTGCACCGGAGAGGTTTGCGTGCGAAGCAGCATATTTTCCGTGATATAAAAGGTGTCCTGCGTGTCTCTGGCAGGATGGCCTTTCGGTATATTCAGCGCTTCAAAGTTGTAGTGGTCCCACTCGACTTCGGGTCCGGTGGCGATTTGAAACCCGAGGCCGATGAAAATATCCTTCACTTCGTCGAGGACGATGGTCAGCGGATGTTTATGACCGGGCTCCCGCTTTCTGCCGGGCAGTGTTACATCGATTTTTTCTTCGATAAGCCTTTTGTGGACTTCGGCAGCGCCGATTTCATCTTCTCTGAGCGATAAGGCGCTTTCAATCGACAGCCGTGCTTCGTTGGCGATTTTACCGACAACCGGCCTTTCTTCGGCGCTTAAACCGCCCATCATTTTAAGCAGCGATGTCAGTTCGCCTTTTTTGCCGAGATATTTCACCTTGACGGCCTCGAGGTCCGTTCCGCTGCGAGCCGACGCGATTTCCTCAAGCGCGTTCCGCCTTGTTGTTTCAATGCGATCCTTCATAGCGACGATCCTTTCAAAAAATAATAGTCCTCCATCCTTTCTAGGGACGAAGGAATACTCCGCGTTACCACCCTGCGTTTTTGCTTTCAGCATTGCGCGTAAGAGCAAACACTCTATGTTCCGTCAACGGTGAACAGCCGTCGTTTCATAATCAAGCCGATCGAGCTTTTTCCGAAACGCCGCTCGGGAGTGAATTTCACCGCCTATCCCGCAAGCCCGTTTCAGCTATGGAGGGCTCTCTCTGGGCGGGTATCCGCGGATACTTGTCTCCGTCATCGCGTTTGTTTGCAAAATATAACATAACTTTACGAGAAACGCAAGTATTATCCCTCAAATTCTGATATTTCTTCGCTGCCGCGAACGGACGGTCATTCGGTTTGTGATATAATAAATATCATCTTTTAAGGATGTGCTTATATGTTTTCCGCCGGCGTAGACATAATCAGTATACCGCGCATTCAAAAATCGATGCGCAACGCTGCTTTTGTCTCGCGTGTTTTGGGCGGCCGCGAGCGGGAACGCCTCGAAAAAAAAGGTTTTCCCGCACAGGGTGTCGCGGCGGCTTTTGCCGCGAAAGAAGCATTCGCCAAATGTGTCGGAACCGGGCTCAGCGGTTTTTCGCTTAAGGATGTCGAACTACTAACCGATGAAAAAGGAAAACCCTACTATGCTTTCAGCGGCAAAGCCGCGCAGCTTGTAAAGGAACTGGGGGTTTCTTTTACGGTGAGCGTATCGCACGAAGGCACCATCGCTTGTGTCTTTGCATTGGCTTATCCGGCTGCAGCAGTTGATAAGGGAAAGGAGCCTTTGCCTTGAGAGTGCTGACTTCGGCTCAAATGAGAGCCGCCGAACAAGCCGCCTCTATGCGCGGCATCAATGAAATCCGTCTGATGGATAATGCCGGTTCTGCCTGCGCAAGAATCATCCGTGAGCGGATATTGCCCGATTTATCCGACGTGCAGACGATTACCGTGCTTTGCGGCAGCGGCAATAACGGCGGAGACGGTCTTGTCATCGCGCGAAAACTGGCGGCTGACGGTTATGAGATAAATACAGTTCTGGTTAAAGGTCCGCCGCGCAGTGAAGCCTCCGTTGTAATGCTGAACCTTCTCGAACGGCTTGATACGGAAATATTGCACCTTCACGCCGGAGATGCAGGGCTCAGCCGCCTGATTATGCAAAGCGATATGCTCATCGACTGTATGTTCGGCACAGGCTTTCAGGGGAACGCCCGGCCGGAAGACGCCGAATTGTTCCGAGAAATCAACGAGTCGAAAGCCTGTGTCGTTTCCATTGACGTGCCAAGCGCAATCAATTGCGACAGCGGATTTTTGCCGGACGCTTGCGTAAAAGCAGACTACTGTATTGCCGTTTCGGTGTTAAAACCCGCCCATGTTCTGCCGCCGGCCAAAGAAAACTGCGGCCGAATTTTTGTCGGAGATATCGGCTTATCCGATGCGGATTACGACGCGGCGGCTCCGGACTGCGATTTTACCCTTGGCGCAGACGAAATCAAAGCATTCTTTCCCGTTCACCGCCCGGTATCGAACAAGGGTGATTACGGCCGGGTCTTATCGGTTTGCGGCAGTGTCGGCATGCCCGGCGCCGCCTATTTTGCCGCACAGGCCGCTGTCGTTTCGGGGGCCGGACTTGTCCAGGCGGCTTTCCCGAAAGAAGCGTACGCGGCGATAGCCGCCAAATTGGCGGAACCGGTTTTGCTGCCGCTTGATACGTCGCAAAACGGTATGATACGCAAAACCTCTTTGCCGTTACTTTTAAGGCACGCGCAAAGCGCGGACGCTCTGCTCATCGGCTGCGGACTCGGCGTCAGCGCAGACACGGTCGAAGTTGTCAGGCATCTGCTCGCAAACCTCAAATGTACCGCCGTTCTCGACGCGGACGCGCTCAACATCATCGCCCGCTACCCGGATATCCTTGAACCGAATCAAAGCGCGCTGATTTTAACTCCCCATCCGGGTGAAGCGGCAAGACTGCTGGGGACAACCGTCGAAGTTGTCCAGGCCGATCGATTCTCCGCGGTGCGCGCGCTGACAAAACGCTTTGGCTGTATCTGCGTGCTGAAAGGCGCCGGGACGCTGATTGCCGCGCCAGATAGAAGCGCGGTCTGTATCAATACGACAGGCAACCCGGGTATGGCGAAAGGAGGCAGCGGCGATGTTCTGGCAGGTGTCATGGTTTCATTCGCCGCGCAGGGACTCGGTTTATTTGAAAGCGCCGCAGCCGCCGCATATATTCACGGTTTGACAGGCGACCGTGTTTCCTCCCTATACTCGATGCGCGGGAATACCCCTTCCGCCTGCCTGCGCGAACTGCCCGCTGTTCTCGCCGCATTTGAAAGGTTGTAAGCTTTCCCGGCGCTATGGTATAATTTTAATAATATTGTCCTCGTTGAAGGGATGCGCTGACCCATGAATGACCTTGTTCTTGTTTGTGCCGGCGGATTAGGCAAAGAGACGCTTTTCCAACTCCATGAAATCAATAAGCAAAAGCCCGCCTACCGTATCCTCGGCTTCGTTGACGACAACGAACAGCTACACGGCAGGGAGATCCACGGCGTACCGGTTATTGGCGCAACAACGTCGCTGTTGCAATACAACAAAGAAACATCGGTATGCCTTTGCGCCGGCAGTCCGTTTGTCAGGAATAAACTTTATCAACTTCTGCGAGTCAATCCAAACCTTTCTTTTCCCAGCATCATCGCGCCGAATGTAATTATGTCAGAATTCGTGCAGATCGGCCGCGGCAGCATTATTGCTTTTTCCTGCGTGCTGACTGCCGATATTGTCATCGGCGACTTTGTGCTCGTCAGCAATGCCTGCACCATCGGCCATGACGCCCAGCTGGGCGATTATGCGACGCTGTATCCCGCCGTCAATATTTCCGGCGCGGTTAAAATCGGCGAGTATGCGCAAGTCGGGGTCGGTTCTCAAATCCTTCAGGGTATTTCAATCGGCGCGGAATCTTTTATCGGCGCAGGATCAGTCGTTTTGAATAATGTCGAACCCGGTTGCACCGCGGTGGGAGTTCCGGCGAAAATCGTCAAACAAAAAAACAAAGGGGCTTTTTAGGGGGTATTTCATTGCCGGAAAAATATTCGGTGTCCCTTTCGAAAATCGTCAACGATCATCTTTTCGAGGTGATATACAGCCCGAAAAACACGGGCGATATTTATATTTCTTCGCAGGACGTCAACCGCCCGGGCCTTGTATTCGCGGGTTTTTATGACCATTTCGACCCTGCGCGGATAGAGTTCCTGGGCCTTGCCGAACTCGATTACATTACCAGCCTCGGCGAAGACTGCGGCAGAGAGAGAATGGAAAGTCTTTTCCGCCTGAAACCTTCCTGCGTGCTGATTACCAGAAACCTCGACTTTCCCGGATGCGTGCTTGAGTTTGCCAAACAATACGAGGTGCCTGTTCTGCGGACGCCGGATACAACCTCATCGTGCATGGCGACACTTATTGCCTACCTGGGTATCGAACTTGCGCAGCGTATTACCAGGCACGCCGTATTGGTGGAAGTCTACGGCGAAGGCGTCCTCATTCTCGGCGACAGCGGAATCGGAAAAAGCGAGACAGCGCTTGAATTAATGAAGCGTGGCCACAGGCTTATCGCCGACGACGCGGTTGAAATCAGAAAAGTTTCTTCGAAAACACTGGTCGGCTCGGCGCCGGACAATATCCGTCACTTTATCGAATTGCGCGGCATCGGCGTCATTAACGCAAGGCGGATATTCGGTACAGGCGCGGTAAAGCTAACCGAAAAAATCGATATGGTCGTTCAGCTGGAGGTTTGGGACAGTTCCAAAGTTTACGACCGCATGGGACTCGACGACGAGTTTACCGATATCCTCGGAATCAAGGTTCCGATATCAATTGTGCCGGTCAAGCCCGGCAGAAACCTATCCATCATCATAGAGGCTGCCGCGATGAACAACAGGCAGAAGAAAATGGGTTATAACGCGGCGACGGAACTGCTGAACAGCCTGGGTATCGGCGACGATATTCAGCCGGGCAAAAACGAAATTGAAGTATGGCAGAATTTCTGATTCACATAAAATAAACATACGGAGGGCACTTTCATGTTCAGAATCGGAGTGGATCTTGGCGGAACGAACATCGCCGTCGGCGTACTTGGCGAGGATTTGCGGATTATCGGCAGAGCGTCGGTAAAAACCAATATCCCCAGGCCTGCTGACGATATCTTTGACGATATCGGCTTTCTTGTCAAAAAGGTTGCCGGCGACTTAAATATCGGCATGGACCAAATTCAATCTGTCGGTGTCGGAACACCCGGTTCCGTCAACAAGAACACCGGCTATATTGAGTTTGCCAATAACCTTGATTTTCAACAGGTACCCGCCAAAGAAATGCTTGAGAAGAGAATAGGCAAAAGCGTATACCTTGACAACGATGCCAACTGCGCCGCGCTTGGCGAGGCGGTGGCGGGAGCCGGCAAAGGCGTGTCGAGTTTCGTAGCGATCACGCTGGGCACCGGTGTCGGCAGCGGTATTGTCCTTGACGGCAAAATTGTCGGCGGCGTCAATTTTGCCGCGGGCGAGATGGGGCACATGGTTATCATGATCGACGGCGAGCAATGCAGCTGCGGCAGACGGGGCTGTTGGGAGAGATATGCTTCGGCCGTGGCGCTTGTGTCGCAGACCAAAGACGCGATGAAACATCACCAGGACAGCGCTATGTGGGATTTGGTCAACAACAACATCGACGCCGTATCCGGCAGGACGGCTTTTGACGCTATGCGCAAAGGCGATGAAACCGCAAAACATGTTGTTGACCGCTATATATATTATGTCGCATGTGGAATTATCAACATTGTCAACGCCCTCCAGCCCGAAATTATCTGTATCGGCGGAGGTGTCGGCAACGAAGGCGCTTATCTGCTCGATCCGCTGCGCAGGCATGTAGAACGTGAAAGATACAGTATTTATGCCGGCAAACAAACGCAGATTTGCGCGGCGGTTTTAGGTAATGATGCCGGCATCATAGGCGCGGCTTTATTAGACTATTAACGGCGGTTGATTATGCGCAACGGGGCACTGCTTGCCGCGCAAGCCGACAAACTGAATATCAAGTACGGCCGCGACGTTTTGATGAGCGGTTACACCACGTTTCAGATCGGCGGGCCGGCCGCATTGATGTTTTGGCCTGAAACAAAAGAGGGACTTCAGTCAATCCTGAAAATCTGTACCGAAATTGAATGCAAAACGTTTGTTCTGGGCAACGGAAGTAATTTATTGGTATCAGATAAAGGCCTCGACGCAGCGGTTATTTGCCTTACCCGGATGAATCGATTTGCGCTCAGCGGCGGCAGCGTCATTGATTGTCAGGCCGGTGCAAACCTCTTTTCTTTGTGCCGTTTCGCTGCCGACAACGGTCTTTCGGGCCTGGAGTTTGCATACGGAATACCCGGAACTGTCGGCGGCGCCGTATACATGAACGCGGGAGCATACGAATGCGAAATTGAAAGCGCAGTTGCGGAATGTTCCGCTATGGACACTTGCGGAAATTCTCTGACGCACGACCGTTCACAACTGAATTTTGAATACAGAACCAGCACTTTCATGACCATAGGCGAAATCATAACGGATGTAGTTTTGCGCTTGCGGCCGGGCAGCCGTGAAACGATTCGGGCCAAAATGGAATCCTTCTACAGCCGCAGAAAGGAAAGCCAGCCGCTCGAATATCCGAGTGCCGGCAGCGTTTTTAAAAGGCCGCAAAACCATTACGCCGGCAAACTGGTCGAAGACTGCGGCCTCAAAGGCATGAAGGTTGGCGGCGCACAGGTCAGCGAAAAGCACGCCGGCTTTATTGTCAATACCGGCGCGGCGACCTGCGAAGACGTTCTGAAACTTATCGCAATCATTCAACAAGAGGTTTTCACACAAACCGGCATAAAACTTGAAACGGAAATCAAGCATCTTGCCTGAAGCGGGAGGCCCGATATGAAAGTCATTATTGTAACCGGCCTTTCCGGCGCAGGCAAGTCGGTGGCCGTGGATGCGCTGGAAGACATCGGCTATTTTTGCGCGGACAATATGCCGCCGAAATTAATCCCGACCTTTGTCGGGCTGGCAGCAGATTCGCGCGAAAAGCGCGATAAAGTGGCGATTGTCAGCGATATTCGTGCAGGCGGCTCGTTTTATGACCTTTTCTGCGCCATCGACGAATTAAAGACGATGAAATATGACGTCAGCGTTCTCTACTTCGACGCCCTCGATGAGGTGCTGGTACGCCGCTTTAAAGAGACGAGAAGAAAACACCCCTTGCTTGAACAGAATAACGGCTCGGTTATCGACGCCATACAAGCCGAACGTGAAATATTGCAGCCTGTCCGTCAGATTGCAGATTATGTCATTGACAGTAGCAATATTATGCCGGCCGAATGCAAGGAAAAGGTTGCTTCCCTGTTTCTCGAAAACCCAAACAGTTCTGTGGGCGTTCATTGCGTGTCTTTCGGTTATAAATACGGCATCCCCGGCGATTCCGACCTCGTATTTGATGTCAGATGCCTGCCGAATCCATTTTATGAGCTCGACCTGAAGCAAAAGACCGGCCTGGATGAGCCGGTGCGCGATTTTGTTATGAAATGGCCGCAATCAAAAGAATTTCTTTCCAAAATACTCGATTTGGTGGATTATCTACTTCCGTTCTATAAAAAAGAGGGTAAAAGCACCCTTGTCATTGCGGTAGGCTGCACGGGAGGTCGTCACCGTTCCGTCGTTTTTGCCGAGAAAATATTCGAGCATCTGAATTGCCGCGGCTATCTGTTGAGCATCAAACACCGCGACATCAAAAAGTGAGGGCGGCGGGTGTCTTTCTCTTCACGCGTAAAAGATGAACTTGCGCAGGCAAGAACGCTGACTCCTTGCTGTCAAAAAGCGCAGTCTTACGGACTGCTGCTTTTAGGCAGGGATTTTTCGGTTTCGTCCGTTAAAATCACCACCGAGCACGCGCAAACTGCGGCGTTATACAAACAAGCGCTGGCCGGAATACCGCTGCCGGAAAACTCGATTTCGACGGTTCAAAAAACGAATTATACGGTCTCCGTCGTCAACGAACCGGCAAGACGCGCTGTCCTGGAATATTTCGGCCACAGCGAAACGGATATTTCTTTACGGTTAAACCGGGCCAATCTGGTTAACGATTGCTGCTTTCGCTCCTTCTTGCGCGGCGCCTTCCTATCGAGCGCCAACATGAGCGAGCCGGAAAAAAGTTATCATCTGGAATTCTCCGTTTCGCGGGCCAAGCTGGCCGGCGATATTGCCGCGTTGTTGAGCGAAATGGACCTCAACCCGAAAATCATTGTAAGAGACGGCAAGCACATTGTCTATTTTAAAGACAGCGCCGGTATAGAGGACCTCTTAACGGCTGCAGGCGCGCAAGACGCCGCCCTTGAATTGATGAGAATTAAGATTGTCAAGGATTTCATCAACAAATCAAAGCGCCGCCAAAACTGCGATACGGCCAATATCGATAAAAGTGTCAATGCTGCTGTCAAGCAGGTTGCCGCTGTCAAGAAATTGATGCACAGCAATCGGCTTGACGCTTTGCCGCCTCAATTATTAGAAACAGCCCACATCAGAGTCGATAACCCATACTCCACGCTTGAAGAAATGATTCGCCTTCATCCCGCCCCGATAACACGTTCCGGACTCAGCCACCGCTTAAAGAGAATCGTTGAGATCGCCTCGGAAGACGGAGAAACATAAATGGCATTTGCACATCTGCACGTTCATACGGAGTTCAGCCTGCTTGACGGAGCCGCAAGAATCCGGCATTTATTCAAGCGCGCAAAAGAAATGGGACAGACGGCTATGGCCGTAACGGACCACGGAGCGATGTTCGGTGTGATTGACTTTTACGACGAGGCATGCAAATGCGGCGTGAAAGCAATCATCGGCTGTGAAGTGTATGTGGCGGCAAGGTCCCGCTTTGACAAGGAACACGCCATTGACAAAGACAGAAGCCATTTGATACTGCTCTGTGAAAATAATACCGGTTACAACAATTTGATGCGTATCGTTTCCGATTCCTGGGTGAACGGTTTTTACACCAAACCCCGTGTGGATAAGGATCTTCTCGCCGCAAACAGCGAAGGTTTGATTGCGCTTTCCGCCTGCCTTGCTGGGGAGATCCCGAAAGCAATTCTATGCGGCGACTTTGAACAGGCAAAAAAAATCGCGCTGGAATATCAACGGCTGTTCGGCGAGGACCGTTTTTTTCTGGAACTTCAAGACCACGGCCTGGAAGAAGACCGGGTAGTCGTTCCGGAAATCATCAGGCTTTCGGAAGAAACAGGCATCCCGCTCGCCGCAACCAACGATGTTCATTATATTATGAAAGAAGATGCGAAACAGCAGAAAATCCTGCTGTGCATCCAAACCAACCATACCGTAGAAGAGGAGAACGGTTTTGAATTCAAAACTGACGAATTCTATCTCAAAAGCGAGCAGGAGATGCTCGCGCTTTTTTCCGCATGTCCGCAGGCTGTTGAAAATACGCAGAAAATTGCCGACAGATGCCATGTGGAGATTGAGTTCGGCAATACGAAACTGCCTCACTTTGACGTGCCGGACGGTAAAGATCATTTCGAATGGTTCCGCAAATTATGCCTTGCCGGTTTTGAACGCCGTTACGGAACAGACTGTCCCGCGGCGTACAGGGAAAGACTGGATTATGAACTTGGCGTCATCGATTCGATGGGTTTTACCGATTATTATCTGATTGTGCATGATTTTATTACCTTTGCCAAAAGCAGGGGCATTTCGGTAGGGCCTGGACGTGGCTCGGGAGCCGGCAGCATCGCCGCATACTGTATCGGAATCACGGGCATTGACCCGATGAAATACAATCTGCTGTTTGAGCGCTTTTTAAATCCGGAACGCATCAGCATGCCGGATTTTGATATTGATTTTTGTTTCGAAAGACGAAGGGAAGTCATTGATTATGTCATATCGAAATATGGTGAAAACCATGTGGCGTATATCATCACTTTCGGTACTTTAGCCGCGAGGGCCGTTATCCGCGATGTCGGCAGAGCGTTGGGCGTTGCGTATTCAGCGGTGGATAATGCCGCCAAACTCATCCCTAACGCCAACGGTATCACCATCGAAAAAGCGCTTGAAATGTCAGACGAACTCCGGGAACTTTATCATACAGACGACACCATGAAACTTCTGCTTGATACGGCAGCCCAACTGCAGGGAATGCCTCGGCACGCTTCCACGCACGCCGCCGGTATTGTGATCACTCGCGAAGAGGTATGCAAATATGTTCCGCTGGCAAGGAACGGAGATGATATTGTCACACAATATTCCATGGTGGCGCTTGACCGGCTCGGCCTGCTGAAGGTTGACTTCCTTGGTTTGCGCAACCTGACGGTCATCGATAAAACGCAGAGACTTGTGCGGCGGTTTCAACCCGATTTCGACATCGATGAAATCGAACTGGACAGGCCCGAAATCATGCAGATGCTTGCAGGCGGTTTTACGGAAGGTATTTTCCAGTTCGAGTCGGCGGGCATGCGTTCGCTTCTGGTTCGGCTGAAACCGGAAACGATGGAAGATTTAATCGCCGCCATTTCACTGTTCAGGCCGGGCCCGATGGACTCTATCCCGACCTACTTATCAAACCGCCAGCACCCGGAACAAATCCGCTACCCCATTCCCGAGTTGAAAGAAATTCTGGATGTCACATACGGCTGTATTTTATACCAGGAACAGGTTATGGAGATTTTCCGGAAAATCGGCGGCTACTCCTACGGGGGCGCCGATACGGTCCGAAAATATATATCAAAGAAAAAACTTGACGCCCTCGAAAACGAACGGCAGATATTTATTTACGGCAAAACCGACAGCGAAGGCGGAATCATCTGTGAAGGAGCCGTCAGAAAAGGGATTGACGCCGCCACTGCGAACAAATTGTTTGACGATATGCTGTCATTCGGTTCTTACGCCTTCAACAAATCGCACGCTGCTGCCTATTCGCTGATAGCCTACCGGACGGCATGGCTGAAACTGAAACATCCTCGTGAATTCATGGCTTGCCAGCTCGGCAGCTTCCTGGACGACTCGGCGCGCGTTTCACAGTATATCAACGAATGCGCCCGGCTCGGCATACGCATTTTGCCGCCGAGTGTCAATACCAGTGAAGAAACGTTCACCGTGGAAGGGGAGTGCATCCGTTTCGGCCTTCTGGCCATTAAAAACCTGGGCCGTGGCTTGATCCAGAGAATTATCGCTCAACGCGAGGAAAAAGGCCCTTACTGCAGTTTTTCAACATTCCTTGCCCGCATACACGGGAAAGATTTCAACCGCCGCGCCGTGGAAAGTCTGATTAAAAGCGGCGCTCTGGACGGACTCGGCGCAAACCGGCGCGAGATGCTCTTTGCGCTGCCCGCCGCCATTGACGCCCTTGACGCGGAAAAGCGCAATAATATAGAGGGACAAATCGCCCTGAGCGATCTGGTCGATGATCACGCCACGATACGGAAAGACCCCATTCAGCATATGGAGGAAATGCCGCTGCTGGAGCTGCTGGCCTATGAGAAAGAAACGCTGGGCCACTTTTTAACCAACCACCCGATGAGCCGTTATGAACAAGACGCGGCCCGCCTGCGCTCGGCAAGAACCGCGGATTTGCTAGCCGCGGGGAGCGACCCGGCTTCCCCTTATCAAGACAACAGCACGGTCAGGCTGTTGGGCATTATCACCCAGGCGAAAAGAAAAATTACCAGAAACAACGCCACCATGGCCTTTTTAACCGTGGAGGATATTACCGCCGCCATCGAGGTGATTGTGTTCCCGAAGATTTATGAAGAAAAGGCGTCTTTGATCACTGAGGGACGGGTTGTTTTTATTGAAGGCCGCCTGAGTTTGAAAGAGGAAGAAGATCCCAAGATTGTCTGCCAACGACTGGAGCCCTACTTGGATGGGTCCCGGCGCAATCCTGATGCTTCCAGCGCGGCAAAAGAGCCGGCATCCTCTTATCCCGTCAATCGAGATTATGAAACGGCCGCGCCGGCGCCGCTTGCCAAAAAAGCAAAAAAGGGGCTGTTTATCAAACTTCCCGGGGCGCAATGCCCCGAAATGAAACAATGCCAAAGGATTTTGGACCTTTTCAACGGAACCACCCCGGTATATTTTTATTTTTCCGATACGGGTAAATATGTAGTCCCGTCAAACAACACGGGTTCCGATCCGAATGAGCCGATGCTTCGGGAACTCAGGCGCATTGCCGGCAGCGGAAACATCATCTATAATCCATAGATTTCGCGGCTCATATTTTAATTTATTTTTTCTACTGCGGCGTTTGACAACAAGCACAGCGGGTTGTATGATTTGATGAGTAATTTTTTAGGGAGGTTACCTGTTTGAAAACCATAGGAGTACTAACCAGCGGCGGGGACGCGCCGGGCATGAATGCAGCCATAAGGGCCGTTGTCAGGACGGCGTGTCAAAGCGGTTTGAACGTATTCGGGATCAAACGCGGTTATGACGGCCTGATCAATAACGATATGCAAATGATGGACCTGCGCAGCGTCTCCGATATCATTGACCGCGGGGGCACCATCCTTTTTTCGGCGAGAAGCGAGGAATTCAGGACACAGGCGGGCATTCAAAAAGCGATCGATGTTTGCCGGATGAGAGGAATCGAAGGCCTTGTTGTCATCGGCGGCGACGGCTCTTTCCGCGGAGCGAAAGAACTCTCCGAACAAGCCGGCGATATCCGCTTTATCGGGATACCCGGAACAATCGACAACGATATTCCCTGCTGCGACTATACCATCGGATATGATACCTGCATGAATACAATTATGGAAATGGTGGACCGCATCCGGGACACGTCGGAATCGCACGGCCGCTGTTTTGTCGTAGAAGCTATGGGCAGGTATGCCGGCCACCTTGCGTTGAATGCGGGCATATCCGTCGGCGCGACGTGTATTCTGGTACCCGAGGTTCCCTATGATTTTGAGGAAGACGTCATCAAAAGATTAAAACGCTTTTTGGCTACAGGGAAACAGCATTTCATCATCATGGTGGCCGAAGGCGTTTGGCACGTAAACGGCTCTGATCCAAAGGGCAGCTGCACCCAAATGGCGAAGGAAATCGAACGCTTAACCGGCATTGAATCGCGCGCGGTGATTTTGGGCCATGTTCAGCGCGGCGGTTCTCCCACCGTACGCGACAGGGTCATTGCCAGCCGTATGGGATATATGGCTGTCAATCTGCTGATGCAAGGGCAAGGGAACCGTATCGTCGCTATGCAAAATGAAAAACTGCTGCACTTCGACATGCATGAAGCGGCCAAGATGACTAAGGGCCTGGACCGCGAACTGTACGATGTGGCGCACATTATTTCGATATAACAAGGCCAGAAAGCATGTCTGAGCAAAAATTCCTGCAATTGAGAAAACAGGTTTTAGACCGTGTTTTCGATCATCTGAATACGCAACAAAAAGCAGCGGTCTTCTATACAGAGGGCCCTGTTTTGGTACTTGCTGGTGCGGGAAGCGGAAAAACGACCGTAATCGTCAACAGAATTGCCTATCTGATCCGATACGGCACGGCTTATCACTCCGCAGAAATACCTGCTGATATTACGCAAGAAATACTGGCCGATATGGCGGCATTTTCGGCCGGGAAGTTGGGAACGACGGCGTCCTTCGATGAAAAGATTGCGGTCAATCCCGTGAAACCCTGGCAGATTCTCGCGATTACTTTTACCAACAAAGCGGCGAACGAACTCAAAGAACGTTGTGAAGCGCTGCTGGGCGAACAGGCAGGCGATATATGGGCCAGCACATTTCACGCAATGTGTACGAGAATCTTGCGAAGACACGCCGCTGATACCGGTTTCTCGTCTCATTTCACCATTTATGACACGGATGATTCCAAGAAGGCAGCGAAACAGGCTATGCAGGCCGCCGGTATCGATGAAAAAATGATACCCGTGAAAACGGTGTTAAACGAAATCAGCCGCGCCAAAGACATCCTTGTTTCACCCGCCGAATATCTTGAAGCAAACCAATCGGATTACCGGCTGAGCGCCATCGGCAGGGTTTACGCCGAGTATCAGCGTATGCTTGCTTGCGCCGACGCTATGGATTTCGACGATATTATCGTCAATACCGTTAAACTGTTGCGGTCGAATGAAGAAATCCGCGAACAATACCGAAATCAGTTCCGTTACGTTCTGGTCGACGAGTATCAAGATACCAACCATGCGCAGTATATACTGACTTCACTGCTTACCAGCAACCATAATAATTTATTTGTGGTCGGCGACGACGATCAGAGCATCTATAAATTCCGCGGAGCCGTTATTGAAAATATCCTTGATTTCGAAAAGCGGTACAGGGGGGTGAAAATCATCCGCCTGGAGCAGAACTACCGTTCCACGCAAAATATTCTTCATGCCGCCAATGAAGTGATAAAGAACAACAGCGAAAGAAAAGGCAAAAAGCTGTGGACGGAGAACGCGGAGGGGGAAAAGATATTTCTCCACACATTCCCCAGCGAACAAGACGAGAGCGCTTTTATTGCGGCGACAATTGAAAACGCTGCGGGCAGCGGGTCAAAGCTCAGCGATTTTGCCATCCTTTACCGCTTGACCGCCTTATCCAATTCCGTTGAATACGCACTGATACGCAACGGGATTGCTTACCGTATTATCGGCGGCCGCAGATTTTATGAGCGGGCTGAAATACGAGTGGCCATCGCCTATTTGTCAGTAATCAACAACCCCTCCGATAATATACGTCTACTGAGAATCATTAACGAACCGAAAAGGGGCATTGGCAGTTCGGCAATCAACCAGATATCCGCCATCGCGGACGGTTTGGGTGTCAGTCTGTTTGAAGTGATTCGAAACGCCTCCGAATACCCCGTCCTTGCAAAATTTTCAAAACATCTGCGGCCCTTTGCGGACATGATCGAAGAATTGTCCGCGCTGGCTGATAAAATCCCCCTTAACGAATTGTACGCGAAAGCTATGGAGTTAAGCGCCTATCCGCAATCGCTCAGCTGCGAGAAGAATTATGAAGATAGATTAGAGAATCTTCACGAGCTTTTCACCAACCTGATCAACTATACCAGAGAAAATGAGAACGCAAGCCTCAACGGTTTTCTTGAAGAGGTAGCGCTTCTGACAGACATTGATCATTACAACTCCGATTCGGATACCGTTACGCTGATGACCGTTCACACCGCAAAAGGACTTGAGTTCCAGGAGGTTTTTTTAATCGGAATGGAAGAAGGAATTTTTCCCGGAAGCCAGTCGATGTATCAGCCGCAGGAAATTGAGGAGGAAAGGCGTCTCGCGTACGTCGGTATTACACGCGCAAAAAGAAAACTGTATGTCACCAACGCATACAGCCGCCAGCTATTCGGTAAAACAACCTATAACCCGCCATCCCGTTTTGTCAAGGAAATTCCGGCTCATTTGACGCAATCGCCTTCATGCACCACCTATGCCTATACGGGTGCCCCGCGGAAAACAGCCGCAGGAGCAAGCGGAAGTGTTTTTATCGACGGTTCGGCTAAAACAAAACAAACACAACCCGACTACATACCTGAGGCGCACGCCGCGCTGAGACCGGGGGATATTGTCACTCATAAAATGTTCGGCAGAGGACTGGTATTGAGTGTGGAGAAAGCCGGCAACGATTTTATTCTCGAAGTTGCCTTTGACAAGGCCGGCACGAAAAAGCTGATGGCTAATTACGCAAAATTGGAAAAATTATAACAGCCCTTAATCAGAAAAAGGCGTCCGAATGCGGCTGAGGCGGAAGTTGACGGGCGCTCTATCCACACTCGAGCGGTAGATACTCATAATGAAACCGATGCCGATATATATACATAGGTTGGATGACCCGCCCGCGCTCATAAACGGAAACGTAATCCCGATACAAGGCAGTAATTTTAGGCACATGCCGATATTGATAATTGCCTGCGCTCCGATCATTGCCGCAACAGCATAGCAGATAAGCGTCCCGATAAAATCATTGGAGCGGTAACCGACACGGGCGATTCTTATAATAATGGCAGTCAAAATCAGCAGTAATAAGACGCATCCGATCAAGCCAAGTTCCTCTCCGACCACGGCGAATATCATGTCACTTTCATCAACGGGTATCAAACCGTTTTGCGTATAAGTGCCTTGGAACAATCCTTTCCCGTGGAGCCCGCCGGAGCCGATGGCGTTCACACTTTGCATTTGCTGGTAAATCAGCGTTTTATAGACGGATTCTTCGAGTTGCTGCGGGAAATAAACCGCAAGCAGCCGGTTTCGCTGCATCTGGAAACCTGAAAAAGCTTTTGTCCAAAGCAAAGGCAGCGCGGCAAGTCCCAGAACGCCCCCGGCGGCAAAATAACCGATCTTCACTTTCGCCATGAAAAGCATCGTGAGAAAGATGGCGATAAACACAAGCGCCGAGCCGAGGTCGCCGGTCAATATCACCAACGCTACAGGGAAAAGGCCGTGCGCTATGACGGGGAGTAATATCTTAACCCGGTTGATGTTTTCTTTCACTGCGTCGAGATGCAGTGCGAAGGTGATGATAAAGCCAATTTTCAGCAGTTCCGACGGCTGAAAGGTAAATTTCCCGGCGATATTGAGCCATACTTTTGAATCCGACCGGGCGTCCGGCCCGACTCCGATGAAAAACAGCAAAAACATCAGTAAAAGGCAAACCGCCGCAACTACCGGCCACAGGCGCAGAACGATTTTGTAGTCAATCACTGAAATGGTGATGCACAGCGCGATACCGAGCGCTATGGCGATGAGCATGGTCAGCAAATCCCCGGACATGACCTGCCCGTCTTTCAGCCCGCTGAGCGTCGCGCTGTAAACCATGACCGCTCCAAAGGCGGAAGCAGCCAAACATAAGGGAAAAAGGACTTTATCCGTCCCTTTGATAAACGACCTGAATTTTGACAACAGCAAAACAATTCTCCTAATGGTTTGATTGTATTATAACCCCGCTTCCGGTGAACTTCAAGCGAACGGTCTTTATCAGGAAAGGTTTCTGTGATATAATGATGTGAATTGATTCCATAGGTGATAGCGACGGAATTCCGCACAAAAAACGAAAAGGAAACGCTTCAACTGGGCGAGAAAGTCGGGGAATTGCTCCGGCCGGGCGATGTTGTCGCGTTATACGGCGACATGGGCTACGGAAAGACCGTTTTTGTCAAAGGTCTCGCCAAGGGTCTGGGAGTCAAGGATATCATCACAAGCCCGACATACACTTTGGTCCACGAACATCAAGGCAGATGTAAAATGTATCACTTCGATATGTTTAACATCGACTCGTATGAAGCATTGTACACAACAGGTTTTTTTGATTTGTGCCAATCAGATGCAGTGACGGTCATCGAATGGAGCCAAAATATCCGCCAATTCCTGCCGGACGGTGCTTTAGAAGTGCGTTTCGATATGTCCAAAGCCGGCGAACGAATCATTTGCATACCGGAGGATAAACGTTTTGCGGATATTCGCTGTTGACACGGCAACTCGTACCGCCAGCTGCGCTTTGGCGGAAAACGGAAGAGTCATCTGTGAACTGTTCTCGGATTGCGGCTTGACTCATTCGCAGACAATCATGCGGATGGCCGAAAATTTGTACGATATAGCCGGCATATCCGTCGAAAGCACCGACGTTTTCGCCGCTACCGTCGGCCCCGGCTCTTTCACGGGCCTGCGCATCGGTATCGCCGCTGCAAAAGGGATGGCGCAGGCCGTGGGTAAACCATGTGCCGCAATTTCGACCCTGGAGGCGCTGGCGATGAATGCGTATCCGCTCGACTATATTGCCGCGTGCGCGCTGGATGCACGCAACAATCACGCATACACGGCAACTTTTCGTATAACCGACGAGGCGAGCGAAAGGCTGAGCGCAGACGCAACGCTGGCTTATGGAGATTTTTCAAAGCAGCTGATGCAAAACCACCCGAATGACAACATTATCATTTTCGGCGACGGCGCCGGACTGTTGTTTGAAGAAACAAAGAGAACAGGTCTCCACATACGCAAAGCGATTGAATGCGATTTGAATCCGGCCGCGTCCTCCTTTGCGCGCGTATTAAGCAGCGGCAGGTATCCCTTGAAATTACTGGATCCCGGCGAGTTATCACCGGTATATCTGAGAGTGCCCCAGGCAGTCAGAACTCTACAAAAAAAAGGCGGTCATGCATGATGATTGTTGTCGGTTCCGATCACGCCGGTTTTCACCTCAAAGAAGCGCTGAAACAGCATTTTGAGCAGGAAGGCATTGAGTTTTTCGATGTCGGCACTTCTTCAACAGATTCTGTTGATTATCCGCTTATTGCGCAGGCGGGCTGCGAAGCGGTTCTTTGCGGCAAAGCACAATTCGCCATCCTTTGCTGCGGCAGCGGCGTTGGTATTTCCATTGCCGCCAACAAAATTCAAGGTATTCGCGCCGCCTGCTGCTCGGATACGTACTCGGCCAAGATGTCGCGTATGCATAACAACGCGAACGTCCTTTGCATGGGCGGCAATGTCGTCGGCCCTGCTCTAGCATTTGATATAGCCGATATTTTCCTGTCAATGCCTTTCGACGCGGGGGAGCGCCATTGCAGGAGGATAAAATTACTCAGCGAACTGGAAAAATACACACATGACGGAGGAAAAAAATGGGAAAAATAGTCATCACCAACCATCCGCTGATTCAGCACAAACTGACTCTTCTGCGCGACAAGAATACCGGTTCAAAGGAATTCCGCTCGCTTGTCGGCGAAATATCCATGTTGATGTGCTATGAAGCGACGAGAGATTTGCCCTTACAGGAAGTGGAAATCGAGACACCGATTGCCGTTGCCAAAACAAAAGTCATATCCGGTAAAAAACTCGCTTTCGTTCCCATCCTGCGGGCCGGCCTCGGGATGGTCGAAGGCGTTGTCGCGCTGGTTCCCTCGGCGAGGATCGGCCATATCGGCTTGTATCGCGACCCCGAAACGCTCAAGCCGGTCGAATACTACTGCAAGTTGCCTGCGGATATCAACGAGAGAGAGGTTATCGTTCTTGACCCGATGCTCGCAACCGGCGGCTCTGCAGTCGATGCTATTACTTTGATTAAAAAACGGGAACCGAAATCCATCAAATTTATGGGCATTATCGCGGCGCCGGAAGGGCTTGAAATGTTGAGCAAAGCACATCCGGATGTAGATATCTTTTGCGCAGCGCTAGACGAAAAGCTCAATGAACACGGTTATATCGTGCCCGGTCTCGGTGATGCAGGTGACCGGATATTCGGCACAAAATAGACCGCTCTCGTTGTATTTTCCCGCTTTCTAGGTTAAAATAAAATAAAGGAGTGATGACGATGAAACACGTAACAACTGTGAAAAAGGCCAGTCTGAAACAAAGCGCCAAGACAGGCGGGTGCGGTGAATGCCAGGCGTCCTGCCAGTCCGCTTGCAAAACATCTTGCACTGTTGCCAACCAGAAATGCGAAAAGCACTGACGCGCGTCATAAAACGCAGCGGGGCTGATGTGGCCCCGCTTTTTTTCGAGGGATAACGGACATGGTACATACCTATCAACTCAACGGCTATTTCATCGCCGTTGATACGGGCAGCGGGGCGGTTCACAAACTGGACGAATGCTCTTTCGAACTGTTAAATCTGTTCAAAGACGGACTTCCCCGCCGGCTGCCGCCTGTTTTGCCGTCTAATCTGACAGAGAAGTTTGAAAGGGAATTGTTAGAGGAGGCCTTTGGCGAACTGGGTTCGCTTTCCGAAAACGGAAGCCTCTTTGCAGCGGATGACCATTCGGCATTTGCGTGTTCGCTTAAACTGTCGCCGGTCAAATCCATGTGTCTGAACGTTGCGCACGCATGCAATCTGCGGTGCGACTACTGTTTCGCGTCGCAAGGGGATTTCGGCGGCGGAATTAAACTCATGACAGCCGAAACCGCCTCAAGAGCAATCGATTTCATGGTGAAGGAAAGCGGCGAAAGGCATAACCTGGAGGTTGATTTTTTCGGCGGCGAACCGTTAATGAACTTCGATGTAGTAAAAAACACAGTGCTCTACGCAAGAAGCATCGAAAAAACCAAACAAAAAAACTTCCGTTTCACCATCACAACGAACGGTATGCTGCTTGACGATGAAAAAATCAGCTTTATCAATAAGGAAATGTCCAACGTCGTGCTGTCAATTGACGGCAGGAAAGAAGTTCACGACCGTTTCAGGACCTGCGCGGACGGTTCCGGCAGCTATGAACGAATCATGCCGCTGTTCCAAAAACTGGTCCGTGAACGCGGCGGCAAAGACTATTATGTCAGGGGCACCTTTACCCGGAAAAATCTCGATTTCAGCGCGGATGTTCTGCACCTATACGAAGCCGGTTTTGAACAAATTTCGATAGAACCCGCCGTAAGCGCACAGGTAACTGACTATTCGATCGACGAAAGTTGTCTGCCGCGTATTTTTGATGAATATGAAATATTAGCGCGCGAAATCATCCAAATCAGGAGGGGCGGCGGACATATCAACTATTTTCACTTCATGATCGAACCGGACTCCGAGCCTTGCCTTCTGAAACGGCTCAGAGGTTGCAGCTGCGGGAATGAGTACGTTGCTGTGACGCCTGAAGGCGATATATATCCTTGCCACCAGTTTGTCGGTATTGATTCGTTCGTCATCGGCAACATCTCGAAAGATGAGTTAAACACAGCTTTGCGCGAAAAGTTCGCCACAGCGAATGTCTTCAGTAAAGAGCGATGCAGCAGTTGTTGGGCCAAATACTATTGCAGCGGCGGATGCAATGCGAATAATTACGCCTTTTGCGGCAGTATTACACAGCCGCATCCGATCAGTTGTGAAATGGAGAAAAAACGGCTCGAATGCGCTTTTATGATTCAAGCGGCGCTCATGCCTGCGGATATTCAGGACGGGTAATCAATCGTACAGCACCCTTGCGACGGCGTAACGACCTCGGCTCCCATCGGGAGCCCTTTTTGATCATAATAGTATGTTTTTAATTTACTGAGCAACCCGGCCGCTTTATTCCTTTCAACCAGCGCGAGAACACTCCCGCCCAAACCCGCACCGGATAGCTCGCAGCCGAGTACGCCGTCCTGCATGGCAATATAATCAACCAAATCGTCAATTTCACTTGTCGAACAACCGTAACCTCCGGGCTGATAAGCGATATGCGTCCGGCCGATACCGACGCTTTCGCTCATTGAATGGAGCAGTTGCATTAGATAGCCGTCGCTTACTTCTCCGTTGAACGCGACGCCGCTTTTGTTGATTCGGTCTCCGTCGTGGCTGATATTCATTAAACGGCCGATTTCATTCAATTTTTTTTGGCGCAACAGGTTAAGAAACAGCGAGGCGCGGGCGCTTTCAGCCAAACCGTAGAAAACAGTTTTTCTGATATCGTAATATTCAGGCGGCGTATGCGTCTTCAAGACCGTATATATTTCTTCCTTATATTCCGGGAGCATTTTTATCAGTTCTTCCGGGCTGATTCTTTCCGGCAGGCTACAGAGCATTCGATACAGGTCGCTTTCATTGATGCCTAAATGTTCGCAGTTGAAGTCGCGCAGGCAGCCCAATCGGTCGCGATATTGAGGATAATATTTTTTCATCAGCATAAATCCGAATTCATAACACGCGATTTTCATGTTGAATTTGTCTTTTGCGCCGTCGCTTTTCTTAGCCTGAATAAATGTGTTGGCAAACACCACGCAGTATTCTTCGGGGAAATACTCGCTCGGCCCGATTCCGAACGGGAGAAAATCAAACCGTGTAATCATACCGCGCAAACAGCATTTCATCGCGGCGTGATCGCCCCAGCCTCCTCGTGAACCTACAAACCATTCACCCTCGCCGCAAAGCCGTACAAAATCATCATCGGATAAATCGAAACCGGATATGATTGTCTGCGACAACAGCGAGGCGACGACGATACTTGAGGAAGAAGACAGTCCGGCCGCAACGGGAATATCGCCGTGGTAACAAAGGTTCATGCCTTTCAACCGCATATCGGGGAATTCAAACTTTAATCGAAGCAGGGGAGCGCGCACATAATTGAGCCATTCGCCTTTTGTCCTTTCGACAATATCGGCAGCGTACTCGCTGTCCAAAAACTCGCTCCATGTCTGACCTTCGCTCTGCCTGATAAGCGGTTCGATATCAAATGTGTAATCGCCGAATTCATCCCTGCAGTTTGTGATGCTGAAAAGGCCGTCAGGCCGTTCGGATGCCGCTACAAGCGTTTCTTTGTCGATGGCCAGTGAATTGATGCAGGAACCTCGGTGTTCCACGTGTCTTCCCATTAGATTGATGCGTCCCGGGACCCTGAGAAGGCATACCTTTTCATCGCCGAACCGTTCTGCAAAACGGTCGAGCAGCCTTGTCAGTTCGGCGGCTTTATAGGAGTAAAAATCACTTTTACGTTCGCCGTAGATATTGATCAGCGTTTTTCGCAGAACATCGCTACGCGTTTGAAGCAGCCACAGCCAATCCGATACAAGAGTTGCTTTAATATTCATTGATGACAATATAATAGACTCCGTCTGCAAATTTATTTAACAACAGGGGAGGGTAGGGGAGTTATTTCTTCTCTTCACTTTGTTTCACGCGGCTTAGCGGATTGGATTCCACTGCGTCTTTGAGCTGCTTGTCGACGATATGCGTATAGATTTCGGTTGTCGACAGGTTTTCATGACCTAAGATGTCTTTGATCAGTAGGATATCGACATCGCCGTATTGGTACATCAGCGTTGCCGCTGTGTGCCTGAGTTTGTGCACCGAAAAACCCTGTCCGTCAAGATTGGCTTTTTTCAAAAAGTTATTAACGATATTCTGAACGGTCCGCGGGTTAATTCGTCTTCGGTTCCTGCTGATAAACAACGCCTCTTTGTCCTTGATGCCGTCGGCCGGCCTGACGGCTAAATATTGTTCAATCGCCCGTACACAAGCGGAGTTCAGGTAAATCAGCCTTTCTTTATTGCCCTTTCCGGTGATTCTAACCGTGTTGTCATCCCGTATATCCCGCACATTGAGCGAAACCAGTTCGGACAGCCGGATGCCGCAATTAAGAAAAAGAGTGATGATACAGTAATCGCGCTGTTTGTATTTGCCGTCCACACAACCGAGTAAAGTGAGGCTTTGCTCCAAAGTCAGGTATTTGGGCAGGCTTTTCTTCAATTTCGGCGAATCCAGTTCCTGCATCGGGTTTTCATCCAGCAATTTCATCTGAACCGATAAGTAGCGGAAAAACCGTTTAATTGAAATAGCCTTGCGCGCTCTTGTGACGGCTTCGTTCTTTCTTTCCGATCTGCAATAAGAGAGGAAGGCATACGCGTCGGTAAGCGAAACTGTTTTAAGGAAATTCAGGTCAATACGGGATATATCAACCGTTTCGAATTCACATTCCGGGTCTGCAAGGCCGCGGGATTTAAGAAGAAACCGGAAGAAAGTCCGCAAATCATTGGCGTACTCCGCAACGGTTAAATCGGATTTATTTTTCACCACCTCAAGGTAACGAAGATAATCAACGACCAAAGGCGGCAATTTGTCATAATCCGGCTTTTTCAGCAAAATCACCCCTTAAATGCTTATCGAGGTCCCCTGTATTGCGCATAACATTTATTTTGCGAAGTTAATAGTCGGCGAATTGACATGTGTTTTTTTTAGCCTGATGAATCGGACCCTATTGCTCCCTTTGATACTGCAGTCCGATTTTCTGTCCCTGGGTATTTTTGGATGGTCTTAGCCGCAAATTAAAATAATCCGCCCCTTGTTATCGCGCTGAAGCAAGCGTGTATCAAGTATCACATCGCTATGGAATATTCAAACTTATCATCGAAAAAGTCATTCTTATGCTCATGCCTGCTTCAATACATCTTATCAATTGAATAATGTTTTCAACGGATATGAATAAGCGCTCGCGTTAGATATATTTCGATTACAATGACACGGACGAATTCGTTCCCCTTCCGTGCTAATTTATTTTTTCGTTGGTATATGGGTGATTATAATACGGGAATATGGAAACCGTGTGTAACGAAAAATGCGAACAAATGTATTGTATCGGGAATTATTTTACCGAAATCGCATCAAAGGCGTCGCGGATATGGCGAGCGGGATAAATTTCAATTTGACTTTTCAGTTTTGACGGCAGCTTTTTGTAATTATGCGCTGGAATAACACAAGTTTGAAAGCCGAGTTTCACCGCCTCGGCAATTCTTTTTTCGCAGTTGCTTACCGCCCGGATCTCCCCCGCCAGGCCGATTTCGCCGAAGGCAAGCGCGTCATAGCGCGTGGCGACATCTTTCAGGCCGGAAACAAGAGCGATCGCAACGGCGAGGTCGCTGGCAGGTTCCTCGATTCGAAGTCCTCCGGCGATGTTGACATAAGCGTCACAGTTGCCGAAATAGTAGCCTGCCCGTTTTTCAAGGACCGCTATCAGCATGCTCATCCTGTTGTAATCAAAACCGTCGGCTATTCTGCGGGGATTACCGAACGAAGTCGGCGCTACCAGAGACTGGACTTCCGCCAGAATGGGCCTCGTACCCTCCATGACACAACCGACACAAATACCCGAGGTATTTTGCGGTCTGCCGGCAATCAGGGTCAGAGACGGATTTTCAACTTCAAGAAGACCTGCGTCGGTCATCTCGAATACGCCGATTTCGTTGGTGGAACCGTACCGGTTCTTAACCGCACGAAGAATACGGTAGGTATGGTTTCTGTCGCCTTCGAAATACAGCACCGTGTCGACAATATGTTCAAGCACTTTCGGGCCTGCAATATTTCCGTCTTTATTGACGTGCCCGACGATAAACATCGGAATATCTCCGGATTTAGCCGTTCTCATCAGCATGGCGGTGGCTTCTCTGACCTGTGTGACGCTGCCGGGCGATGATGCCAATTCTCCGACGAGCATGGTTTGAATCGAATCGATGATAACAAGGCCGAAAGCATCGGAGGCGATGCGTGAACAAATCTCTCCGCAATCGGTTTCGCACATAAAAAAGAGGTTGCCCGTTTTTACTCCCAGCCTGTCCGCTCTGAGTTTTAATTGCTGAATCGATTCCTCGCCCGATACATAAAGGATTTTTTTGCCTGCCGACAATTTCTCGCATATTTGAAGCAGCAGCGTCGACTTTCCGATTCCCGGGTCGCCGCTGACGAGAACCAGCGATCCCTTCACGATTCCTCCGCCCAAAACGAGGTCCAGTTCTTTCAGCCCCGTATGATAACGCACTTCGGTGTCGGAGATGATGGAGTCGAGCTGGTAAATCTGTGTTTTCTGTTTTCCTGAAACGCTTTTATGGCTGGCTGAACGGGCGGCTAAAGGTTCTTCGTTCATGGTATTCCATTCGCCGCATCCCGGGCAGCAGCCGAACCATTTTGCGTTTTCGAATCCGCACAGTCCGCAAATATATACTGATTTATTTTTATTCGGCATGACTACTCCCCTGCTACGGGACGGCTTTCCGCCCTGTTCTTACGGTACCGGATATAATCGTCAAGCAGCATCGCCGCAGCGACAGCGTCAATTTTTTCTTTTCTTTTTTCTCCTCTGATACCCGCCGCGCTTAGTTGAGCATTTGCGCTTACGGAGGTGAGCCGCTCATCCCAAAGCTGCGTTTGAATGCCGCTGTGCTGTTCTAAAAGCTGCGCGAACTGTCTGCTTTTTTCGGCTCTGCTTCCATGTGAAGCGTCCATGTTGAGCGGCAGGCCGACGAGAATCAGGCCCGCCTTCCTGGCTTTAGCCAGATCGGAAATCGCGGCAATCAGTTTCGTCCTCGATTTTTCATTGATTACACAAACCGGAGATGCCAGCATTTCAGTAGCGTCGCAGACAGCGATGCCGGTTCTGGATTCACCGTAATCAACCGATAAAATAACCATCTACCATGCCCTAACTCCGCCGACAATTTCATTGACCGATTTCAAGCGGTTGGCTTCGAGATACTCGTCCAGCCCTTTCAATACTTCCCTGGGTGTGTAAATATCCGTAAAGTTTGCAGTGCCGATTTGAAAAGCGGCTGCGCCCGCAAGCATGATCTCCACGGCGTCCTGCCAGGAAGAAATGCCGCCGGCTCCGATAACAGGAATCTTCACTTTTGCCGCTGTCTGCCAAACCATTCTTACGGCAATGGGAAATATCGCGGGGCCAGAAAGTCCGCCGATGTTATTCCTTAATATCGGCCTTCTTGTTTGGATATCGATTTTCATCGCGGTGATGGTATTGATGAGGGTTAATGCGTCCGCTCCTTCCGATTCCGCAGCGATGGCAATCTCGGCAATATCTGCCACATTCGGCGATAATTTGACAATCAGCGGTTTTGAACAATGGCTTCGAACCGTCCTGGTAATCTGCGCAACACTTTGACAGGATGTTCCGAATGCGAGACCGCCGGATTTCACATTCGGGCAGGAGATATTCATTTCCACCATATCGACAGCCGTGTCATTGAACTTTTCCGCCAGAGCGCAGTAGTCCTCTTGCGTGGAACCGGCAATATTGGCAATAACCACGGCCTTCTGCATGTTAAGCCACGGCAGGTAATCGTTGATAAACCGGTCGGCTCCCGGATTTTCCAAGCCGACGCTGTTGATGATGCCGCTTGGCGTCTCCGCTATCCGCGGCGGCGGATTTCCGTCCCGTGGTTCCAGCGTTGTTCCTTTACATGCGATGGCTCCGACGTTCTCGAGCGGATAGAAACGGCTGATTTCCTCGCCGAAACCCGCTGTTCCTGAAGCAAGTATCAAGGGATTGTTGAGTTTAACCCCCGCGATGTTCACCTGAAGGCTGCTCACGGCCAAACCACCTCTCCGGAACGGAAAACGGGACCGTCTTTACACACGTGACGGTATGACGGCTGTCCATCCTCACTGTTCACTGTCATGCAAGCGCAAACAAGGCAGGCGCCGATTCCGCAGCCCATGCGCTCTTCCAGCGAGACAAAACAATCGATTTGAAATTCCCGCGCTAGGGCCGCAACCGCTTTCAACATAGGTACCGGACCGCACGCATATATCGCGTCGCAGGCGCGTGATTGAACCGCCGAGCGTGCGCAGTCAGTGACGTAACCGCACTCGCCAAGGCTGCCGTCTTCTGTGGCGATGTGCACTTTGCCGCAGTACTTTGAAAAATCCTGCGTCAGCATGGTGCAGCAGGCATTTTTAAAACCCAGCGCCGCATCCGCTTTCCCGCCGAAACGTTTTGCTGTTTCAAGCAGAGGAGGCGCCCCCATGCCGCCGCCGATCAGCAGCGGACGGCTGTATTGTTCAAAAGAGTCAAAGCCGTGGCCGAGAGGCCCGAGAACATCAAGGTATTCCCCCTGTGTTCTGCCGGCAAGCCAAGCCGTCCCCTCTCCCCTGACGTCAAAAACAATTCGCACGGCCTTGGCAGAGTCAATGATTTCACATACGGATATCGGCCTGCGCAGCACCTTTTCCCCGCAGCGGATATTGAGGAATTGCCCGGGAGAAGCGCTGTCGGCTATCTTTCCGCCGGCAAGCAGAAAATCGTAACACTGCCCGTATAGGTTTCGCTTGGATAAGATCTCGCATTTTTCCTGATAAGCAGGCATCTTCGGCTCCTTACGCTTGATTGATATCGATCATGGCGATGTCTTCGACCGAGCGTTTCATGGAAAGGCACAGGGTCAGCGCCAAAGCGGAATCCATTGTCGTGAAGACCGGGATTTGTTTTTCCAGCGCTCGGCGTCGTATGGCTTTGTCTTCCGAAATAGAATCGCGGTCTTTTTCTGACGAGCAAATTAAATAAACGATTTTGTTGCTGTTGATGAGATCGATAATATTCGGCGATCCCTCGTGGAGTTTTCTGACAGCGTTTGAAGCAATGTAATTGTGGTTGAGATGATTAGCGGTACCCGCAGTGGCATAAATGGTAAAATCAAGTTGAGAAAAACGTTCGGCAACCGGTACTGCCGCCTGCTTGTCTGAGTTGCATACGGTAAACAGCACTCCGCCGGACCTTTTGATTCTCATGCCCGAAGCAGTCAGGCCTTTCAGCAGCGCGTCTTCGAAACAACCGGCAATACCCATCACTTCACCGGTGGATTTCATTTTTTTGTCGAGAACGGTGTCGGCGGATTCCAGTTTATCAAAACTGAAAACAGGCACGCGCACCGCATAATTACCCTTTGAAGGCAGCAGCCCCGTACCGTAGCCGAAATCCGCTGTTTTTTCCCCAAGCATGCAAGCGGCAGCAAAATCAATCAGCGGTATTCCCGTTGCTTTTGAAATATAGGGCACCGTATAAAACGAATCGGCTGATATACCGGCGACGAAGACGGAATTATCATAGAGTTTCATTTCGACGCGGAACATTCCGGCGGGTAAAACATCGGCCGCCAGTTTAAGGCAGTATGTTTCCGCGGCGCGAATTACGCTGTCTTCCAATGAAACGGCCGGCGTTACCGAAATAGAATCGCCGGGATGGATATCGGCTTTTTCAATCAGCTGCGTGAATCCGGGAATCAAGCATTCGGAGCCGTCGCAAAGAAGTATCGCTTCAAAACAGGTGGCATTAAAATACTTTTCCTTAATAAAAGGAATATTCGCTTCGATGAGCGCGCGTTCCAGGTGTTTTTCGGCAAGCAGACGTGCCGTTTTGCCGCCGCCTCCCAAAACAGGCACGCCGGCGGATTCGGCGGCAGAATCGATTTGATTCCGATTCTCGCCGCAATAAGCCGTCACAACAGCGCAAGGCCTTTCGACCGTTATGACATTGACAATATCCTCGGGGCAGATGGGTTCGATATAAAGCCGGTCAGAAACGGATATGTCTGTTGAAACGGCATTGGGATTGTTATTGACAAGAACCGTATAAAAGCCGCGTTTTTTCAGGGCTTTGATACAGTTTACAACACAGTAATCCAATTCCGCGCCGTAACCGACGCTGAAAGGACCGCTGCCGATGACCAGCACTTTCTTTTTACCCTTTGCCGCAGGATCGGAAAATATTCGCGCTTCGTTATCCTCATCCCAGGCAGAATAGAAACACGGCTTAACAGCGTCAAACTCGGCCGCGCACGTATCGACCATTTTAAAGCTCGGAGACCAGGCGGGCAAATGATCGGTGCCGGATAACCGCTTTATAGCGGTATCCGTAAATCCAAGTTCCTTCGCGTGTTTCATGTCGTCTTCCTGCGGAGAGTTTGCAAGAAGCAGCTCTGTTTCGGCGATATTTTTCATCTTCGTAAGGAACCAGGGGTCAATGCGGGTTATATCGGCAATCTCGGCAACGGGCACTTGTTTTTTTAAAGCCTGATAAACCGCAAATATCCTTTCGTTATCCGTACTTGCGATGATTTGTATCAGTTCGTCTGCCGTTTTATTTGCGAATTTAGGCAGTGTCGGCGTATCGATTCCGATATTCAGAGCGCGTACCGCTTTCATAAACGCCATCTCGAAAGATGTGCCTATCGAAAGCGTTTCACCTGTCGCCTGCATTGCCAACCCGAGCGTTCTTGAAACGCCCGTGAAATGCTCGAAAGACCATTTCGGGAACTTAACGGCGCAATAGTCGAGAGCCGGTTCATTGCATGCTGTCGTGCAGCCGGTTATTTCGTTTTTGATTTCATACAGGCGGTAGCCGAGAGCCGCTTTTGTGGCAACTCTCGCAATTTGATATCCCGTCGCTTTCGATACCAGTGCCGATGACCGGCAAAAGCCCGGTTCGATATTGACAACCGAATATTCGCTTCCGTCGGGTTTTAAGACGAAATGGATATGACAGCCGCCGATTATCTGCAGGCAGGAGATGATTTTAAGAGAAGCGGAACGAAGCAGCAAATGCTCGTATTCCGTCAGCGTTTGCGCAGGAATCATAGAAATGCTGTCGCCGGAATGGATACCCGCGGCGTCTATATTCTCGATACTGGAGATGCAAATGCAATTACCGGCTGCATCCCTGATCACCTCGAACTCCAATTCCTTCCATCCCGAAACGCTTTTCTCAACCAGAACCTGGCCTAAAACGGAAGCGGTTGCATATTTTTCAACTGCCTTGAATAATTCTTCGTCGTTGCGGCAATATGCCAAAGCTGCGCTTTCCGGTGAATACGCCGGTCTGATAACAATGGGATAACCCGTGTTTTGCGCAAACTCGAGCGCTTGTTCTGCGCCCGATACAATACTGTTTGCCAGGAGCGGAATTCCGATGCCGCCGAGCATCTCGGCCAATTCCTGCCTGTCCCGCACACAACGGATGAGGTCCGGCGTAACGCTGAGTATTTTCGTTTCAGTACCGTCGAGAAAGCCGTTTTGGTAGAGCTCCAGCGCCGCTTCCATCCCCTTTTTTCCTCCGAATACCGGAAGAATCGCGTCGGGTTTCTCCTTTTCGACGATACGCCTTAGTGTATCCACATTCAACGGTTCAATATAAACCCTGTCAGCCGCCCCTCGTTCGTTGGTCAGGGAGGTTGGATTTGAATTGACCAGGATTGTTTCGACGCCTTCTTCGCGAAGCGCTCTGAGCGATTCATAGCAGGCGCAGTCGAACTCCGCCGACGCCCCGATAACCACCGGACCGGATCCGATGACCATTACTTTACGTACGGTTTCTTTCAATTCATTCCCCTCCCCTGACCATCGCGGCAAAATCGTCGTAAATCCATGATGTATCGGAGTAAACAGGATTATCGAGGGGCGTGAACTGTATGGAAAATGCCGGAATCCCTTTGTATTGTATTGCCTCGACGGATTGATCGTTGATATTGATCATGGTAATTTCGGCCACGCTGTCATCGAGGCTTTCGGCGACGACGTCATAGGCGTGATTTTGCAGCGTGCTCATGGTTTGCCCGGCGACGCGCCTTAAGACAGGCTGATTTGAACCCCTGTGCCCTTTGGGCATTTTTGCGATTTTTCCGCCCATCGCAAGAGCCATCATTTGATGGCCGACGCCTATCCCGAAACTGGGAAGGCCCGATTGAAGCAAAGTGCAGATTTGTTTGATTAGGTCTATATCCTCCTCCGGATCTCCCGGGCCGTTGGAGAAAACAATACCGGCAGGTTGCTCGGAGAGTATCTCTTCCGCCGAAGTGCGCGCGGGGTAGACTTTCAACTCCAAACCTCTTTGTGAGAGCGCCGCGGCCATCTTTTCAGAATAACCGTAATCTATAACCGCGACGCGGGGGTTGCCTTTTATCGTGTTGATAAGCAGCGGTTTCGGCACAGTCACAGCATCGACTGCGCCACGGATGGAATATGATTGAATCCTGTCCATCAAAGAATCGAATCCGTCGAGTTTGTCAGTAATGGCTCCGTTGAAATAACCCTTGTCACGCAGTGCGCGCGTCAAACGGCGTGTATCGATGCCGTAAATACCGACTGTACCGTTTTGCCTGAGGTATTCGTCAATGGACAGGACGCTTGAATCGCCCTGCGGTACTTCGCTCCATTCGCGTGCGATATACCCTTTCGCATAGATGCGGCGAGGCAAACGGCCGTCTACGCCGCGCATACCGACCAGCGGATAAGTTTGTGCTACCAACTGGCCGTAATAGGATGGATCGCACAAAATATCCTGGAACGACGTGGTACAGGTATTAAACACGACTTCCCCGACCGCTTCGCCTTTGGCGCCCATGGAATATCCTTTAAAAACCGTACCGTCGGCTAAAACAAGATATGCTCTGGCGCGTTCATCATAATCCAACGCTTATACCTCCGGTCATTATTGTTTTGCCGCATTTCTTAATGCATCTCTCATCGCGATGGCTTCTGTTCTGGCCGCTTGTGTAAAACCTGTTTCCGGAACGCCATGCTTTTGATACGCGCACATAATTGCCCTGGAAGAGTTGACGATCACACCCGTCATTTCCCTGCCGAAGGCGCAGGCGATATCTTGCGCCTGACCGCCCTGCGCTCCATAGCCGGGAATCAGGAACATGGTGTTCGGCAACCTTTCGCGCAGGCGGGCCAGCTGTTCGGGATAAGTGGCGCCGGCAACAATTCCCACGCCGTTATATCCGTACTTGCCGGGTAATTGCTCGCCCCATTTTTCTGCCAGTTCAGCCACGAGCATATAAAGCGGCAACTCCCCGCAAACGATATCCTGCAGTTCGCCTGAGGACGGGTTGGACGTTTTGCATAAGACAAATATTCCTTTATCGAATTTCGCGCAAATTTCCGTTAATGGAATAATGCCGTCGCTTCCCAAATAAGGGTTGACCGTCAGTGCGTCCGCATTAAAAGCCTCGTTGCTGGACGTTTCGACTTCCGTCTGGCCCAAATAAGCTTGCGCGTAGGCTTCCATTGTGGGCCCGATGTCGTTCCTTTTTGCGTCAGCGATAACAAACATATTGTTATAACGGGCATATTCTATGGTTTCGGCAAGCGCTTTCATGCCATGCCAGCCAAACATCTCGTAATAGGCGCATTGCGGTTTGACTGCAGGAACAGTATCGCACAACGCGTCAATCAGAGACTTATTGAAACGAAGCACTGCATCGGCCGCCGCCTCAAGTGTTTTCCCGAACCGTTGATAGGATTGTTCTTTTATAAAGCCGGGAATATATTCGAGCCGCGGATCCAAGCCGACAACAGTCGGGTTGGACATTGCGGCGACTTTTTCAATCAGCAGATCAAGGGACATCGGCAGCCATCCTTTCTGATAAAGGGAATACAATTTCGCCATTGCAAACGGTATATTTTACGCGGCCCGATAACTCGAGGTGTTTAAAGGGCGTATTTGAGCATCTGCCATGCAGTTTTTCGGGTTCGACTCGCCACTTTTCCGAAGGGTCGAACAAAACGATGTCCGCCGGTTGGCCTTTCGCCAACGTGCCGCCTTGAATGCCCAATATCCGCGCGGGGGCCGTGCTCATAAGAAATATCAGTTTTTCCAGCGTGACATACCTTTTTTCGACAAGATAAGTGATTCCTGCGCCGAGGGACGTTTCCAGCCCGACGACACCGTTGGGCGCTGTCAAAAAATTCTTCTTTTCCTCGGCGGTATGAGGAGCATGGTCTGTCGCGATACAATCGATGGTGCCGTCGGTCAGCGCCTCGATAATGGCCATTCTGTCTTCCGGCGTACGCAGAGGCGGGTTCATGCGGTAATCGGCGTCTCTGCGAAGCAGCAGTTCTTCGTCAAGCGCAAAATACTGCGGGCAGGTCTCCGCCGTTACCTTGACGCCGCGCTTTTTCGCTTCTTTAATCGCTTGAACCGCTCCGGCGGTACTGACATGGCAGATATGCAGTCTCGCTTTTATTACCGCCGCGAGTTGAATATCTCTGACAGTGGCTTCGTTCTCCGCCGCGGCCGGGATGCCGCGAACAGCCAGTTTCTCGGATATCTTTCCTTCGTTTATGAGGCCGCCTGCGGATAACTTCCGTTCCTCGCAGTGCGCAAGAATCAGTGAACTACTTTCTATTGACTGTTTCAGCGCGGCCGAGAGAACGGCGGAGTCGCTGACCGGATTGCCGTCATCGGAAAACGCGACGGCTCCGGCTCGGCGCAGCGTTTGCATATCTGTCAATTCTTTGCCTGTCAATCCTTTTGTAACAGCGGCAACCGGATAAACCCTGACGGCCGCCCTGCGGGCTTTTTCAATGATGTGCTGAAGTACGTCCACACAATCTGCCGGCGGCAGTGTGTTGGGCATGCAAACGAAAGACGTAATACCTCCGGCCGCGGCGCATGCGGCAACCGAAAGAATATCGTCCTTATAAGTCTGGCCCGGGTCCCTCGTATGGACATGCATGTCTACGAGTCCGGGTGCCGCAAAGAGGCCTGTTGCGTCAATAGACACATCGGCAGGTAAAGCAATACCGGGATGAACGGTATCGATCCTGCCGTCGCGTATGAAAATATCGCCATTAACCTTAGCAGAGGAAGCGGGATCGATAATCCATGCATTTTTAATTATGATGGTCTTTCCCATGCCCACCTCTCTTGACGGCAGTATTCAGGAATATGGTAACGGTTAAGGCGGTTGCGTGTTGGGTTTGGTTGTGCCTGTCGCAGGCGGTTGGGTCGTAACCGGCGCAGTCGTATCCGGCTGAGTCGTGGTGACGGGCGGGAGAGTTGTTTCCGGTTCCGTCGGCACAGTGGTAGGTGGTTTTGTTGTCGTAACGGCCGGTTTTGTAGTGGTTACCGGCAATGTGGTCGTTGTCGCGCCCTGCTCGTTGCTGTCGTACGATCTGCCGGGGTATTTGCCATTGATATACCATCCGAGTTTTGTCGAAGAGCAGCCCGTCAGGTTCAGCAAACCTGTATCCGTGCAGTATCTCCTTAAGACAGTGTCGCCGCTCTTGGGGAATGTTTTCACTTTCAAGCCCTTATGGATCCTGTTGAATACTTCGTAAAACATTTTACCCGCAGGGTTGGGTCCGACGCGCGGTATCGGTTTCGGTTTGTCATATCCGTACCAGGTCGCGCTGATATAATAAGGCGTCCCCGCTATTGTCCATCTGTCCTTGTACTCGTCCGTCGAACCGGTTTTTGCCATCACCTGGAATTTTCTCAACGTGCTGCCGGAGCCGAAGGAATCGGTATCAACCGTCTGCAAAAGTTCGCACATAACATCCGAAGTGGCGGGAGATATAATCTGTTCGCCTTTGGGATTGGTTTCCAGCAGTACTTGGCTGCCGGTGCTGTCTGTCACTTTATAATAGCAGTAGGGCGCGTAATACTTGCCGCCATTGCCGAAAGCCGCATAAGCCGCCGCCATTTCCAATGTTGTAACGCCGTTCGTCAGAGCGCCGACAGCCAGCGGCGGGGCGGCGATATCCCTATCCGGATCAAGGGTGGTGATGTGATATTTATCCCTTAAGTATTCATAACCTGTTTTCGGGGTTACAACGTTAATCAATATTCTGGCCGCGACCGTGTTGACGGATTCCTGGATCGCATATTGGACGGTAATTCTGCCGCCGGAACCGAGGGTGCCCGAATAGTTCTGCGGCCATGGCCTGCCGTTGATAAACGAACAGGATTTATCCAGGAATTTGGTTGACCAGGTGATTTTTCCGCTTTCGATACCCGGCGAATAAACCGACAGAGGCTTAATGGAAGAACCCGGCTGCCTGGGTGAATCCGCGGCGCGGTTCAGGCAGCGGTTGCTCGGTTTTGGCCCCGCGCCGCCGATGATCCCGACCACGCGGCCCTGGTAGTCCATAATGGTCATTGCAGACTGCGCGGCCGGATTTGCAGCGGTACCCTTTTTTTCGGCCATGGTGATGCGGTTATAGTAGACTTCCTCCATTTGTTTTTGGATGTCGAGGTCGACCGCGCAATAAATCTTGAGTCCGCCGTAATAAATTTTGTTGGTCGCCTGGTACAGTGAATATCCGTATTTTTCGCGAAGGTCGTCAATGACATTATCAATGACAAAGTCAACGTAGTAGCTCTGGTACTCCTTTTTCTCCTGTTTCTGTTCCTTATTATCCGAACCCGAAGGGACATAATCAGGGCTGTTGGTGAAAATAACCTTATAGGCGAGCGCCTTTTGATATTCCTGCTGCGTGATGGCGCCCTGCGCATACATCTCGCGCAGGCAGTATTCCCGCCGCTCTTTGTTATTTTCCGGGTTGGTCAACGGGTCAAAACGCGACGGCGCCTGGGTGATGGAAGCCAAACAGGCGCTTTCCGTTAAATTGAGTTGCGAAACGGTTTTACCAAAGTATTTTTCGGCTGCGGTTTCAACACCGTAACAGCCATTGCCGAGCGGGATTGTATTCAAATACGTTTCCAGAATCACTGTCTTGGAGTAGTTTTTTTCCAGGTTCAGCGCGCTCATGATTTCATTGAATTTACGGACAACCGTGACATCTTTTTCGTTGGTAAGATTTTTAATCAGTTGTTGCGTGATGGTGGAGCCGCCCTGGTCGAAGTTGTATTTTGTGATAACTCCGGCAAAACGGACCCAGTCTACCCCTTTATGCTCGTAAAACCGTTTGTCTTCAAGGCTGATAAATGCCTTCTGAAGGTGCTCGGGCATTTTCTCGATGTCTACCCAAACCCTGTTCTCTCCGCCGTGCAATCGGGCATACTCTACCGGTTTGCCGTCTTTCCCGTAAGCGAAAATAAAGGATGTCTGGCTTTGTCCGGATTTATACTCATCCAGGTTCAGCGCAGGATCGCCGTTGGTATAGGATACGGCATAAGCGAACACATATCCAACGACAACACTCGATACGATCAATACAATCAGCAGCACCGAAAGCAGGAAAAAGATGAACTTAACCAGGCCGGTCTTGCACGGACTGGCCTTTTTCTCCTTGCGGTTTGACTTGCGCTGCGTTGTTTTGCCTGCCATAAGCACCCCCGGACCTTTACTAAAATAAGATTATATCACATTATATGTAAAATGTTTATACTATAAGTCTTCACCCTGAAAAAACAAAAAACCGGAGAGACAATTTGACGTTTCACTCCGGTTTTTTATTCGATTCAGTATTAGTCCAGTTCCCCTTCCCGGATACCGGTCGGCATCGGTTCGGGCCTTTCGCAACTGGACTTCAGAGAATAAAATTGACCGCTCTCATAGGCGCGGCCGAAACCGAGCATAATCTCTAACGCGTGATAGGCCAGTTCACTGTTTGCCCTGTGCTTTCTGCCGGTTCGCAAAGCCATAGCCATATCGGCTACGGCCAGTCCGCGACAGTTACCGCTGTACACGTGACTGAACGGAATTTCAGTGAATGGTTCGTTGCCGCGCTGTGCCTTGACAACCCCGCCGAAACCGTTGGGGTCCGGAACCTGAATCGTGCCCTCGCTGCCGTATATTTCAATGCAGGGATGTTCGCTCTTCCACATATCAAATGACATGATGATGGATCCGACCGCCCCGTTGGCAAACTCCATCAGGCCGTTGACGTGGGTATCCACTTCAACGGGGATCACTTTGCCGTACTTCTCTTTGCTGGTAATGGTTCTGGTTTTGAACATTCTTTTCGAAATGCCGGTTAAACTCTTAACCGGCCCTAAAAGGTTGAGCAAAGCCGTTACATAGTACGGCCCCATGTCGAGCATCGGCCCTCCGCCAGCTTCGTAATAAAATTCCGGGTCCGGATGCCATGATTCATGCCCGTGGCCTGTCATATACGCGGCGCAGCCGATGGGTTGGCCGATATAGCCTTCGTCGATCAATTTGCGGCAGGTTTGAATCCCGGCGCCCATAAACGTGTCCGGTGCGACGCCGACAAGAAGGCCTTTTTCCCTGCTCAGCGAAAGCAGTTCCTGCGCGTCGTCGAGATTGACGGACATCGGTTTTTCGCTGTGCGTGTGTTTGCCGTAGCGCAGCGCTTCTATCGCAACGCCGTAATGCTGTTTCGGCGTCGTGAGGTTGAGAATAATCTCGATTTCCTCATCCCTGAAAGCATCATACATCGTTTCGTAAATACAAGGGATATCCCAGTTTTCGGCTGCCCTGGCTGATCTTTCCGGAATCAGGTCGCACACGCCTTTTACGGTGACAATATCCCGAAATAAATTGGTGAGGTTTTCAAGGTAGATTGGGCTGATGTTGCCGTTTCCGATGATCGCGACAGTGACCTTTTTCATAAAAAAACCCCTTTTTTTAATACATCTTGGCATTGCTTTCAAACACGGCGGGATCCAGGTTGCGGGCAATCGCGATATCTTTGCCTTCGATAGCCCAAAGCATGCCGCGCCGCATAATCTCCTGCGACGCGGGCGCGTCTTCAAATACAATGTCCGTGTGCCCCAGCGAGGTATAAAATACCCTGCCGTGGCCCCACTTTTTCGTCCATACAACGGGCATATCGACGGGCTTATTGGAGCAATGGTAATAGGTGGCGAGCGGGAACCTGGTCGTTGCCAAAATCTCAACGGAGGGGTCAAAGTGCAGATAATATTGTTCGCTGAACACGGAGAAATCCTCAATCCCTTCCACAATCGGGCTTGAAGAGTTTTTAACGATATTCACGGTGTAATCAATTAATCCGCCGGGGTGGCTGATCCAGTTGCCTCCGGTAATAAACTGCCATTCCGTGTTTTCGCGGAAGGAATCGCACATGCCGCCGTGATTGCCGGCCATGCCTACGCCCGATGCGAGCGCTTTGCTGACATTGGAACAAAGTTCTCCCGACAGCTTTCCGCCGGTCCAAATCGGAACGATCAGGTGGAGCGTCTTCAAGAAGTCGGCGTCGGCATACGCTTCCAGCGTATCGGATAAAGTGACTTCGATCCCTTCGTCCTCAAGAATTTTCTTAAACCGCTGCGAGACCAGTTCGGGTTCGTGGCCTTCCCAGCCGCCATATACGATCAGCGCTTTTTTACCCGACATTGAAAACACACCTCCAAATGATCAGGCTGTTTGTGACCAAAGAAATACTGCCCCGTTTCAGCGAGGCAGTGGAGCGTTCTATTTTTTCAGGAAAGTCAGCAGCAACGTTGCGGCAAGAACCAGAACGAAAAAGAAGATGGAAATAAACTTTGTTACTTTCACCAGCTTCTGTTCAATCGTACGACCTTTGTTTTTGCCGAAAAATGTTTCCGCGCCTCCGGCGATAGCGCCTGAAAGGCCGGCGTTCTTGCCTTCCTGCAGCAAAACGACGATCGTGATGAGCAGCGAAGAAATGATCAGCAGAACGCCGAGAATAATCTCATAATACGTCATAATATCCTCCAAGCTTTAATTTACCGCAGAATTGTATCATAAGGAAAGTTGAAATGCAAGCAAAGCAAGGTGTTAAAGAAACATATCAGGGTGCATTTTATTGTTCGTTATACGCCTTCGATTTCAAGCTGCCGAGGCATATCTTCCGCACTGGGAAGCGCACCCGCCGCAGGCAGATTCTTTGTCTTATAACGGAACGGTTTGGCAAATTCGCCTTTTCTGTATTCGTGCACTCCCGCGACATACTGGCCTTTTTTAAGCGTCATGACGCTGACGCCGATCGTATCTTTTGTCGTTTTGGGAGCGATGGCTCCCGTGTCCAGCAGAAGCATCCTGCCGGAACTTGAAACGATAACAAGCTCACAATCTTTTTCAATGTATAAAGCGGCCGCAAGCGGTGAGCGTCCGCAATAAGCCTTGATGAGCTTTTTCCTGTTGGTTTTCGTCTCATAAGCGGTTATATCGACTTTAGCGGCTTTGCCATTGGCAAAGAAGAACATCATATAACCCGTATACTGGTTGATGACCGCCATATAAACCGCGGATTCGCCGGGTTCCATCTCCAGTTTTGAAGGAACATAATCACCTAAAACGCTCGCCTTGGTGTCTTCAAAATCCGAAGCCCTCGCCTTGTAAACCTGTTGGCGGTCGGTAAAGAAAAGCAACTCGGTTCTATTCGTTGATTCGGCCGAGATGAGAATACTGTCGCCGTCTTTCAATTTATGTTCGCCGCCCATTCTCAGAGACAAAGGCGTTATTTTCTTGAAATATCCTTCCTTTGTAAAGAACAGATGTACTGGATAGTCGGGCACTTCCTCCTCGTTGCTCTGCTCATCAAGATCGGCGGAATAGACGATCTCGCTTTTGCGCGGTTTCGCATAGGTATTCTTCACGGCCGTCAATTCGTCGATGATGATTTTTTTAACTCTGTCTTTACTGGAGAGAATCGTTTCCATATCAGCGATATCTGCTTTCAGCGTTTCGATATCCTGAGTTCTTTTTAATATATACTCTCTGTTCAGGTGCCTCAATTTGATTTCGGCGACAAATTCGGCTTGTTTTTCATCGATCATGAACCCGACCATCAGGTTGGGAACGACTTCACTTTCTTCCTGGGTATTGCGTACGATGCGGATGGCCTTGTCGATATCGAGCAGGATTTTCGCCAGGCCTTCCAGGAGATGGAGTTTATATTTCGCTTTTCTGTATTCAAAATGAACGCGCCGTCTGACGCATAATGTACGGAATGCCGTCCATTCCGCGAGCAGTTCCCTGATGCCGTACACCTTGGGCGTGCCTTCTACGAGCACATTGAAGTTGCAGGAAAAAGTGTCTTCCAGCGTGGAAAGCCTGAAAAGCTTGAGCATTAACTTATCGGGGTCCACTCCCCTTTTGAGGTCGATGGTGATTTTCAGCCCGTTTCGGTCCGTTTCGTCGCGGATATCATTGATTTCCCTTATGGCTCCGGCTTTGACACGCTCGATGATTTTTTCAATGATCACCTCGACGGTGGTCGTCGGAGGGATTTCGGAAATATCGATGCAGTTGTTCTTCGCGTCGACGGCGTATTTGGCGCGGACTTTGAAACCACCGCGTCCTGTTTCATAGATGCTCTCAAAGGCCTCTCTGTCATATACGATTTGACCGCCGCCGGCAAAATCAGGCGCTTTCAATGTTTCGAAAAGGTCGTGCCCGGGGTTTTTCAGCAGAGCAACCGCCGTATCGCAGACTTCGCCGAGATTAAACGAGCAAATGGAACTTGCCATGCCCACGGCAATCCCGGTTGTGGCATTGACAAGAATGGACGGAAACGTGACCGGCAACAGCCGCGGTTCTTTGAGTGTGCCGTCATAGTTGTCGACAAAATCGACGGTATCCTTGTCAATATCTCGGAACAGTTCATTGCAGATCGGGTCCAGTTTGGCTTCCGTATATCTTGCGGCCGCCCACAGCATATCGCGCGAATATGATTTGCCGAAGTTCCCTTTCGACTCAATGTAAGGATGGATGAGCGCCTCGTAGCCTTTCGAAAGCCTGACCATGGCTTCATAGATTGCCGCATCTCCATGCGGGTTCAACTGCATCGTCCTGCCTACAATATTGGCGGATTTCGATTTGGGCCCTGTCAAAAGGCCCATTCGATACATGGTAAACAGTATTTTTCTGTGAGATGGTTTGAAACCGTCGATCTCGGGAATGGCCCGCGATACTATAACACTCATCGCATAGGGCATATAATTGACTTCGAGTGTTTCCGTAATCAGTTGATTGACGATTTCACCCGAGCCGATAATATGGCCTGAAGCGGTCGCTTCGATTTTAGGCGTGTCGGACGCGTTGTTTTTCTTCTTTGAAGCCATAAACGAATTGTATCTCCCCGGTTGTCAGTTTTAATGTCATGAAACATCCGCAAGGTCGATATATAAATATCCCGTTTCGGAAATATGTTCTTTTCTCGCGGCCAGATTATCCCCAAGCAGCATGTCGAACATTTCAGCCGTCGCCTCCGCTTTGTCCGGCTCGATTTTAATCAGACGCCTTGTCGCGGGATTCATGGTGGTCAGCGCCATCATATCCGGATCATTTTCGCCCAAACCTTTCGACCTCTGAATGGTGTGCTTTTTATCGCCGAGCTGCGCGAGGATATCCGCTTTCTCTTTTTCCGAATAGGCGAACCATACCTCGTCGCCGCTGGTGATTTCATATAGCGGAGATTCGGCGATGAAAACCTTGCCCTCGTCGATAAGCGTCGGCATCAGCCGGTAAATCATCGTCAGAATGAGTGTGCGGATTTGAAAACCGTCAACATCGGCATCGGTGCAGATAATGATTTTGTTCCATCTCAGCTGGGCGATATTGAACGATGATAAATCCTTGTTGGCCTTTGATTTAACCTCAACGCCGCAGCCGAGTACTTTGATCAAGTCTGTAATAATTTCGTTTTTAAAGATTTTTTCATATTCCGATTTCAGGCAGTTCAGGATCTTGCCGCGTACGGGAATGATTGCCTGAAATTCTGAATCCCGGGCTTGTTTGCAGGAACCCAGCGCCGAGTCGCCCTCAACGATAAAAATTTCCCTGATGCTGACGTCACGGCTTCTGCAGTCGACAAACTTCTGGACGCGGTTGGTCATGTCGTTTGAGTTCTGCAACGTTCTTTTCAGGTTTTGCCTGGTCGCCTCCGCCTTGACACGGCTCCTCATATTCACAAGGATTTGGTCGGTAATCCTGTCCGCATCCGCTTTGTTTTCAATAAAAAAAACTTCAAGCTGGTGGCGCAGAAACTCCGTCATCGCTTCCTGAATAAAACGGTTTGTAATCGCTTTTTTGGTTTGGTTCTCGTAAGATGTTTTAGTGGAAAACGAAGATATGACGAGAACCAGACAATCTTCAATATCCTGAAACGTAATTTTGGGGTCGCTCTTAAGGTAACGGTTGTTTTGTTTGAGGTATGCGTCGATTTGGGAAACGAAGGCCAACCTTGTCGCCTTTTCGGGCGCGCCGCCGTATTCGAGCCAGCTCGAGTTGTGATAATATTCGCGCAGCTGCGTTTTATTGGAAAAAGCGAGGGCGGCGCTGATTTTCAGCTTGTAATCCTTTTGGTCTTCCCGGTCTCTGCCGACACGTTCCGCATTCCAAAGCTGAACCGGCGCGATCGTATCCCCTCCGACAATTTCCTCTATATAGTCGCTGATGCCGTTTTTATAAAAATACTCGAATTTTTGAATGCCGTTATCGTCCTCGTACCGCAGCAGAAAACGTACGCCGGCATTCACAATCGCCTGCCTTTTGAGCATATCTGAAAAATATTCGAGTTTAACGTTGATATCGGTAAAGACTTTTAAATCCGGCCGCCATTTAATCCGGGTGCCCGTCTCTCGTTTTGATGAGGGCTCTTTGAGCATTTCTCCGACGGGTTTCCCGGCTTTAAAGCGAAGAAAATATCTGAATCCGCCGCTGAATACCTCCGCTTCCATATATTCTGAAGCGTATTGTGTCGCGCATAGGCCCAGTCCGTTAAGGCCCAATGAATACTCGTAGCTTCCGCCCTCGTTGGTGTCGTACTTGCCGCCGGCGTACAGTTCGCAAAATAACAATTCCCAATTATAGCGCTTTTCCCGGTTGTTATAGTCCACCGGTATTCCTCTGCCGAAATCCTGGACTTCGACGGAAGCGTCTTTATATCTTGTTACGATAATTTTATCGCCGAAGCCTTCGCGCGCCTCGTCAATGGAGTTCGATATGATTTCAAATATGGAATGTTCGCACCCTTCGACGCCGTCGGAACCGAATATCACGGCAGGGCGTTTGCGGACCCTGTCGGCGCCCTTCAGTTGGGTGATGCTTTCGTTGCCGTAGCCTTGTTTTCCGGGCATGGAAACCTCCTCGAGATAACGAAAAATCATTGTAATATTACACTATATATAGACAAGCTGTCAATCAAATGCGTCAAGTGTTGTGCATAAGGCATAAAAACGCCGGCCAGCGGTTGTCGTTTGGCCGGCGCACTTTTCATTTTGTTCCGGTCTGTCAGTTGAGCGCCGAGGGATCGCCGCCCTCGCCCTTTTGTTCAGCTGGCGCCGGCTCGTCGTGCATCAAAGCCAAAAATTCCTCCCCGTCGATCTTCTCCGCCTCCAGCAGCCGCGCCGCAACCTTGTGCAGTTTGTCCATGTGTTCATTCATGATAGCGCCGGCCCTGCTGTATGCTTCGGAAATAATCCTGTTGACTTCTTCGTCGATTTCTGATGCCACCGACTCGGAATAATTCCTGATATGGCTGTAATCCCTGCCGAAAAACACTTCGTCGCTTTCGTTGGCAAAAGAAACGGGTCCGAGTTTGCCGCTCATCCCGTATTTTGTCACCATATCGCGCGCTGTCTTAGTGGCCCTCGCGATATCGTTGGAAGCGCCGGTTGATATATCGTCGAGCGCAAGCGCTTCGGACACTCTTCCGCCCATCAGCACGACGAGACTGTCAAGCATTTCTTTCATGGAAGCGTAACTTTTATCTTCTTTGGGTAGATGAAGTGTAAATCCGCCCGCGAGTCCTCTCGGAATAATTGACACCTGGTGGACAGGATCCTGGCCTTCCAAATAATAAGTCGCTACCGCATGGCCTGCCTCATGATAAGCTGTCAGCTTTTTCTCTTTGTCGCTCATTTTCCTTGACTTTTTCTCGCCGCCGACAAGGACCTTTATGGTCGCTTCCTCAATTTCATCCATGGTTATCGCTTTTTTATCCCTGCGTGCGGCGAGCAGCGCGGATTCGTTCAGGAGGTTCTCCAAATCCGCTCCGGTGAAACCGACAGTCGTACCCGCAATGACAGAGAGATCCACGTCGGGGGCAAGCGGTTTCCCGCGCGCATGGACTTTCAGTATGGCTTCGCGGCCCTTTTTGTCCGGATAACCGACGACAACCTGACGGTCAAAACGGCCGGGTCTCAGCAGGGCCGGATCCAAAATGTCCGGCCGGTTTGTCGCCGCGAGGATGATGACGCCTTCGTTGATGCCGAAGCCGTCCATCTCAACGAGCAGTTGATTGAGCGTCTGCTCCCTCTCGTCGTGTCCGCCGCCCATGCCGGCCCCGCGATGCCTGCCGATTGCGTCGATTTCATCGATGAAAATGATGGAGGGAGAGTTCTTTTTTGCCTGTTCGAAAAGGTCGCGTACCCTGGAAGCGCCGACGCCGACATACATCTCGACAAAATCCGCGCCGGATATCGATAAGAAAGGCACACCGGCCTCGCCGGCGACGGCGCGGCCGAGCAGCGTCTTGCCTGTGCCGGGAGGGCCTACCAGGAGCACCCCTTTCGGGATTCTCGCGCCGAGCGTGTCGAATTTAGACGGTGCCTTAAGGTATTCGACAATCTCCATGAGTTCTTCTTTTTCTTCTTCGGCTCCCGCGACATCATCAAACGTGGTCTTGCGCTTCTCATCCTTGGCGTTTTTTACCTTTGCTTTGCCGAAACTCATGGCGCGGTTGGTTTCGCTTGTCATCGTCTGATTCATCCGCCGCGTCATAAACAGGAACAGCAGCACAATGGCCACCAGCAGCAGCGCGGTGGGCAAAAGATTCCAAAGCCAGGTGCCGGCGCTTCCGGATACATACTTGGCTTTAATAAGGTCGGCAGGATGTGTGCGGTTATGCTCAATGACCTGCGGATGGATGTCTTTCATAAACATTTCGACATCCGGCACAGTCAGCTGCTTGTCCGTCGTTTTGCCGTCGTCGCCTTTGAGCTTGTATGTGAAACTGCCATTGCTGAGATTGAGCGTGTATTCCGGTATCAAGCCCTTCTCGAAATACTGGACAAGCTGGTAATATTCGGTTTTTTCCTGTTTCTGGTAGGTGCTGAAAATGGTCCCGCCGGTAATAATCAGCAGCGGGATGAGCACATAGGGCAGAATGGTCAGTATCCTTTTTTTAATATCCAAAAATCGTTACCTCACCGTAATTATTTTCAATGGGCGGTTCATGCTGTTTCGGATGAATCGCTTGCATAGATTTCAGGTTTTAATACGCCGAGATACGGAAGATTGCGGTATTTCTCATCGTAATCGAGGCCGTAGCCGACGACAAATTCATCGGGCACTTCCGCGCCGGCGTAGTCCGCCTGCAAAGCAACCTGACGTCTGCACGGCTTGTCGAAAAGTGTGCAGATTTTGATGGAATTCGGTTTTCTTGATTGAAGCAGTTCGAGAATATAGCCCAGAGTCTTCCCGCTGTCAAGAATATCTTCGATAATGACAACGTCATAACCTTCGAGATTGATATCCAGGTCTTTGACAATTTTGACAACGCCTGTCGATTTGGAGCCGGAGCCGTAACTGGATACGGCCATAAAGTCAATCCTGCAGGGAATATCGATATTGCGCATCAAATCGGCCATAAACACTACCGAGCCCTTCAATATGCTGACAAGCAGGAGATTTTTGCCGGCGTAATCGGCGCTGATCCGCTTGCCGAGGCCGCGCACAAGTTCTGCGATCTCTTCGCTGTCGAAAAGAATGGCCCGGATATCAGAATTCATATGGCTGGGTCCTCCGAAAAGAAAGTATAACGGCAGTGCGTGTTTGTTGCGTGCAAGCGCATCGCCCTGCGAGGCCGAAGCCTTCGACACAAACGGGGCCTTCGTTATCGGATATAACAGTAATTATACCGCGTTTTTCGGGTGCAATCATTTTTTCGTTGAAAAGTTTTTTTAAACTTTTTGTGATGCTGCTGCCGTTGAACCGGATCTTATCGCCGGCCTTCCGGCTGCCGGCCGACAAATCGCCGACAATCTTTTCCGCATCAAGGCAATATTCCAAAATATCGCCGTCATACAGCACGGGCGCGCCGCCGTTATCGATGCTGCCGTATTCTAACACAAGCGTTCCCGAAGGGACTGAATATTGGCCGCCGCTAATCTTGAAGCTCCAAGGATCCGGCGCCTGACGCGGAAAATCCAGCAGCCCGTGCCTGCAGCGCACGATGAAGCCGCCGCCGATTTGGGTCTTTCCGCCGCCGGCAAGGAGGGACTCTACTCTCTCGATGTGCGTATATTCCGGTTGATAACCGCACGCTTTCTTCAAAATCAGCGAGAGCGTCCGTCTTCTCAAAGCCGGATGCAAACCGCACAGCAGCGAAACATCAAATCCGCCGGGCCTTCTCGCTTGTTCGGCTGTATCCGCAGCTTTCCGGTCCAGATAATCGTTTTCCGCTGAAAGGATATCGCGGTTTCTTTTGTAAACTGCCAAAAAACCGGGGTTGATGCTTTGCAGAACCGGCGTGACGCTGTGTCTGATTTTATTTCTGGCATATACCGGATCCCGGTTGGTCGAGTCTTCGACATAAGCAATGCCTTGTTGCCGGCAATAGTTTTCCACCTGAGCCCTCGTGCATTCAATCAGCGGCCTGATAATGTTGCCTCGTTTTGCGGGAATTCCGCAAAGACCCGCCATCCCGGTCCCGCGGGCCATGTTGAAAACCGTTGTTTCAAAACTGTCGTTGAGTGTATGCGCCGTTGCGATGATATCCGCGTCTTCGATACCGGCAAAAAATTCATACCTCACGCGTCTGGCGCACTGTTCAATACTTTCGCCGGTATGACGGCTGAGTGTCGGTATATCCGCTCGTTTGATATGTAATTGTACGCCTCGCTGTTCGCAATAATCTTCGACAAAATGCTCGTCGCGGTCAGATTCAGCCCCCCTGATACAATGGTTGACATGCGCCGCGGCAACATTCAAAGCATATTCGTCTTTCATCGCAAGCAGAATATCCAGAAGAGCCATGGAATCGGGCCCGCCCGAAACGGCGGCAAGCACTTTTGCGCCTTGGGAAAGCATCGCGTGGCGCTCGATCGCGGCTCGGACTTCATAAAACATCCGGGATGTTCTCCCTGAATAAAAAGAGTGTGTGTTCCTTATCCATGGTAAATTCAAGCGTGTCAATCGGGCCATGACGGTTTTTTGCAATAATCAGGTCGATATCAACCATCTTTTTGGGATCATGGGAGTTGACGGCCTCGTCCTCGTCGCGCCTGTGAAGCAGGAGGACAATATCGGCATCCTGTTCGATGGATCCGGACTCCCGCAAATCGGAAAGCATAGGCCTGTGAGAAGACTTGCTTCTGCTTTCCGGATTTCTGGAAAGCTGGGCGCAAACAAAAACGGGAATATTTAAATCTTTCGCCATCATCTTGAGGCTTCTGGTGATATCCGTCACTTCCTGCACTCTGTTTTCCGTCTTTTTACTGCCCCTGATCAAGCCGAGATAGTCGATAAAAACACAGTCGACATTCCGAAGCCGCCTGGTCCGCGCTTTTATTTCCGGCACCGTGATATCTGAACTGTCGTCAAAATAAAGTTCGCACTCGTTAAGAGCCGAAGCGGCCTCCGCAAGTTTCTGCCAATCTTCGCCGGTGAAGCCGCCGTCCCTCATTTTCTGGCTCGGGAACCGCGCCTCGGTGGACAAAATCCTCTCTGCGAGTTGGCGCTTGGTCATTTCCAGCGAAAAGAACAGCACTTTTTTCTTTCCAAGCAGCGCGACGTTTCTTGCGATGTTGAGCGCAAGGCTCGTTTTTCCCACTGAGGGGCGGGCCCCGAGTAAAATCAAGTCTGAACGGTTGAGTCCGCTGATAATCGAATCAAGTTCTTTATAACCGGTCGAAATGCCTTTGTGAAGGGCGGCGTCGGGCGAATTGATTTGCATCAGATGGTCGAAAACATCGTAGCCGATAATCGCTTCAAGTTTCGTTGGGTCCGTGCTGGTTCTGCCCTGCCGGATGTTGTAAATCTTTTGTTCGGCATTTTCAAGCACCGTTTCCGCGTCGCTTTCCTGCACGGAAGATTCGGATATGATTTCTCTGGAAATTTCAATCAGCGTCCGCAGGTAGAATTTATCTTTCACAATCTGCGCGTACGTCAGCGCATTTTCGGCGGATGGAACGTTCAGAGACAGATCCGCCAGATACTTCTTGCCCCCGGCGTCGTCGAACACCTTGGATGCCTTAAGACGCTCGAGAATGACAAGCGGGTCGATTTTGCCCCCCATGGTGTCTATCGCCACAATGGTGTTGAAAATTTCCCTGTGCTGCGGGATATAGAAATAATCACCGCGCAGCACCACCTCGATCTCGGGCAGGCAGGAGGGCTTGAGGAGGATGCTCCCCAGCACAGCCTGCTCGGCATGCACGCTATGCGGCAGGTTTTCAAAATCAGCCGTCATTCCGGCGTCTGTCTGGCTCATGACTTGCCTTTCCGGGAACTTATTCTCCCACAATCACATAAAAAGTTGCCGACACTCCCGGATAAAACTTCATCTCGGCTTCGTATGTTCCGTAATTCTTGATATCTTCGACAGTTATCTTGCGTCTGTCAACCTCAACCCCGAGTTGAGCTGAAAGATGCTCCGCAATCTCCTTTGAGGTTACCGAACCGAAAAGCCGGCCGTTTTGACCCGCTTTCGCGGTGATTTTCACCGACGCGCCGCTGAGAGTGCGCGCCAGATTCTCGGCAGCAGCAAGCTCTTCCTGCTTTTTATGTTCAAGAGCGCGGTTTTTCGCGTCGAGTTCATTGAGCGCCTGCTTGCTTGCCTCGGCGGCGATATGGCGCGGGAAGAGATAATTTCTCGCATAGCCGTCCGAAACGTTGACCAATGCGCCCTTTTTCCCGAGGTCTTTGACATCCTGTAAAAGAATGACTTTCATTGTTCCATCCTCTCTTTAGGTCCGGTTACGGATTCAACAGTTTACCATATTCAAGAATGACAGGTATAATCATGGGGCTTCTCTTGGTGCGTTCATACAGCAGCCGTGACATCTCGTCCCTCAGCCGCGGTTTGACGGTCGCCCAATCAGCAGAGCCGTTTTTTAAGGATGCGGAAATAATGTCCTGGCTTAAAGCTTTTGCGTCTTCCATGAGCTTTTCCGCTTCTTTGACATAGACAAACCCTCTGGAATCGATTTCCGGGCCCGCAAGGATTTTCATCCTTTTCCTGTCCACGGTCATTGAAACAACCAGCAGGCCGTCCTGCGAAAGGCGTTTTCTGTCTTTCAGGACCGCGCTGCCCACATCGCCGATTCCGTAACCGTCCACAAATACTCTGCCGGCAGGGACTTTCCCGCCGATTCGGATGTTTTGCGAGGTAATCTCCGCAACATAGCCGTTGTCGACAATCACGACATTCTCGTCCGGAATACCCATGCTTTGAGCCAGAAGCGCATGTTTACGCAGATGCTTTTGTTCACCGTGTACCGGAATAAAGTACTTGGGCTTGACGATGCCAAGCATCATTTTCAATTCTTCCTGGCACGCATGGCCCGATACATGCACATCATACATCTTTTCGTAAACCACTTCCGCGCCGAGTTTCATCAGTTCGTTAATGACTTTGCTGACGGTTTTTTCATTGCCGGGTATCGGCGTGGCCGAGATTACGACGCAGTCCCCGGGCCCGACCTCGATGTTCCTGTGTTCCGACATGGACATTCTCGACAGCGCCGATAAGGGCTCTCCCTGGCTGCCCGTGGTGATAATGACAAGTTCCGACTGCGGATAGTCGTTCACTTCGCTCAGTTCGATCATCAGCCCTTCGGGTATTTTAAGATAGCCGAGTTCAGCGCCGATACTGACGACGTTCTCCAGACTCCGGCCGGAAAGGGCTACTTTTTTTGACAGCGAATGGGCGACATCCATAATTTGCTGCACACGGTGAATGTTTGACGCGAATGTCGCTACGATAAGCCTTTTGCCCTCCACCTTTCTGAAAATCGAGTCAAAAGCATCCCCGACCCTGCTTTCAGTCACCGTATAGCCGGGCCTTTCTGCGTTGGTCGAATCGGAAAGCATGCACAATACGCCTTCGGCGCTGATTCTGGCAAAAGCGGCCAGGTCAATCATTCCTCCGTCGATGGGGGTGCTGTCGATTTTAAAATCGCCCGTATGAATGATGACGCCTACTTCGCAGCGGATTGCAAGGCTGACAGCATCGGGTATGGAATGGTTGACATGAATCAGCTCCGCCGTGAAGGAGCCAAGTTCAATGATGCTGCCGGGCTTAACAACGCGAAGATCGGCCTCGTTGAGCAAGCCATGCTCGCGCAGTTTGCCTTTAATCAGGCCGAGGGTCAATTCGGTTCCGTATATCGGCAGGCTGACTAATTTCAACAGATAGGCGATACCCCCGATGTGGTCTTCATGCCCGTGTGTCACAATAAGGCCGCGGATGCTCTCGATATTCCTTTCGATAAAAGTAAAATCCGGCAGCACTATGTCAACGCCCAGCATGTCCTGATCGGGGAAGGCAAGCCCGCAGTCGACTAGAAACATATCCCCCTTATATTCATAAAGGGTCATATTTTTGCCGACTTCGTTGATCCCGCCCAGAAAGGCGATTCTGACAGGCACCGGTTCGCTGCCTGAATATTCTGCGGCTTGCGCAGGCTTTTTCGCCTTATGGCCTGAATCCAGTGTTTTTTTGCCTTTGGCGCTTGCATCAATAATTTTGTGATCGGTATTAGCCATGCCGGCCCCCTTCTCGGTGTACAATATCAATCCGAAACCTTCCTTTGAAATAAGAAAAGGCATCGGTAAAATCCAAATAGAACGTTATAAACCGCAATCAAGCCCCGCTTGAGACAGCGGCGCTGCTTTGCAAACAATCATAGTTAACACATAGAGTATATTATATGTCAAAACAACGGTTGTCAACCGGATATCATCGTTATCTGTCTTTGGCAAGGCGATCGCTTTGTTGATTATAACACTTTATGGTGGTAAAATCATAAAAAAATCAGGGAAGACGTGCTGTTTTTGAAAAAAGTCGAAATATTCACAGACGGAGCTTGTTTGGGCAATCCCGGCCCGGGCGGCTGGGCGGCGCTTTTACGTTACGGCAACAGCGAAAAAGAAATATCCGGCCATGATTCACACACCACAAACAACCGGATGGAATTGACCGCCGTCATTGAGGCGCTTTCTCTGCTGAAAGGGAAATGCACTGTTCGCATCACGACCGATTCGAAATACGTCGTCGATTCTGTCAATTTGGGCCGGGCGGCACAATGGCGCTTGAAGGGTTGGAAGAAAAGCGACAATAAACCGGCTTTGAACAGCGATTTGTGGGAAAAACTGCTGGATGCTTCGGCCCGCCATGACTGCACTTTTCTTTGGATTCGGGGACACGCCGGCCACGCCGAAAATGAACGCTGCGATGAAATTGCCGTGAGGCAGGCAAAAGCCGCGGCAGAAGCCGTTAAGCCATATGCAGGGAGCAAGGGATGAAAATTGCTTTTTTAATCAACAGCCTCGAAAGCGGCGGGTCCGAGAGGGCGGCCAGTTCTCTGGCAAACTATTTTGTCCGCTGCGGCCATGAATGCCTCATCATCACCTTTTTCGATGAAAAACCGTTTTACAAAATTGATGAACGCATCTCGCTGAATTGTCTGCACTTAACAAAATCCCTCGGCGATGCCGCCGCACGGCATGATATCGCGGGATATCTGAAACGCTCCCTTCGCCTGAGAAAAATGCTGAAACGGCTGCGGCCGGATATTCTCATCGGTATGAGCCATGTGATGAGTTTTTACGCGGTTATCGCCTCCGCCTTTTTACGCATAAAGGTCGTCGGCACGGAAAGAAGCAACCCTTTTCTCTACCAGAATACACCCTATTTTCGACTTATTAGAAAAGTATCCTCCTTGCTTGCGGACGGTTATGTTTTTCAAACCCGTGGAGCGATGTCCTATTTTCCGCGAAAAATCGAAAGCAAAGCCGTTGTCATTCCCAATGCGCTGTTTAACCCCCTCTTGGACAAAATCCAACCCTCCTGCGACAAGGAAAATACCGTCACAGCCGTGGGACGGCTGGAATATGTTAAAGGTTTTGATTTGCTCATTGGCGCATTCTCGGATATCGCAGGGCAGCTGCCCGGTACGAAGCTGATTATTTTCGGAGAGGGTTCTCAACGGCCGGAGTTGGAAAAAATCATTCGTGAAGCGGGACTCGAGGAGATTGTTCTGCTTCCGGGAGCAGATGCCCGCGCGGTCTGCCATGTAGCCCGTTCGTCTCTTTTTGTGCTGCCTTCCAGGCTCGAGGGTATGCCGAACGCCTTGATGGAAGCGATGGCTTGCGGTACGGCCTGTATTGCAGCCGATTGCGACTTCGGGCCCAGAGAACTCATAGAAGACGGTGAAAACGGCATTCTTGTTCCTGCGCAAGACCGCGAAGCGCTTGCGAAAGCCATGCTTCGCGTTATGAGCGACAGCAGTCTGCGCCGGCATATCGCCGAAAAAGCAGCCCGTTTTCGCAGTGACTATACCATGGAAAATATCGGGGTAAAGTGGCTCGATTATCTTAAAAGGGTTTCCGAGGAATCCTAATATTTCAGTATGATAAGCGGCCCGTGATGACGGGCCGCTTTTTACGAAACTAAACCTGAATCATGTAAAATAGAACACTTGCTTCATCAACGGTTGAGCGCCTGTTTCCGGGTCCATTTCCATGACCATAACGTCTTTCATGTATTCGTTCCATTTGTCGACGATCGGGCTGGACGCCTGAACCTTTGCGGCGAACTCAGCGCCATGAAGGCATTCGTAGTAGCCGAAGACTTCGTTTCCGCTGAGCCATATTGAATAATTGTATATGCCCGCCCGGCGGAGGACATCCTTCATTTCGGGCCAAATCTCTTCATGACGGCGGATATATTCCTCCGTCATGCCGGGTTTGATTACCGCTTTCCATGCGTAGCGTTCCATGCGGTCCCCTCAGTGAACCATGCCGGCCACTTCTGCCGCGAGGTCGTTCTCCCTTTTTTGGAGGCCTTCCCCTTTTTCATAACGGATAAACCGGGTTACTTTAATCTCTGCGCCGAGCTTTTTTGCCGTGTTGGCGATATATTGCTCCACATTCAGTTCGTTGTCCTTAATGAACTGCTGCTCAAGCAGACAGAATTCTTTGAAATACTTGCCCAACTTGCCGGCGACAATGCCTTCCAGCACTTTTTCGGGTTTGGAGCGCATTTTTTCGTCTTCCTGGATTTGAGTCATCAGGATCGTTTTCTCGTGCTCAATCACATCCGCGGGCACAGAGTTACGGTCAAGGTAGAGCGGATTCATCGCGGAAACCTGCATGGCGATATCTTTGCCCATTGCCTTGAAATTGTCGGAAGCGGCGACTGCAGCGTCGGTTTCGAAACCTACCAAAACGCCTACCGTACCGCCGGTATGAATGTACATGGATACGATTCCGTCGTAAACGGTAAAACGGCGGATTTTAATATTCTCGCCGATGGACAATATTTTGTCCTGAAGGTTTTCCAAAACGGTCCTGTCGCTGCCGGAGAGCTTTTTGTTGAGAAGGTCGTCGACATCCGCAGGCATCGTGTCGACAATCGTTTTCGCGATTTCGCCCGCGAATGTTTTGAACACTTCGTTTTTGGCAACAAAGTCAGTTTCTGAATTAACTTCAACAATGGCGGCTTTTCGGACCTTTTCATCGTAATAGGAAGCGACAACGCCCTCCGCAGCGATGCGGCCGGCTTTTTTCGAAGCGGCGGCAAGGCCTTTTTCGCGGAGAAAATCGATGGCCTTATCCATATCGCCGTCAGATTCGGTGAGCGCTTTTTTGCAGTCCATCATACCGACGCCTGTTTTTTCACGGAGAGCCTGAACATCTTTTGCTGTAAATGACATATGATTTACCCCTCAACTGCCATAGGTTTTTCTTCTTCCTGTGCCGCTTCGGCCTGTTCGCCCTGACGGCCTTCGATCACCGCATCTGCCATGGCTGAAGAAATCAGCCGGACTGCGCGGATAGCGTCGTCATTGCCGGGAATGATATAATCGATTTCATCGGGATCGCAGTTGGTATCGACAATCGCCACGATGGGTATACCGAGTTTTCTTGCTTCCGCGACGGCAATTCTTTCTTTCCTCGGGTCGACAATGAAAAGCGCGGCGGGCTGCCTGCGCATATTGGTAATTCCACCGAGGAACTTCTCCAGCTTTTCCACTTCGAGTTTGAGCTTGATTACTTCCTTTTTGGGCAGAAGGTTGAAGGTTCCGTCGGTTTCCATTGCCTTTATTTGGCCGAGACGCCTGATTCTGCGCTGAATGGTGTTGAAGTTCGTCAGCATCCCGCCGAGCCAGCGGGCGTTGACAAAGGGCATCGAACAGCGGCAAGCCTCTTCACGGATAGAATCCTGGGCTTGTTTTTTCGTGCCGACAAAAAGCACTTCTTCCCCGCGCGCCGAAATCTCGCGGACAAACATGTAGGCGTCTTCGAGTTTTTTGACTGTCTTTTGGAGATCGATGATGTAGATGCCGTTGCGCTCCGTAAAGATGTACGGAGCCATTTTGGGGTTCCACCTTCTTGTCTGATGACCGAAATGGACACCCGCTTCGAGCAATTGCTTCATTGAGACTACTGCCATGAATAAACCTCCTTCGGTTAATCCTCCGCAGGAACGCATTGAATTTTCCGCATAAGATTCGCATGAATCCCACCGGCGGAATGGCGCCTGCGTGCGTAATGCCTTGGAATTATATCATCGTTATGCTCATAATGCAAGCAAATTTTTTACAAAGTCTGTCAATATGCGGCTTGTTGCCGGTATAACACCGCTAAGCGGTTGAGAGTCAGCCCGCGAATCATTTTGCGCTATTTTTCATATCAAGGATAAGCGTTTTTCCGTCGCTGCCGAAAACGATGGTTGAACAATAATCGGTTCTTAATACCTCACATCCGATTTCTTCAAAACGCTCAACGACTTCCCGATGCGGGTGGCCGTAGTCATTGGGTGTTCCGACACTGATAACCGCGTAACTCGGCATAGACGCGCGTATCAATTCTTCGCTCGAAGAACTGCGGCTGCCGTGGTGACCGGCCTTGATTACGTCGCATTTCAGGGGAACGCCGCTTCGTAAAATGTCGTATTCCTCCTGCGTTTCCGCGTCGCCCATCAACAAGAACGTTGTTTCTCCGTAAGTCAAACGAATCACGGCAGACATATTGTTGATATCAGCGTATGACCGCAGAGGCGCGAGAAAGGTGAATACCGCACTTCCAAGCATATACGACTTGCCCGCTTGCGCATAATCGCTTTTTGCTCCGGACTGTTCGGCGCTCTCGAGCAAACCGAGAAATAAATCCGTGGCCGCGTATTCGCCGCCTCTTATGTCCGGCATCATAAATACCGACGGATGAAAGGTTTTTATTACTTCGGACATACTTCCGATATGGTCGGAATCGGGGTGCGTTGCGACGGCATAATCAATTTTATTGATATTTAAATTGCGTAAATATCGAATGATTTTTTGTCCATTCCCCTGTTTGCCGGTGTCGATGAGCATGCTGTTATCGCCGCATTTGACAATAACGCAGTCCCCTTGTCCGACATCGATAAAGTGAACCGAAAGCGGCATTTTCGCCGCCTGTGAGGTGGTGCGCAAGCCGAATGCTTCAAAAACGCCGTCCCATGAAAAGCGGCCGTTTCCGTTAGCGAGAATCCAGCTGAAAATGACAAATACAACGGCAAAAAAAGCCGCCGCAAACATCCCCGTACGGGAACGGATGCATCGTTTCGCTTTCATCGTTTCGAGGCGCTCCTTTTTTTGGGCGGAACGGCCTTTTTCCGCCGGTTTTCGGGACGGAAACGCGAGGATGCGCCGGCATCGACCAGGCAGTTCTTTCCCCTGCCGATCAGGTCCCTGCGTCCGGCTTTGACAAGCGCTTCTGCGGCAAGAGCCCGGTTTTGCGGCAGGAAATATTGCAGCAGCGCCCGCTGCAGCGCTTTTTCATGCGGATGGACAGCGCAGTATACCGCTTTCATTGTAAGCGGATTGAAGCCCGAATAATACATACATGTGGATATCGTTCCGGGTGTCGGATAAAAATCCTGAACCTGCTGGGGTTTGATATGTTTATTCTTGTTATACAAGGCCAGCCGCACGGCGTCTGCAAGGGTGGAACCGGGGTGGGAAGATATGAAATATGCGACAAGATACTGCTCCTTGCCGGCCGATTGTGAAACCGCCTCAAACCGCTGGACAAAGCGGTCATAGACTTCGATGGGCGGCTTGCCCATCAGTTCAAGCACCGTGGGGCTGCAATGTTCGGGCGCTACCTTCAGCTGTCCGCTGACATGGTGTTCCGCCAGTTCGCGCAAAAAACTCTCGTCCTCGTCCAGCAGAAGATAATCATAACGAACCCCTGACCGTATAAACACTTTCTTTATACCGGTCATGGAACGCAGGGAACGGAGGATATCCAGGTATTCCGCATGACTGACACTGAGATTGGGGCATGGAGACGGCGCAAGGCACCTTTTATCGCTGCAGGCTCCTTTTTGCGCCTGGCGGACGCACGCGTCGTGCCTTAAATTGGCCGTAGGGCCGCCGACATCATGGATATAACCTTTGAATCCCGGCATCCGCATAATGCGGGAAGCCTCGTCAAGCACGGACTGTTTGCTTCGCGAACTGATCCTTTTGCCTTGATGGAATGTCAGCGAACAGAAACTGCAGTCTCCGAAGCAGCCGCGGTTATGTGTGATGGAAAAGCGTACTTCTTCAAAAGCCGGAACGCCGCCTTCCGCATCGTAAATCGGGTGGCAAGCCCTCATAAAGGGCAACGCGTACACCTCGTCCATTTGCGCCGTTGTCAGCGGAAGCGCAGGCGGATTTTGTATAAGGGTCATATTCGAGTGCCGCTGTTTCAACATCAGGCCGCTGACGGCGTCCTGATTTTCGTGCTGGATACGGCAGGCGCGCGCGTACTCGGCTTTGTTGGACCGTACATTTTCGTAAGACGGACATTCTCTGCCGCCAAACGGAGTATCAGTCGAGACAATCAAGATACAAGTCCCCCTTACGTTGCCGATGTCCCGTATATTCTCGCCAGCATGCAACCGGGCCGCAATCTCCGTGGTCTGTGACTCTCCCATACCGTAAACAAGCAAATCCGCTTTGCATTCCATCAAAACGGATGGCTTCACGCAGTTGCTCCAATAATCATAATGCGCAAACCGGCGAAGCGAGGCTTCCAGCCCGCCGGCGATGACCGGCGTATCCGGGAAAAGGGTTTTCAGTTTGCGGCAGTAAACACTCAGCGCTCTGTCGGGGCGTTTGCCCGGCTTGCCCCCGGGAGAATACACATCTTTGGATCTTTTTTTAAGCGCAACGGTGTAGTTGGACACCATGGAGTCGACATTCCCGGAACTCACAAAAAATCCAAACCGGGGCTTTCCGAGACGAATAAAATCACGATCGTCACGGCAGTCAGGCTGCGCCAAAACGGCAACCCGGTACCCGAGCGATTCAAGCAGTCTGGATATGACGGCAATACCGAAACTCGGGTGATCCACATAGGCATCACCCGTAACGCAGATAAAATCCGCTTCACGCCAGCCTCTGGCGTCCATATCTTCACGGCAGACCGGTAAAAATGAGTTCATTTACAGTTGAGAACCGCTGTCGTCATCGTTTTCATCGTCGACGCCGATATCGTCGACGCTGTCGGCGAACTCGTCGGACATCGCATATTTTTCAAGATATTGCTGTTTTGTAATTAATACTTTTCGCGGTTTACTGCCCTCAAACGGGCCGATAATGCCCTTTTCTTCGAGTGAATCCATAATTCTTGCCGCTCGGGCATAGCCGAGTTTCAGCCTTCGCTGCAACAGGGTCGTCGATGCAATCTGAGCCTGCGCGACGACCTGTATGGCCTTGGGCAGCATATCGTCATCGTCGTCGCCGCCCTGGTCGTCGCCGCCTGCGCCGCCTCTTTTCTTTTCTGCGGCGGCGTGCCGTTCGATTTCTTTCATAATTTCTTCATCGTAGGAATACTCGCTTTGGCTCTTGACATACGAAACGACATTTTCCACTTCGCGTTCCGAAATATAGCAGCCTTGAACACGGAGCGGTTTGGACATGCCTACCGGGTTGAAAAGCATATCGCCGTTGCCGACCAGTTTTTCCGCGCCGGACATATCGAGAATAATCCTGGACTCCAGCTGTGCGGAAACGGAAAAAGCGATACGGCTTGGGATGTTCGCTTTTATCGTGCCGGTGATTACATCGACCGAGGGCCTTTGTGTCGCGACAACGAGGTGCATCCCGGCCGCGCGGGCCATTTGGGCCAGGCGGAAAATAGAATCTTCCACCTCATTGGGGGCGACCATCATCAAATCGGATAATTCGTCGATAAAAATGACAATACGGTACATTTTTTTACCGCCCGGGGTCTTCTCAATCATTTTGTTGTAACTCTCGATATCCCGGGCGTTGCATTCCGAGAAAAGTTTATACCGTTTCTGCATTTCCGACACGGCCCAGCCCAGCGCGCCTGCTGCTTTTCTCGGGTCACAAACGACAGGTACCTCCAAATGGGCAATTCCGTTGTATAATGAAAATTCGACTTGCTTTGGGTCAATCATCAGCATTTTTACTTCCGTGGGCGAAGCGTTATAGAGAATGCTGATAATCATCGTGTTGAGGCAGACAGACTTTCCGGAGCCGGTGGTGCCGGCGATAAGCAGATGGGGCATTTTCGCCAAATCCGCGCAAACGATATTGCCCGTGATATCTTTGCCCAGGGCGACATTCAACTTGCTTTTAACCGAGCGGTACTGGTTGGTGTCTATAATTTCACGAATGGTAACCGAAACCCTCTTGCTGTTGGGTATTTCGATACCGATGGCTGATTTATTGGGAATCGGCGCTTCGATTCTGACATGCGAGGCGGCCAGGCGCAACGCCAAATCATCCGACAGATTGGTAATTTTACTGATACGGACCCCGGCGTCCGGCTGGATTTCGTAGCGGGTGACGGACGGGCCCGGGCAGATACCGACCACTCTAGCGCTGACGCCGAAACTGCGAAGTGTCTCGATGAGCTTGTTCGCGGTAGAGCGCTGCTCTTCTTCCGTATTGCCCCAGCCGGACACAACCGGCGCGTTCAGGCAGTCAATCGGCGGCAGTTGATAGTGTTCGAACGCCCGCCCGTTTTGCGGTTTATCATCGCCTGACATTGCCGTAAACGGCGAAACATGTTGTTTTTGCGCACCGCCGCCCTTCTGAGCGTTTTCTTTAACCGGTTGAAGGCCGTCTTTTAAGCGGGAAGGACCCGTTTCCGCGACAGGCAGGAACTCCGCTGGAACGGCAGGAATATACTCCTCGGCCAGTTGCGGATTGTCATTGTCCTGTACCGGTTCGACCGGCGGCAGTACAAACTCCCTCTTGGTTTCCGTGCGCGGTTCTTCTGCGGCAGCCGCAGCTCTGGCGGCCGCGGCCGCTTTACGGTTCCCGGCAAGTTCGCCGGCCTTTTTGACGGGCTTGGTCAGCGAGAGGAAAAGTTTCGGAAGCGTGGTTCCGGTCAGGAGCATAAAGAGTACCGCCAGCACGATAATAATGATAATGGCTGCGGCCGTTGAGCCGACGATCTTGGCGCAGCCGCCTCCCACCAGCGCGCCGAGCGCCCCGCCGTTGATTTTGCCTTGTGCGGGAAGCCAGGATTGCTTCATCTGAAGCCAGACGCTGTCGTTGTTGATACCGTCGCCGTATAAAAAAATGTGAATCAAACCGCCTATGAGTGTGGTAAAGACTCCGATGCCCGTCAAATTGGTGGCGATATTGCCAAGCGGCTTGTTGACAGCAAAGGCAATCGACAGGTACAGCAGCATAAACGGCCAGATGTAAGCGCAGTACCCGAACAGGCCGAGCATGGCGTTGTGCAGGTAAGTCCAAACATTCTCGCCCTCAATAATCACCATACAGGCGAACAGCGCCGAAGAAGCAAACAGAATGATAGCCGTTTTTTGCCTTTTCGCCATAGAACGCCCCGGTTTCTCCTCCTGTGTTGCGGGTCTGGAGGCCTGCATTTTTTTTGAGGAGGCTGCGGACGCATTGCTTTTAGCGGGTTGTTTTTTTTGATTGCTTGTCTTTGAAGACGGCATATCGTTTTCCTTTTTTCAGCGATATGAAAACTGTGAGTTTTTGATTATTATAGCATTAAAAGGCCGTTCCGGCAATATTTCCGCTGCTCGTTTTCAGCCCTCTACATTGCTCTGCCAAACGCCGGAATCGTTGACAAAACACCGGTCGGACGATAGACTTATATGAAGTTTATCGTTTTCGGAGGAGAAGTTGTGGGTTACGGTGTTGCGCAAAAAATTATCTCCGCTCATCTGGTGGCGGGCGAAATGAAAACCGGCGGGGAAATCGGTTTAAAAATCGATCAGACCCTCACACAGGACGCCACAGGCACCATGGCTTATCTGGAATTCGAAGCGATGGGCATCGACAGGGTAAAAACGGAACTTTCCGTCGCTTATATCGACCATAACACGCTGCAAACAGGTTTTGAAAATGCAGACGACCACCGTTTCATCAGAAGCGTCGCAAGAAAACGCGGCATCGTTTATTCACACCCCGGCAACGGCATCTGCCATCAGGTGCATCTGGAGAGATTTTCCGTACCGGGAAAAACGCTCATCGGTTCCGACAGCCACACCCCGACATGCGGAGGCATTGGTATGCTGGCCATGGGAGCGGGCGGCCTCGACGTTGCCGTCGCAATGGGCGGCGGGCCCTATTTCATCAATATGCCTTCGATTGTGAATGTTGTATTAACCGGGGAACTTCATGCCGGCGTTTCGGCAAAAGATATTATCCTCGCCATCCTTTCGCGCTTATCCGTCAAAGGCGGCGTCGATAAAATACTCGAATACTCGGGTGAAGCCCTTTCGAAACTGTCCGTACCGGAACGGGCAACGATCACAAATATGGGCGCCGAACTGGGCGCAACGGCGTCTATCTTCCCTTCCGACACGATGACCCGGCAATTCCTCGAATCGCAGGCACGCGGTTCGGCCTGGGTGGAAATCACCGCGGATCCGGATGCCGTTTATGACGAACAATTTGTATTGGATTTGTCGCAGCTGGAACCGCTGGCCGCTATGCCCCACATGCCTGACAACGTCAAAGCCGTTCGTGAAATCGGACCGATTGCAATTAACCAGGTTTGTATCGGATCATGCACAAATTCGTCGTTTCTTGATATGATGAAAACCGCCGCCATCCTCAAAGGCAAAAAGGTACATGACTCCGTCAGTCTGACGATCTCTCCGGGTTCCAGGCAGGTTCTGAATATGCTGGCGCTCAATGGCGCCTTGTCGGATATGATCAGCGCGGGCGCCCGGATATTGGAAACCGCCTGCGGGCCTTGTATCGGTATGGGCCAGGCTCCGGAAACGGGCGGTGTGTCGCTGCGCACTTTCAACCGTAATTTCAAAGGCCGTTCGGGTACGCCGGACGCGGAGATATACCTGGTCAGCCCCGAAACAGCGGCTGTATCTGCCATCAGCGGCGTTCTGACCGTTCCCGGTGAAGAAACTGCGGTAAATACAATTTCTTTCCCGCAAAAGTATATAACAGATGACAACCTTTTGGAATTACCGCTCAGCCCGCAGGAGGCACACGAGGCCGAAATCGTTTACGGCCCCAATATCAAGCCTTATCCCGCTACGGATCCGTTGCCGGAAGTCGTTCGAGCAACGGTCGCAATCAAGGTTGGAGACAATATTACAACAGATCATATCATGCCCGCCGGGGCATCGATTCTGCCCTATCGTTCAAATATCCCTTATCTTTCCGGCTTCTGTTTCCGCGGGGTCGACAAGGACTTTGCCGATCGCTGCACGGTATGCGGAGCAGGGATTATTGTCGGCGGGCACAATTACGGGCAGGGCTCGTCGAGGGAGCACGCGGCTTTGGTCCCGCTCTATCTCGGCATTAAAGTGGTAATTGCCAAATCGTTTTCGCGTATTCACGCGGCCAACCTGATTAATGCCGGCATCCTTCCGCTGGTATTTGCCGATGAAGACGATTACGAACGGATTAACGGCGGCGATATTCTTGAACTGACCGAACTCCGCGCCAAGCTCGGGCATTCGGATACCCTGAATATTCGCGATGTTTCAGGGAACGCAAGTTATACGCTGCTTTGTCCGTTCACCGACAGGCAGCGCGAAATACTGCTGGCCGGAGGGCTGCTGAATTACACCAAATCCAATAACAACGATTAAAGGAGAATATTTCAATGAACGATTCCATTGACGCCGCTGTTGAAAAGTTTGCACAGCTTGCCCGGCAGCAGGCGCAGCGCGCGGAAAATTTGAAGCAGGAGCAAGATTTCACCGATTTTTCTTCAAAGGAAAAGATTGTCATCGGTATTTGCGGCGGCGACGGTATCGGACCCGTCATCACGGCTGCCGCGCAGCGAATACTGATGCGCCTGTTAGCCGGCGAGTCGGCCAGCGGCGCGGTGGAATTCCGTGTCATCGAAGGCCTCACGATTGAAAACAGAGCCGCGGCTCACGCCGCGATACCCCCCGATGTTCTGGATGAAATCAAACGCTGCGATGTTATTCTGAAAGGTCCGACGACGACTCCGCAAGCCGGCGACAACTGGCCGAATATTGAGAGCGCCAACGTAGCGATGAGAAAGGCGCTTGATTTGTTTGCGAATATGCGCCCGGTCAAGGTTCCGTCAGAAGGCATTGACTGGACATTTTTCCGCGAGAATACGGAAGGCGCTTACGCGGTAGGTTCCATGGGCGTGAACGTAAGCGACGACCTTGCCATCGACTTTGTTGTAACCACGACAGAAGGCACCAGGCGCATCGCGAAACTCGCCTATGAATACGCAAGAACAAATGGGAAAAAAAGGGTGTCCATTGTCACAAAAGCCAATGTAATTAAAACAACCGACGGCAAATTTTTGAAAATCTGCCGCGAAATTGCCGGCGATTATCCCGAAATCACTACCGATGAATGGTATATCGATATCCTGACCGCAAAACTCATCGATCAAAAAAGAAGAAAAGATTTCAGCGTATTTGTACTGCCCAACCTCTACGGAGATATTATCACCGATGAAGCCGCCGAATTTCAAGGCGGCGTCGGAACAGCGGGCAGCGCCAATATCGGTAAGAAATACGCTATGTTCGAAGCCATTCACGGTTCGGCGCCCCGCATGGTGTCGGAAGGGCGGGCGCAGTTCGCGGACCCGTGCTCGATGTTGAGGGCCAGTGTGATGCTGCTCAACCACATCGGCAAGGTGCAGCAGGCAGCTGTTTTGGAAAGGGCGCTTGATATTTGTATGTTCGAAGAAAAGAAAATTGCCGTCACGGGAAGACCGGACGGCTGCACATGCGACGAATTTGCCGATTATGTATTGGAAACCGCGGAAAAAATAGTCAAAGTATAAGCCCTTTATTATCTTACTTGTTTTTAAAATCCCGGTTGTCGCGTATACCGGGATTTTTTGTTATATGTTGATAAATTTTGCAATAGTTCGCATACCGCTGGTCGGGAATCTTTCCTGTTTTCACAGCGTTCGCCACAGCGCAGCCTTCGTCGCCCGTATGGGAGCATGAGGTGAACTTGCACCTGCCGAGATAAGGCAGAAATTCGATAAAGTAAAACGCGAGGTTTTCCCGGGTCAGTTCGTTGATATCGGCGTAATCGATCGACGCGAAGCCGGGCGTGTCGGCCACATAACCGCCTGCAATCTTATATAATTCCACCTGACGCGTCGTGTGTTTTCCCCTGCCGAGTTTTTCGCTGATTTCTCCCGTTTCAAGAATCGGCGAACCGAATATAAGGTTGAGAATCGAAGATTTGCCCACTCCCGTATTGCCGGCCAGGCAACTGACATGACCGGCCAATGAGTTTTTGAGCTCCTGCGCGCCTTCGCCGGTTTCGCAGGATACGATAAAAGTTTCGAAACCGGCCTGCCGGTAGACCTCGGGCAGGTCCGCCGGAACAAGCAAGTCGCTTTTGTTGAAAACAATAACCGCCTCGATACCTCGCGAACAAGCCGCTGCGGCAAGACGGTCAATCAGGTAAGAGTCCGGTTTAGGTTTGTCGCAAGATGAAACAATATATAATCTGTCTATATTCGCCACGGGCGGCCTGGGCAGCCATGTGGTTCGATCAAAGATATCTTCAATCACCCCGCCGCCCTGCGGCTCGGGTTTGATAGCCACGATATCGCCCGTCAAGGGCTTAAGCCCCTCTTTTCTGAAAATACCGCGCGGCCGGCATACAAACATACCTTCGGCAGTTTCCACCGTATAGAAGCCGCCAATTCCTTTGATGATTCTGCCTTCAAGGTGTATGAACGTTCCCTGCCTTTCTTCCGACGCGCATTGTTCCGGTTAAGGGGAAGCCGTTGTGGGAGGAGCTTCATACAAACCAACGGTAAGAACAATTTCCGTGTCCAAAGTATATTTCTTAATGATGTCATAGACCGGTTTCTGTTTCAAAACAATGCCGTCTTCTGCGAGGTTGCCTGTCGCTTTATATTCCACCGATACGTTTTCAAATCCCTTGGCTGCCAGGGAGGCCTTGGCAGCCGATTCGCTTTGTCCAACCACATTGGGAACCGTTCTGAAAATAACCGGCGAAGTTGTGGTGATTTCATATTTCTTTTCGCCGGAAATCATATTCGCCGGCGGTTTGGTGAAGTCTATTTTACATTCGTAAAGCAGGGATGAATTGACAAATACCTTCAGCGAATTGGTCGCGCCGGAGCCTTTAACGTCAAACGAGTAAGCGCTTCCGTCGAGCAGCACGTTCTTGCTGAATACCTCCTCGTTGTTGAGGGAAGCGATCACCGTTCCGAATGTGACGGAACCGAAATCAGGCAGGTCGATACTGATTTTCACTGTAGCTTCCGGCGGTATTCCGCTGCTGACGGTCACCGCGACACTGGTGCCCGCAGGGACTTTTTTGCCCTTTTCAATACTTTGCGCGATGATCTCCCCTTTTGTCTGGGCGCTGTCCTGCGTCGTCACTTCATTGGAAAGTTCCAAACCCAGGGATGCCAGAAGGGATCTTGCGCTGGCAATATCCCAGCCGACAAGATCGGGGACCTCGACCAGATCTTCGTCGCTGGCATAATAGATAATAACGTTAGAACCTTCCGGAGCTTCGACACCCTGTTCAGGCGATGTTCTCAGGACGGTACCGAACTTTTTGCTCATATCAATTTCCGGCACCACCGTGACGGTAAAGCCGAGGTTTTTAAGCGCGGTCTGCGCCTGACCATAATCGAGGTTGTAAATGGGTGGTATAACGACCAGTTTCGTCCCCTCTGCGATAGAAAGAGTGATTTTGTCGTCCTTCTTGATTTTCGTTCCCTTTTTGGGATCCTGGGAAAATACGACACCGTCTTCATACGTACTGTTTTGAACGTATTCGGGGACAAAAGTAAATTCGCTGTATTCATCGTTATTTTTGATTTCCTCTTCATAGGATTTTCCGATGAAATTCGGGACTTCCAGTTTTTCCGGACCGATAAGGTCGGTGAACAGCGAAAGCAGCACGATAATAATGACAGCAAGCACGGCCAAACCGGAGCCGATACCGATCACGATGGGCAAAACGCTTTTTTTTCGGGGCACATCCGGTTCATCGACCTGGTTTTCAATATGATTGACGACGTTTGCCGGCGGGATTCCTTGGTTGTTTTTCTTGATGGTTTTTGTCGGCTGGCTGTCGATAAATGGGGCATGTTCGAATTTCACAGACGGATTTCGTTTGAATTCCTCAATATCCAAGAGCATTTCCGCCGCGCTTTGATATCTTTCCTGCAGGCTCTTTGACATGGCTTTGAGCGTTATCTGTTCCAAACCGGGCGGTATGGTGTCGTTAATTTCGCGAGGCGGCTTGGGTTCCGCCTGTGTTTGCATAATCGCCACCGCGACGCTGTTGTCGGCTTGGAAAGGCAACTGGCCCGTCAGCATTTCATATAAAACGATCCCGACAGAGTAAATGTCCGTCTTGTTATCGGTGATGTCCCCTCTGGCCTGTTCGGGGCTGATGTAATGAACCGAGCCGATAGCGCGTTCGGTAACGGTTCGGTTCTCACTGCGCCAAAATCTTGCGATGCCGAAGTCCGTTACCTTAATTGTGCCGTTTTGGAGAAGCATGATATTTTGGGGTTTGACGTCCCTGTGGATAATCCCCTTGTCGTGCGCGTTCTGAAGGGCGCGAAGAATCTGAGTGATAAAATGCACCGCTTCTTTCCAGTTGACTTTGCCGCACTTCTCAATATATTCCTTGAGCGTGATTCCCTCGACGTACTCCATGACAATATACTGCAGTTTATCGCCGTAACTGACGTCGTACACCTTGACGATGTTCGGATGCGAGAGGACTGCAATGGCTCTGGATTCGTTTTTGAAACGCCTACGGAACTCTTCGTTGGCAAGATATTCTTCTTTCAGTATTTTAATGGCGACGACACGGTCGTCGATGCTGTCATAGGCCTTATAGACGACAGCCATTCCGCCGACACCGATAATCTCCTGGACCTCATATCTGCCGTCTAGTTTTTTGCCGACATAATTTTCCATAATTCACGCTCCGTGTTTCTGGTCAGTGTGAAACGGTGACAGCCGTAATATTGTCACCGCCGCCTTTTGCGTTTGCCGCTTCTATCAGTTTATCCGCCAGTTCATAAAATCCGGCTGTTTTAATCAAACGCAATATGTCCTCGTTGTCAACGAAATTGGTTAAACCGTCTGTGCACATCAGGCAAAGATCCTCTTGACCGAAGTATTCCTCGAAATAGTCGGCTTCGACGCTCTCATCGGTACCAAGAGCGCGCGTGATGATGTGCTTGCTTGGATGCCTTTTTGCCTGCGACTGGGTGATTTCGCCGTTTTCGACCATGGCTTGCACCAAAGAATGGTCCCTGGTTAATTGGCTCAGAATGTCCCCCGAGCGGATATAGGCGCGGCTGTCCCCGACCGAAGCAATAAATGCGGCCTCCTGCCTGAATATCGCCGCCACGGCGGTTGTTCCCATTCCTGTCAATTCAGGGTTGGACGTGGCTTTATCATAGAGCATAATATTGGCCGCTTCCATGGATGACAGCAGCATATTCCGGATGGCGTTGATTTTCATTTCTTCGCGGTATGTGGCGTTTATTCTCGATGACAGGATTTTTACCGCTTCTTCGCTGGCTATATTCCCTGCGGCCGCACCGCCCATACCGTCGCAAACGACCACCCAGGCAGCGCCGCCCGGCAGTTCCCCGAAGCCGAAACTGTCCTGGTTTTGTTTTCTGACCTTGCCGATATCCGTCCTCGCTGCTATTTTCACTGGTCGCCTCCGGGCCGGCAGCCGATACGGCTGCATGTATGTTGTTGTTTTAACTGGCCGCACGCCGCCTGTATATCGGTGCCTAGGCTTCTCCTGATGGTAGTGTTGATGTTATTATCCGCCAGCATTTTTGCAAACTCCCTGATTACGGCCTTATCGCTGGGCTCAAAAGTTTCGCCGTCGATGAGATTGGCGGCAATCAGATTCACATGGCAAAGCATTCCTCGAAGTTTTTCGCACAGAAGTTTCGCGCAATGCGGCGAATCGGTCAGGCCCTTGATCATAATGTGTTCGAAAGAAATTCTGCGCCCGGTTGTTTCACTGAAACTCCTGCATGCCTCCAGCAGTTCATCCACGCTGTATTTTTGTGCAATGGGCATCAACTGCGCTCGAATCGTATCATCCGCAGAATGCAGCGAAACCGAAAGCGTGACAGGCAAAGCTTCCCTTTCAAGCTGCCGGATGGCATTGACAAGGCCGCATGTTGAAACAGAGATATTTCTTGCGCTGATATGGCGTCCTTGCGGGTCATTTATCAATCTGACGAAGCGAAGCGTGTTATCGTAATTATCGAGCGGTTCTCCCATCCCCATGATAACGACATGCGATATTCTGCTGCCGATATTTTTTTCCGCGGCATACACCTGCCCGAGCATTTCAGACGCGGCCAGATTTCTGGAAAAGCCGCCTTTCCCCGTTGCGCAGAACGAGCATCCCATTTTGCAGCCTGCCTGGGATGAAACACATACCGAGTATCCGTGTTTGTATTTCATCACGACCGTCTCAATCATTTCACCGTCATGGAGTCTGAAAAGGTATTTTTCCGTGCTGCCGTCGGCAGATACCGCTTTGCCGGCTGTTTCGCAGCCGAATATCCCAAATGACTGTTTGAGTAAATCGCGTTCAGCCAGCGGGATATTTGTCATCTGGCAAAAATCGGTGACACCCTCGCGGTGCAGCCATGAGAAAATTTGAGAGGCCCGGTAGGGCTTCGTGCCGAAGCTCTTCAGTTTTTCCGCAAGTTCACCCGGCGTTAAAGACGCTATGTCGGCCAACGGCATTCCCTCACCCCGCTTTTCTGAACATTGCGAAGAAAAAACCGTCCGAATGGAATTGCTGCGGGAAAATTGTGACAAAACCGTTTTCGCAACATGTTTCCAGCGTCTTGCCGGCAGGCTTTTCGATGCTGTAACCCGGATTTTCCTGAAGGAAACGTTCGCATATATGCTCATTTTCAGCCGGATTCAGCGTGCAAGTCGAGTAAACAAGCAAGCCGCCCGGCTTGACATAGAGGGCCGAATTGCACAAGATAAAATACTGCAATTGCCTGAGATTGTCAATGTTGCCCAGTGGTTTATAGCGTATCTCAGGTTTCTTGCGTATAGCCCCGAGGCCGGAACAAGGCACGTCGCAGAGCACTTCATCCGCCATGCCGACGGCGGCATCAAACACGGTGGAATCACCCTGCGCGCATTCGAGCGATTGCAAGCCCAGCCTCTCCGCGCCTTTTTTGACGAGGCCGACGCGCGAAGGGTGAATTTCGAACGCTTTCAGGACACCGGTGCCTTCCATGAGCTGCGCCAAGGTAAAGGACTTCCCTCCGGGAGCGGCGCACATATCGAAAACAATGTCGCCGCGGGCCGGGGCTATAGCTTCGCACAGTAATTGAGAAGATAAATCCTGCACATGATACAAGCCTTGTGAGAAGGCACTTGTCGCTGCGGGATTGACTGCCGGCTGAAGTTTCAAGACGTTGCCGCAAATATCGACTGTTTTCGTTTCGATTCCTTCCCGGGCTAATGCTTCCGAGAGGCGCGCCGTGTCACATCGAAGGGTATTCACTCTGATATAGGTCGGTGCCTTCGAGTGAAATTCAGACAAGATGCCGTTGGCAGACTGCTCCCCATAAGCGCTGCAAAGCAGTTTGTACAAATCCTCCGGCACGGAATATTTCACTGACGCAAAAAGGGTCCCCTGTGACGGTTCCGGCAACCTCAATCCGTTTTTCGCGACTTTTCTTAAAACGGCGTTCATCAACGAGCAGGCGTATTCAAGGCGGTTGCGTCGTGCAAGTTCGACACTTTCGCAAACACAGGCGCTCGCAGGAATTCTGTCGAAATAAAGCAGCTGGCAGGCGCCGATTCTGAGTATTGTCAAAACCTCAGGTTTCAGTTTTTCGATGGGCTTTTCCAGATAAAGCGAAAGATTGTAATCAATCGTAATAAGCCTCTCGAGCACCGTGCAGACAATCGCGGAGGCGAGAGCCTTGTCGCGGTTGTCATGAAACACTCCCCTCAGTTTTGCTTCGGTTATAAGGTTGGAATAAGCTCCCGAGCGCTCCATTCGGGTCAGTATTTCGAAGGCCGCCTGCCTGGCGTATGTCATACTTGTTTTATCTCCTGCCGCGGAATCGCAGCACCAGCCGCAACAGATTAGCCAGCGATACCGCCAAGGCCGCCACATAGGTCAAAGCCGCGGCGGCGAGCACTTTTTTCGCGCCGCCCTTCTCATCGTTCTCCAACAGCCCTCCCGCTTCAATGGCATCCAAAGCCCTTTTACTGGCGTTGAACTCGACAGGCAGCGTAACCAACTGGAATATGGCAACGAGCGAATATAAAATCAAGCCGATTGTAATGAGAGGTTCAAACCCCATTATAAAACCGATGAATGCCAGCGGAATACCCATGGCGGAGCCGATATTTGCGACAGGGAGAAACGCGTTGCGCAATTTAATGGGGCCGTAATTTTGCTGGTGCTGCACGGCGTGGCCTGCTTCATGGCAGGCAATTCCAATCGCCGCAACCGAAGTGCTGTCATAAACCCCCTGAGAAAGGCCGATAACGCCGGTTCTCGGATCGAAATGGTCGCTGAGCGTACCGGCTACCGGGACGATCCCGACATTGCCGACGCCATGCATCGCGAGCACCTGCGCGGCTGCCTGTGCTCCGGTTATGCCCCTGGCGTTATAGACAAGAGACATTTTTCTATATGTTGACTTTAAGTAAAATTGGACAGCCAGCGACAGAATAAAGGCCGGGATGACGAGTATCAGAAAATAGATATCATAGCCCATGAGCATACCCATTGCACCCATATCAACAACCTCCTTGATTTTTTTCGGCACGGTTATCAAACCTTGTGCCTGTTGTCATTCTGCTGCCTTTCAGAAAATCGCGCGCCGGTAATACTTTTTTACCCGGAGTTTGGATACGCAGGATTTCTAAAGCCGTATTCCCTCCGCATGCTACAATCAGCCGCTGTCCGGCTTCCAGCACCTGGCCGGGTTGGGCATGCACTGAATCTTCGATAACAGCGCTCGCGTGAACTTTATAATCAGTGCCGCCGCATCGCGCTATTGCGGTCAAATAAGGGTAAACTCCTCTGATAAGATTATGGATCTCCAATGCGGCAGCATTCCAGTCGATAAGGCACTGTTCCCTTGTGATCATCGGCGCATAAGTCGAGAGTGAATGATCCTGTGAAACGGCGCATAAACGGCTGGCGGAAACAGCCTGCAAAGTATCGACGATTAATCCGGCCGCAAGCGAAGCCAGCCGCCCTGTCAATTCGCCGGCGTTCTCGTCGCAGCCGATTTCCGTAACGGCCTTGAAAAGCATATCGCCCGTGTCGAGCCCTTTGTCCATCTGCATGGCCGTGACGCCGCTGATGCGTTCGCCGCGGATGATCGCGTTTTGAACCGGCGCCGACCCCCTGTAACGCGGAAGCAGCGAGGCGTGCAGATTGATGCAGCCGTAACGCGGTAGTTTCAGCAGATTTTCGGGCAGTATTTTCCCGTAGGCGGCGACGACGATCACATCCGGCCGCATGCGGTTGATGGCTTGATAAACTGTATCATCTTTCAGCGTTTCCGGCTGAAATACCGCTATCTTGTGTCTCTCGGCCTCGATTTTTACGGGCGGTTTGGACGGTTCATAACCTCTGCCTTTCGGACGGTCCGGCTGTGTGAAAACCGCCTCGACATCATGCCCGGCATCAAGCAGCGAATCCAGTACCGCTACGGCAAAATCGGGCGTCCCCATAAATACAGTCTTGATCTTGCTTCTCCCCTATTCTTCCTCGGGAATGCGGCGGATAATCCGCTCTGTAAACAGGATTCCGTCAAGATGGTCGATTTCATGACAGAAGCAGCGGGCTCGCAGGCCCTCGGCTTTATAGATATGCCACTTTCCTTTTCTATCCTGCGCTTTGACCTTTACAACAGCCGGCCTTGAGGTAATGCCGTATTCGCCGGGGACCGAAAGGCAGCCTTCTCCCTCTTCCTGTACTCCTTCCCGGTAAATCAGCAGCGGGTTGACCATATCGATCACACCGTTCTCTGTCTCCGCGACAAAGGCCCGTTTCAATACGCCGACCTGAACCGCGGCGAGTCCGGCGCCGTTTTCCGCCCTCATGGTATCAGCCATATCGTCCAGCAGCATGGCAAGACGGGCGTCGAACCGATCGACCTCTCTGCTTTTTTTCAGCAGCAGGTCGTCGCCTTTTTTTAATATATTTCTGATGGCCATTCTCGGAGAACTCCTTATGTTAATAAATAATTATAACATACTCTTTGGATTCATGTCAGCAAAAACCGTGACGGCCGAAAAAGTCCGCATCGTCGAAACATTCAATATCAGCTGCCGCACCATATCGCGCAGCGGCTGGTTGTTTTTGCATTTGATGAGCAAGCGGTACCTGTATTGGTTGCTGACCTTCCCAACACGCGCAGGCATCGGCCCCAAAACGATGATGCCGCCTCTCAGGCGTGCGGACTCGATTTTTAATTGCTCGAAATAAGTTTGGGCGGCGGCTTTTACCGCCGCTTCTTCCGCTCCCGAAAAACAAACGGCGCAAATATCGCAGAACGGAGGATAAATCAGCATTTTCCTGATTTTGATCTCTCTGTTATAAAAAGCTTCATAATCCTGTTTCGCCGCCATAGCGATGATTTCGTTTTGCGGATTCATCGTCTGAATAATCGCTTTTCCTGCAAATTTTCCCCTGCCCGATCTGCCGACCACTTGTGTCAGAAGGGAGAATACCGTCTCCAGGCTCCTGAAATCATCGTTATTCAGCTGCTGGTCTACCGATATAACGCCTGCCAGTGTTACGTTTTCGAAGTCAAAACCTTTCGCGACCATTTGCGTGCCGAGGAGAATATCGTATTCGCCCGCCGCAAACCGCGATAGTTTGTCTTCATGAGAAAATCGTGATACGGTTGAATCCGTATCCATGCGCAGCACTCTCGCTTCTGGCAGACTGCTGCGAATATCCTCCTCAATTCTCTGTGTGCCGAAGCCCGAATAGCGTATAGCAGGATTTCCGCATTCGGGGCAGATGTCGGAATAAGGTTGCGAAAAACCGCAGTAATGGCACATCAGCCGGTTGTTGGCGCGATGGTAGGTCAGGGAAATGCTGCATGAAGGGCAGGTTACGACATGCCTGCATTGACGGCAGGCGGCGAAAGTATGATATCCGCGTCTGTTAATCAGCAGAATACACTGCCTTCCCGCTTCGAGATTCTCCTTCATTTCCTCTAAAAGCGGCGTGCTGATTTCGGAATTCGGGCGAATATTGCTGTCGTCAAGCATATCGACCGTCACCACATCCGGTAGATAGGCGTTACCGTATCTTTTAGTGAGTGTATTGAGTTGGTAGGTGCCTTTTTTTGCCGCGGCATAACTTTCGATGCTGGGTGTCGCGGAGGAAAGTACCAGCAGAGCGTTATGCTTCGCGCAGCGGAAACGAGCGACGTCCAGCGCGTTGTATCGCGGGCTTTTTTCGGACTTGTATGTATGCTCCTGTTCTTCATCCATGATAATAAGGCCGAGATTGCGAAAAGGCGCGAATACGGCGGATCTTGTCCCGACGGCGATTTTCGCCTGAGCGTTTTTGACGCGTTTCCATTCGTCCGCCCTTTCGCCGACCGGAAGAGCCGAGTGGAAAACCGCGATTTGACTGCCGTACCTTCTGCTGAATATCGTCAGCGCCTGCGGCGTCAGCGCGATTTCGGGAACCATGACAATCACGTCCCGGCCTTGGTCAAGCACCTCGTCAATGAGCCGAAGATAGACGCTTGTTTTCCCGCTGCCGGTCACGCCATACAGCAGAGAAGCCGCCGCCTGCCCTTTCGCCAAGAGGTTTTTCATGTTTTCAAGCGCGCGATTCTGTTCGTTGGTTAAAACAATCGGTTCCCGGCAACCCTCGTCCCGGTTTTGAGCGAAGCGGCTGCGGCTGATTGGCGTTTCAAAATACTCGATAATGCCCTTTTTTTCAAGGGCGGCAACAACGGCAGGCGTATAACCGGTAAAATAGCAGATTTCCTTAATGCTGGCCGCCCCTACATCCTCCAACAGGGAAACAATGGATTTCTGTTTTTTGGTCAGTTTCGGCTGCGCGCCTTTTTCCTGACCGCCCTCGTCAACAAGTCTCGCCATCCTCGCTGTTTGGTCGCCTACCTGTTGAACAGCGTCCACATTACGAAGCAAGAGACCTTTTTTATACAGCAGATTGAAAGCCGCGCAGTCGGGCGGCAAGCCGAGTGCGCGGCATACTTTGTCGGCTTTTACATAGTTGCCCTTTCGGGCGATAAATTCGAAAACAGCGCGTTCCTCGTCCGACAGTGGCAGAGTGTTATTTTCTTTTGCGGCAACGGCGTAACTGACGATTGTTTTCAGATTGATACCGGTCGGCAGGATGGCCTTTGCTGCTTCAAAATAGGTGCAGAACGTTCTGTCTTTCAGCCATTTGACCAGTTCAAGCATTTCCGCGTCAAGATAGGGTTTTTCATCCAGCACGCTGATAATGCGCTTCAGTTTTTTACCGGGCAGACCGGGCGCATAACCCGTAATCAAGCCGACCCGGCTGCCGTTGCCCGCGCTGAAAGGCACGGTCACTCTGCAGCCGGGCAAAGCGGATGATTCGAGATGTTCGGGTACCGAATAACTGTATTCCCTGTCATAAGAATAATTTGCGTTATCCAACACCACAAAAACAACAGTGTCAGGCACTTTTCAGGATACCTCCCGAAACGCGAGGTTTAAATATTCCTGATTTCTTCGGGTTCGACAATGATATATTTGCCTTGAATGATTTCATCAATGGCCATGGTGACGGGTTTTTCGTCGAGGAGAATTTTTCTCTCCTCGGCTTCTTCCGCGATGGCGCGCGCGCGTTTTGCTACGGCGGTCACCAGGGAATAACGGCTGAGATGGTTGACAAGCACTTTTCTTAAATCGGGATTAAGCATCTTTGATTACCTCGCAAATAATTTCTTTCATTCTCGATGTCCTGAGTTTCTCGGCCTTGATAATGGAATATATGTTGTCGACGGCTTCGTCTAGTTCGTCGTTAATGACAAAATAATCATACAGCGAACACTGTTCGATTTCAAATGCTGCGATGGAAAGCCTGCGGGCGACTTCATCGGGATCCTCCGTTTCTCTGCTTTTCAGCCTTTGTTCGAGAATCGCCATGGATGGCGGCATCAAGAACACGCTGACAGAGTCGGGATACATCTCTCTGATTTTTTGCGCTCCCTGAACTTCTATTTTCAGCACAACGGTTTTACCCGAGGAAAGCCACTGGTCGACAGGGGCTTTCGGCGTTCCGTAGTAATTGCCGCCATAGACGGCATATTCAAGCATTTGGCCGGTCTCAATCTTTTTTTTGAAATAGTCTTCCGTGACAAAGTAATAGGACTTGCCGTCGATTTCCCATTCGCGGGGCTTCCGCGTTGTCATCGAAACGGATACGACTATTTGCGGATCTTTTTGAGCCAGCCTCGATAGGATGGAATCTTTGCCCGAGCCGGACGGACCCGAGAGAACCGTAAGGATGCCTTTATGATTCATTGGCATCCTCCTCTTCCGCGTCCATTCCGCTATCTTCTTCGTTGAGCCTGTTGGCGACCGTTTCGCTTTGCAGATAGGTCAGGATCACATGGTCGCTGTCGGTAATAATAACGGCCCTGGTCCGGCGGCCGTGTGTGGCGTCGATCAGGGCGCCTTTTTCCTTGCAATCCTGGATGATTCTTTTGATGGGCGCGGATTCCGGGCTAACAATGGCCACCAGTCTGTTCGCATTCACCATGTTGCCGAATCCGATGTTAATGAGTTTCATCTCTTGCCTCCCGAAAATCTGCGCGGATTACTCGATATTCTGCACCTGTTCGCGTATTTTTTCAATATCGGATTTGATATCGATCACCCGTCTTGAAATCTCCACATCCTGAGCTTTTGAGCCGATGGTATTAGCTTCTCTGTTAATCTCCTGAATAAGGAAGTCCAGCTTTCTGCCGACCGCCTCTCCGGACTCAAGCATATCGTGCAGCTGGCTGATATGGCTCCTGATTCTAACCGTTTCCTCCGCCACGGCAATTTTATCCGCGAAAATGGCCGCTTCGGTCAACAGCCGCTGCTCGTCAATCCTTGCGTCGCCTGTCAATTCCTTGATTCTTCTGACAAGTCTTTCGTTGTATTCGGCAATGGTCAAAGGAGATCTCTCCTCGATATAGGCGACATGATTCAATATGTCCGAGCACCTGCGCAGGATATCTTTCTTCAGCTTGCCGCCTTCTTTGGCGCGCATGGCAAGAAAACTTTTCAACGCGTCTCGCGCCACCAATGCCACGCTTGACCATACCATTTCTTCGTCAAGCGCGTGCCGCTTGACTGTAAATATGTCGCTGATTTTCGTAAAATCAGAAACCGTTATGTCATTTTTTAGATTATTCTCTTGCGCCAGGCGCGTAAACGCTTCGAGATATCCCTTGACAAGTGGCGCATTAAGGACGACTTGTGTTTGTTCCTCGCCTAAAAGGTCGATTTGAACGAAACATTCGACTTTGCCCCTGGCAATCTTTTCCTGCAAAAGATTTTTAAGCCGTTCGTCAAGAAATAGGAAGGATCGCGGCAGTTTGGATGTGTATTCAAAATAGCGGTGGTTGACACTCTTGATTTCAACCGTGATATCCATCCCGGATATGTTTGCGGCGGCTGTGCCGTAACCGGTCATACTGCTGATGGTCATTTTCTTCTCTCCGGAATCCTATGATTGCTCGTTTTTCTGCCGTCCGCCGATGCCTTTTTCAGCTTTTCGACTTCTTCCGGGGTTAAATCGCGCCAATCCCCTGTCTGCAGCATCCCGAGTTTTACGCCTGCTATTGAAATCCGCTTCAGCCTCGCAACTTCAAGGTCTATCGCTTCGCACATTTTTCTGATTTGACGGTTTCTGCCCTCGGTCAACGTCACTAATAAAACAGCCCTGCCGGGCTGTGAGGCCGTCAATTCGATATTGTCAGCCTGCGCACGCCTGCCTTCAATTTCAACGCCTGTTTGCAGCGCGGCTAATTGTTCGTCTGTGATCCCCGGTTTGACCGTCACCCTGTACACTTTGGGCACACGGGAGGACGGATGCGTCAAATCGTAAGAAAAGGCCCCATCATTGGTCAGCAGTAAAAGCCCTTCCGAATCTTTATCCAGCCTTCCGACGGGAAACAGGCGCTGCCCCGCTTCGCCTAAAAGATCCGTCACGCACTTGCGTCCGAATTCGTCGCTGAGTGTTGTGACATATCCGCGCGGTTTATTAAGCATAATATAACGCAGCGCGGTTTCCGGCTTGATTTTCTTGCCGTCCAGGGATACGGTATCGACACCCGGAATGACCTGCGCGCCGATTTGGGCGCGCTGACCGTTGATTTTGACACGTCCCTGTGTGATAAGTGTTTCTGCTTTGCGCCGCGAGGAAATTCCGCATTCGGCAATATATTTCTGAAGCCTGATTTTTTTAGGACTCAAAAGGCGCCTCTTTCATCCGGTGCAGCCAAAACGGATCGTTCAACGGATTTTAGGCTTCGTCGGCTGCACCTTTTTGCTTGTCTTTGACGAGTTTATTGACAACGTCCGTCAGTTTATCAACCACTTCGGGCACCATGCCGATAATTCTTTCGGCAGAGGTATCGCCGGAAGAGATATGCTTAATGGTAACGTCTCCGTTGTTGACAATCAGAAAAGCGACCGGCGTAATCGTGATTCCGGCTCCTCCGCCCCCGCCGAACAGTTCGGCATTCGATCTGCTCGGGAAATCCGAACCGCCCGAGGCAAAGCCGTAAGTGACTTTTGAAACGGGGATTACCGATATCCCGTTTCCGACATCAACGGCGTTGCCGATAATGGTGCTGACATCGACCAAATCCCTTATTTTTTCGATGGCCGTACCGAGAATGCCCGAAGCTGACTGTTCCTTCATCTTTATGCCCCTTTCAAATGAGTTTGTTTGTTTTCACTGCCCTGCTTGCGCCTCGCGCCGAGGAACAATCTCGCAAGGACTTTGAACAGAAGTGCCAATGCAGCAGCGATAACTGCCGCGATGACGCGCAAAGGACGGACGTGCGCGCTGAGATAAAAAATCTGGTGCTGCGCCGAGTCAATAAAATCGGGTTCGACCTTTAATTCTAATTTCTTTACCCGCATGTTGGCGCAGATGAAATCAGCGAGCGGAAAAACAGCGGCGCAGGTCTTCCCGTACTTGATTGCAGTCTCAGCCGCGTCGGCTCCGCAAACGGCGATATCCACTTTGAAATGCTCCACGGTGACGGAGCGAAGGACCCTCCCGAAAAAACTATTGAGTATACGCAAGGTCCTCGATGCTAGATCGATGATGCCTTGCAAACCCTGGTTATGATAGAAATCTCCGAGCGCCGAACTCTTTTGCTTTTTTTCTTTTACTTTTTCAGGCGCGGGCTTTGCGCTTTCGGTTTTTTTAACGCTGTTTTCTTCGGCCGGTTTTTCCTGCTTCGGTTTCCTTGGAGGATAAAGGTCATATCGAATGAACAGCCACTTGATGCTTGCCGAAAACTTTACATTATAGTCTAACACAATCGACACCTTAATGCAAAGCAGCAACGTCAGAGCCGCGACGATTGATAGAATGACAATAAGTGCTGTCAAATAATCCCCTCCCCGGTGTTAATCGGTTTCTTCGGCTACCAAGCTCGAAAAAGACAGTTGAACATCCCCGCTGTCTTCACCCTTCTGCCTGTCTGGCAGTTCCGGCAAATCCGCAAGCGAAGAAAGGCAAAAACACCTTAAAAATTCGGGGGTCGTTCCGTATATCAGAGGCCTGCCGGGTAAATCGAGCCGGCCCATTTCCTGTATCAATCCGCGCTGGGAAAGGGTAGCGAGCACGCCTGAGCAATCAACACCCCGTATTTGTTCGATAAATGCTTTGGTAACCGGCTGGTTATAAGCGACGACCGCCAGCACTTCGAACGCTGCCGGCGACAGCGGCGTGTTTTTTTTGGTCTCCAAAACATCCCTGATCACTTCGGCATATTGCGTCCTGGCGCAAAGCTGGTGCATGTTGCCCAGTTTAAGCACGCATAAACCGCTTCCGTTTTCGTCTAACTTGTCTGAAAGGGATTTCAGCACCTTCTCTGCCGTAGGGCTGTCAACGCCCAGCGCCTGGGCGATCCTTTCGGTTTCGATGGCGTCACCGCAGGCAAAAAGTATCGCCTCCGCCGCGGAGCGCATATCGTCAATTCCCATCATATCACCTGTGTTTCGTCTTTAACGGCTAATATTTCGGTCGCGTCTCCCCTGCCTCTGATGCGGATTTTCCGTTGCTTGATTAAGGTTAACATAGCGAGAAACGTTGCGACCATCTCGGACCTTGAAGTGGATGACATAAAAACCGCTTTGAAGTTCAGTCGTTCTTTAACTGCCAGTTCGGCAAACAGATAACTGATTCTTGACGCCACGGAAACAATCTTTTTCGATATAATGCTTTTGAATGACTCGACGGGCGGCGGCAGTTTTCGCCGGCCTTTCCCCGCGGCAGAAATGTATGCCTGATAAATTTCCACCGGTTCATGGATCCTGGTATAGCTCTGGTCCGGTTCAATTTGCTGCGGCGGCCTGCAGAAGTAGTCGAACCCCTGCGTTCGCTTGGAGAGCATTTCCGCCACTTTTTTGCAGTCGCTGAATTCCGAAAGCTCGCCTCGCAGCTGCATTGAAAGCTCGTCTGCCTCTTCGTGAACCGGCAGGAGGGACACCGTTTTGATATAAATCAGCCTTGCCGCCATTTCAATAAAATCGCTGGCGAGTTCCATGTTTTCTACCTGCATTTGTCCCACATACTCGAGATACTGGTCCACCAGCTCGAGAATCGGGATGTCCCAAATGCTGAGTTTCCGCTTGCCGATCAGATGCAGCAAGAGATCCATGGGGCCTTCGAAATTATCCAGTTTGTAGGAAATGTCTTGCATCGGCCGCTCCGTATCAATGAATGAATAATGCCGCGAAAGAAGCCATCAGCTTCCATATCAGATTGGATAAAAACGACAGCGGCACGGTCAATATCCCCGTAAACAACAAGACCAGAACGCCGAGCATAATATAGCGTTCGTATTGCATGATTTTGTAATAATACCTGTCAGGGAGTACGACCGTCAAGAGCCTGGAGCCGTCCAACGGTGGCACGGGAAGCAGGTTGAACACGGCGAGATTGACATTGATGACTGCAGTAAAGCTAAAAAACATGATCGTAACGTCAACGACGGTGCCTGCATTTCCGCCCGTTTTTACAGAGATGGCGGTAGCGATAATAATACAAACAAAAGCCATCAGCAGATTGGCAAAGGGCCCCGCTGCTGCCGTCAGGGCCATGCCGAGTTTGCGGTTTTTAAAGTTTCTCATGTTGACGGGTACGGGTTTTGCGTAACCGAAACCCGCAAACAGGATCATCAGCGAACCGATCAGATCCAAATGCGCGAAAGGGTTCAGTGTCAAACGGCCTTTCAGTCGCGGCGTGTCATCCCCCAATTTCACCGCAATCAGGGCATGCGCGTATTCGTGAAAAGGTAAAATGCACAACAGGATAAACAACCGCGTCATCAGCGAAATAAACAGTTCCAGCCAGGATTTCTGGCGAATAAGGTCCATAATCATCCTAATCTCTCCGATATTAAAATGTTATCAGCAAGGCCCTGTCTTTACCGGCTGTATCTTGCAGAATTTCTGTTTTTTGTCCGTCTTTGCACAAGACTAAGGCCGCTTCTTCAGCCATATCGTCGGCGACTTCAATAACCGCGCTGGCACCAGGCCTCAGTTTTTTTATCCATTTCTCCTTGATAATACGATAGTAGTAAAGACCGTCGCTGCCGCCGTCAAGCGCAAGGGACGGTTCCGCGCATACCTCCTCCTGCAGCCCGGAAAGTTCCCCGGTTTTGATATAGGGAGGGTTGCATACAAGAATGTCCGCCTCGGGCAGTTGAAGGGGTTCGGGGCCAAGTTCAATATCTGCTTTTATCAGTGCAGTATTGGGCAGGCGGTGCTCGGAAAAATTCTTTGAAAGATAGGAGAAAGCCTCGTCGAATTTCTCTATCAGCCAAACAGAGGCCTCGGGCGCGTAATGGGCAACGCTGATGCCGATACAACCTGTACCCGCGCAAAGGTCATACACGACTTTTTTCCCGCCGCCCTCCGGCAGAAGTGAAATGACTGTGCGCGCCAGCAGTTCCGTATCTTGCCGTGGAATCAGGACGCCTTCGCCGACAAAAAACTCCAACCCCATAAACGCCCACTTGCCGATGATATATTGCAGCGGCCTGCGCTTTGAACGCAATTCGACAAGCTGTTCGTATGCGCTTTCAAGCTCTGCCCCGGCAAGATGCTGCCACTGGAGAATGAGGCCTTTTTGATCTGTCCCAAGACAATACTCCATCAGGCAGCGCGCGTCATGACGCGGCTCCAGGCAGCCGGCCTTTTCCAAACTTAACGCCGCTTTGAACACAAGCAAACCGATCGTCATGGAATATTCTCCGGCGGAACGGTTTCCGGCGCTTCGGTTTCGGCGGCAGGAGGCGGTTGCTTCAAACCGTTCAGCGCTGCCTTCAGCGCTTCAGCGGCAACCTCAATGATATCATCGGAAGGTTCTGCGGTAGTAATCCTCTGCATCCAAAGTCCCGGTGCGGCAAAGATTTTTACAAGAATATTATTGTGTCTTCCGGCATAACGGATAAACTCGTAACCTAAACCGATAATCAGCGGCGCAAGGCAGAGTTTGACAAAAATCCACAGAGGTCTGATACCCGTCAGAGCAGGAAACAGGAGCGCGAGGATCGAGGAAAGCAAAATGCTGATGATAATCATCACAAATATGAAACTGGTGCCGCAACGCGGATGAAAGCGTTTATGTTTTCTGATATGTTCGACCGTCAGCTCTTCCCCGTTCTCGAAACAGAAGATTGCTTTGTGTTCCGCGCCGTGATACATAAACAGACGTTTGACATCTTTCATTTTTGAAACAAGGAACATATATGCGACAAATATAACCACCCTTACACCGCCCTCGGCCAGGGCGCGCCATTTGCCGTCAATGACTCCGCCGGCGGCATTATTGACGGTATCGAATAAAAAACTCGGCAGCCAATAGAACAGGGCAAATGCGAGAGCAAAACCCAAAATCCCCGAAATAAGCCCGATAGCCGACAACATCTTTTCACCGAAGTGGTCAGTCAGCCAACGATCGATTTTGCTTTCGTTTTCCTGGTGGTCTTTGATATCGGGCATCGTTTTTTCAGCGGACTCCATCAGGCAGCGATAACCGAATACAAGCGATTCGATAAAGCCCGCAATTCCTCTGATCATCGGCCAGCCAAAAGGCTTAAACCTTTCCTTGAGCGGTTTTATTTTTTTTTCGTATGTTTCAATCGAACCATCCGGCAAGCGCAGCGATACATAAGAACCCGCAGGGCCGCGCATCAGGATTCCTTCCATGAGCGCCTGCCCGCCGACCGATACCGGATATTTCCTGTTTTTTTTGTTTTTCAAAGTATCAAACCTGGCTTTCTTCGATATATTCTTCTACGGGCAATTCAATTGTGACGGTCGTGCCTTCGCCCAAAATACTGTCGATATTTAGCGTGCCTCCGTGCAGCTTCACGATTTCATCGGCGATTGCAAGCCCGATGCCCGCGCCTCTTTCGGCGTTGTCCGCCTTGAAAAACTTTTCTTTGACTTTACCCAGCAGCTCCGGAGCGATCCCCCTGCCGCTGTCGGAAACCGAGATGGTCGCCCTGCAGCCTTGGACGATCTCCGCCCTGACGGTGATCGTACCGCCCTGCGGTGTGTACTTGATGGCGTTATCGAGGATATTGCAGAACACCTGCTGTATTTTGTTGGCGTCGGCCTGCATGGCGGTCGGAACGTGCTCGGCGTTATATCTCAGTTCAATTCCTTCCCGCGCGGCGCGCTCGGTGAAGGTAAACACTGCGTCGTCAAGTTCGGCAAACACATCGATTTTTTCCAGGTTCAGGTTCATTCGTCCGCTTTGCAGCCTTGAGAAATCAAGCAGTTCTTCGACCAAACCCGACAGGCGCGTCACTTCGCCCGTAATAACATCGAGACCCCGCTGTGTCAACGCGGCATCTGTTTCTCCGATGTTTTTCAGCGTTTCACCCCACCCTTGAATCGCGGTAAGCGGCGTTCTGAGTTCATGGGATATGGTTGAGATGAAATCGTTCTTCATCTTATCGGCGGCAGATAGTTCGGCAGCGAGGTTGTTGATGCGTTTACCCAGCCGGGTAATTTCATCGTCGTAATAACCCGCTTTCGCCCGCGCGCTTAAATCGCCCGCCGCAATCCTGTCGGCGGTGTCGCCGATGTCATTGATGGGTTTTTCGATGGATTTGACCAGCAGAATCTGCGTGACGCAGACGATGGATAGAAACAACAGAATAAATGCGGCGGCGATTAATGTAACCGTTTGCATTTGGACTTCAAAAGTTCTCAGCGATATGAGGATTCTTACGGCTCCGCAGTAAGTGCCGTCGGACGCGTTCAGCGCCGTCGTGAGTGCGTAGATGTTTTCGCCGCTTGCAAACCGTCCGATCCATTGCGCGCTGAGTTTGTCAGAAGCAAGCGCTTCCTCGTATTCCGGAATGGAATCGGTGTCTCTGGCAGGAAATGCCGCGGAAGATACCAGAAATTTCCCGTTTTTATCCAGGAACCAAATCTCCATTTCGTTTTTCCTGGGAAACTCCGCCGCATAGGCTCCGGCAAATTCGCGATAGGATCTGGCATCATATTTGACAACATTGCTCGCAAGCGCTTCTCTCGCCTGCTCTGCCGTGCGTGCAGCTTCCTGCTCGATAATTGACTTGCAATAAAGGTAATATCCTCCGACAGCCGCAATGCCGGAAAACACAACAACAGCCAGCGTTACCGACAAGCTGTATCTAATCCATCGTTTTGTTATTCCTCCGATTTTCAAAAGCGCGCCTCCGACGCCTTGCTGTTTAGGGAATCCAGCGGTAACCGACGCCCCACACCGTAATCAGATGCCTGGGGACCGACGGGTCTTTTTCGATTTTCATACGCATACGCCGGATATTGACATCTACAATTTTCTCCTGCCCGGCATATTCACTGCCCCAAACGCTGTTAAGGATATCCGTCCGGTCCAGCACTTTGCCGCCGCTTTCGAAAAACAGTTTTAGGATATGATACTCGATTTGCGTCAATTCAACCGGTTTGCCCTGAGCTATCAATGTCCGGCTGCCTGTCTCAAGCTCGAAATTACCGGAACGGAGAATCTGCGGCGGTTCATCCGCGCTTTTTTTGCCGGTTCCCATTTTCGCCCTTCTGCAAACGGCATCCACCCGCGCCATGAGTTCCGTGGTCGAAAATGGTTTTGTAACATAATCGTCCGCCCCGGCAAGAAAACCTGTCACTTTGTCGATTTCCTGCGTTTTTGCAGTCAATATAATAATTCCTATATTTTCATCTTGCTGGCGTATTCTGCGGCAAACCTCAAGGCCGTCCACCTCCGGCATCATAATATCAATCAAGGCCACATCAAAACTGCCGACCGCATTTTCAAAAGCTTCGATGGCTTCTCGCCCGTCGGCCGCTTGAACGGTTTCGTAGCCGTTGCGCTGCAGATTGATGACAATAAACTCCCGGATGGCCGATTCGTCTTCCGCGACCAGTACTTTGCTCATGATTACTGCTCTCCTTTGCCGGTTAATCCGAAATAAGCGCCGATGTTTGAGTATGTCAGCCCTTGTGAGAATCCGGCCGGTGTGATAGAGACGCCGGCGACGCCCAAGGCCGTGGTGAAAAGTTCGCGATACTTTCCGCTTGCGTTGTTTTCTTTCTGCCATTGCGGCGGTTCGAATACTTTCACGCTGAAAAGTGTCTCCGGTTTTACGCCGTTCGTTTGGGTGGAGATGATATCCCAGCGCCTGTCATAAATATAGCTGGCGACAGCGGCTTTTCCGTTTTGAAGCGGGGGGAAATTCATATAGTATCCTTCGTCGGTGTTGCAAGCGGTACGCATAACGGTTTTTGTGCCGTTTTTCTGCTCGACGGCCAACCACCCCGTCATGAAGAAGGGCGCTGCCTGTTCGCCTTGGGATATGTAGACAGCGCCGCCCTCAAGCGGCTGCGTTTCCTGGCAAGGGATTTCAATCACGCCGTCATTGTTGATATCGAAAGAAGCAATATTGGCCGGCCGCGGGGCAATCTTGTTGGTAAGTGTTTCGTTGTCCATGAGCATTGACACAAGCGAAGCAGTTCCGATATCCCAGTAAACGACATCGGTAATCATCTGATTTTCGCCTTTCACCGTATCGATATAAATTCTCAGGGGGCTGCTGTCCGTTGCTTTTTCGCCTTTCAGCCGCGAATAACCGCTCGCTTTCGAATCGATCCTCGCCTGCGATGCGAGTTTAACGGCTCCGTTTTTCATCACCAGCAGTTTCGCATAGGCGCGCGACGACACGGAAGAGAAATCAGACACTACCACGAACAAATCATCGCTGCCGTTTCCGTCGATATCTTCTATTAACTTTTCACAAAAAGGTTCGGCGGCAAGAACGGAATATTGTTTGTCAGGGCTAGTTTTTCCGTTGATGGTAAGCAGTTTATTCCTGCTGAAATCGCCGAAATACCAGCCGATAACAATTTCTTCAAATCCGTCTGCGTTCATATCCGCAAAAGCGACATCATATACGCGTCCGGCAGGACCCTCGATGTCTGCAGAGAGTTCCCATTCGCCTTGATGATGATCCATAACGCAGCAGCAGATGTTCTTGTTTCCATGATCGGTTTGATAAAAGAAAACGGCTTCGTCCTCTTCGTCGGAATCGATATCCCGCATCAGGAAGGACGATACGTATTCGCCGTAAATAGGGGCTTGCAGCGTGTATGGCTGTTTGTGCTGCCGCTCGAAACCTTTGATGATTTCGAGCTGCAGCGCTGATGCGGCCGGCGCCGCCAACAGTTTGTCCGCCCTGACGATGAAAAGCCTGCTGCAGCCCGGCAGCAAAAGGCAGCCGGAAAGCAACAGACATGTAAAAACAAACTTTTTTCTCAATGGAGCCTCCGGGGAAAGGGCGTTTTATGACGATTTTTCCAACCGCACGGCAACCTTATAGGTCCCGAATACCCAGCAGGAATCATCGTTTGTCGTGAAAAGCCGGGCGATAACCTGCTGCTCGGTATCGCTTGCCTCAAAACCGGCCAGGTCAACCTCGGCATAAATATCGGTGTTTTTCAATGAATCAAGCTGCGCAGGCAAGCCTTCAACGATCACATTCCTGACAGTATCCTGTGCGGCGGATGCCTGCAAGCCATCGGGGATATTTTTGAAAATAATGTTTTGTTTGTTGAGAGTGAATGTTCGCTCGGCGAGCCCTTGTTTTTCCACTGTTACGGTGAACTGCCCGACATCATCAATCACAACTCCCGCGGTGATTTGCTCCGGCTTGATTGTGAATACATTTTTACCCGCTCTTAATTGTGAGAAACTGATATTTGCAATCTCGAAAACCGATGTTTCATTAAGAATATCTTCGTCAATCCCGCAGTGTACCTTTGCGGGGCTGCACGTAACGGTGAACGGGTCTGTCAGAAAGTTTGAGGGAATATCCAGCAGGTTCGCTTTAACGGGGAGATATGCTCTTTTATATACAGGCACCGTCAGCGTGATATCGGCATTTCCGCTGTTGATCGTCAAATATCTCAAACGGCTGCCGTTTTCGCCCGTGGGAATAATCAGCGCGTCAAACGTCGTTGTTTTGGTCAGCGTTTTTTTGATTTGCGCCCTGGCGTAGACAATTTTGATCTTGTTGATTTCCGTAGCGGGTCCGGAAATGGTAACCGCATTCTCCGATAAAACCGGTTCTGCACGGTAATACTCGTCTGTAACAAGGTTCTTGAGGTCTGTTTCGATATCGGGCGTCAGCAGATACTCGCCTTCTTTATACACATCGAAATACACGTCGATATAATCTGCGGAAATATCCGTGATGGTGTATTCCGCGTTATTTTTCTTTGGGATCGCTTTTATACTCAGCGAATACTTTCCGGCAGCGTCGACATAATTGGTGGAAGCCGTAACGCTGATATCGTCGGCCTTCAATGCGCCCGGGCCGATGAGATAACGTTTTCCCGTTACGGTAACATCCACAAAATATTCGTCGGTGCCGAATACCCGAAGGTCAAAGCTGCTGACGGAGTTGGACATCTCGATTTTAACGGGCACGTTTTTCAATACTCTTTGATCTTCCGGGCTGAACACCAATGCGACTGTCAGCCAGATGATAAATGATAAAAATGCCGAAAATATCATCAGCAAGCGGTTGTTATAGAACAGTCTGCGCAGTTTCTTTTTGTCTTGCATTATTTCGCTCGCCTCCGGAGCCGTTCTTTCAGTCGTCCGCCGGCCGATTGCGTCACGGGCTCTTTTGACAGAAGGGCGGCTGTAAGCTTGTCAAAAAGTTCCGATTCGGTCAAATCCCGTTCCAGCCTGTTTTTATAAGCCATCGAAATGCTGCCGCTTTCTTCGGAAACGACAACAACGGCCGCATCGCTTTGTTCGGCAAGGCCTATCGCCGCGCGGTGCCTTGTGCCCATTTGCTGAGCAAGGGAGATGTTTTGCGTTAACGGCAATATGCAGGCGGCTGCGTGCACCCTTCCCTCCCTGAGAATGGCCGCCCCGTCATGAAGCGGCGACATCGGGAAAAAGATATTGCAAAGCAGCTCATGCGATATCTGGGCGTCGACGAGCGTCCCCGATTTTATGATTTCTCCCAGCATGTTCTCATTTTCAAAAACAATCAGCGCGCCGATTTTTTGCGAGCTCATTTCATTGCACGCCTTGCAAACGGTGATAATGGAAGATTTGAGTTTCTCGTCCTTGAGCGCCTGTTCGTTCCTGATCCCGCCAAGCAGTTTGAGCCCGCTGAATTTGCTGGCGCCAACACTTTCGACAGCGTGGCGTATCTCCGGCTGAAAAAGAATGATGAGTACGATGATAAAATCCGAAAAAAGCCTTCCGAAAATATATTCGCTTGCCTGCATATTCAGCAGCGAGATTAAAAGATATACTCCGCCGAGAAGAATGATCCCCTTGGCGAGTTGAAATGCGCGGGTTTCCCTGATGAATTTTAAAGCGTTATACAGAATAAACGCGACGAGAATGATGTCAAGCAAATCAGGCAAGCGGAACGACAGGATAATAATAACAATCTTATCCCATAGTTCGGCGATATAATCGAGCAACCGAGCCAAAATGATCCCTCTTCCCGAAAGGACTTGCGATATTATATTCTATCATAAATCGATATACGCTTTTATATGCGGCCGCAATATTTACACTTTGTTCAATTCTGGCCGCTGTTCAGCAGACAGACGCAATGCGCCGCAATGCCGTCCATTGAGCCGGTAAAGCCCATGCCTTCCTCGGTTGTCGCTTTCACGCTGACAAATCCGCTTTCAATCTCGCAAGCCGAAGCGATATTGCTGCGCATTTGTTCGATATAAGGTTTGAGTTTCGGTGCTTGCGCAACAATCGTCGCGTCGATATTGCCTACACGGTAACCTGCATCATGAAGCCGTTTTACGACCTCGCGCAGCAGAATCAGACTGTCGGCGTCTCTGTATTTTCCGTCGGTATCGGGAAACATCTCACCGATATCGCCGAAAGCAGCGGCACCGAGCAAAGCGTCCGCGACGGCATGCGCGAGCACATCTGCGTCGGAATGCCCAAGCAGACCCGTCTCGTGGTCAATGCGGACGCCGCCTATTATCAAACTTCTGCCTTTTGCAAGCCGATGGGCGTCATAACCGTGGCCGATTCTCATCATCACCCTGCGCCTCCATTTTCACTTCATTCAACAATTGCTTATATTCCGGGAAAGTCATTAGACTGTTGACGACACAACGCATAGATTTTACCGAAAGCCTTGATGGCAGCCCTGCTTTCGCTAAAAAAGCGGCTCTGAATTGCCTGCTCGACTCTCTACCCGCCAATCCGTCTTCATAAAGGTCGGCAGCGGTAATTTCATGCCGCGTTCCGCTTTCGGGCTCAGGCTCTGCGCCGCACTTTTCGAGTATGTTCACCAGCACTTGCACAGGGACGCCCTCCACGCCGATTTTGCCTTCTTTCGAGGCTCGGGTTTTACGTTTCTCTTTGCCTAAAATATCGGGAATATAGGCATGGGATATTTGCTCCGGGGGAACACAGCCGCCGATAAAGGAACGGATTTTAAAACCCGCAGCGTCGCTGTCGGTCAGTATCAGAATGCCGCGCGTTGCCGCCAGGCGTCTGATTAGCTGTTGTTTCTCTTTGTCATTGAATATGCCGAAGCCTTCTGTGTCAATGATCAAGGCGTCAAGCAGGGAGGACAGTTTCATTTTGTCATATTTCCCTTCCACAATGACCGCTTTTGATAGTTTAATCAAAATGAGCCTTCCTTATGCAGGGCGGTTGACAGCGGCGAGCAGTTTAATGACGGTCTCCTGTGCGATGATTTGAGGTTCCGCCGTGCTCGATTTAATCGCCGTATCCGCCATTGCCAGAATTTCCAGGCATTCTCCAGCCTGGCGAAGAGCAAGTTTGTGTGCGGAACGATAAAGTTTTTCAAGCGAATAGGGTATTTTTTTTCCGTAATATTCTTCGGCAAGTTTTTTGGTCGAAACGCCCGATTGTTCCGCCGCTTTTACGCGGTACAGGAAAGCAAACCCGGCAATCAGCCTGCCCATGACCGTTTCAGGCTTTTCCTGTTTGTCGACAAAAAGGTCGCCCAGAATGGCAATTGCTCTCGCCGCGTTGCCCGAAAAGATGCTTTCAACAAGCAAATATGCCTTTTCTTCCGCCGTCGGCGTGACCACGGCATCGATGTCCTGTGCGGTGACGGTATCGCCTTGCGAGTAGGCACAGACTTTATCCATCTCGTTTTTCAGCGATAACACCTGTGTGCCTGCCTTGTCAATCAGATAACGCGCTGTTGCCGGCTCAATTCGCTTATTCCTTCTGGCAACGTTTTTTATCACATAGCCGGCCAGACTGCTGTCGTCCGGAGTTCTGATTTCATAAGCTCTGCACGCTTCCATTGCCGCTTTAATAACCGGGTGGCGCAAGGCCTCGTCATCCCTGGTTTCTTTCGGTATGAATATCTCGATAATCAGGCAACAACCGCTGTCTGTTTGAACGGAAAAATCAATCAGGCGCTGCGTTTCGTCCTTCCCAAGATTGGCGATGTCGAGCCCGTTGATAAGAACGCATGTTTTCTCACCAAACACGGGCAGGGCCGAAGCGGCCTCGGCAACCTCGTCGACAGAAAAAGAGAAGCCGTCGAATACATGGTAATTGAAAACACGGTAATCTGCGGGCACAAAAGCGTCTGCAATCATAGCCGCCGCCTTTTGCACCATAAACATATCCCTGCCGAACAGCACATACAGGCCGCCGGCATTTGGGCTCGCGATATTTTTTTTCAGATCGGCTTCAGACTGCCGTCTCATTTTGTCCATGTTTCACGGATCCCTTTTGATTGATATATCAGAACCGGCTGAAAAGGAGCAAATCAAATTGCCTTCGCCTGCGGTTGCGTAGACCGGTTTCGATGTTTTTAACGCGGTTGCCTGCGCGGTATCCGGTTCGCCGCAGGAAAGAATAATTTTGCCGAAGCGTTCAAGGTTGATGTTATCGGGCGGTTTCGAACGGCAGAATAGAATATCGGCATCCAGCCATGACTGCGGTACTTTATTTATATCGCTGCCGGGGAAAAAAATAAATAAAATATCCGTGGAATCGATGTCGGTATAAGCGGCACAGCAGGCAGGCCCTGACAAATAAGTGATTTTTGTCCCCGGCCATGGAGTCACCTGCGCCGACGAGGCGTAACGGATAGGATGGTCCAGCGCCAGGGGGGCGAGTATATCGCCGGGTTGCACGGCATACACTTCTTTGAAAAGCAGTTCATCTGTCAGATAAGGCAATGCGCCCGATTCGGACGGGTCGTTTCTGGGCAAGATCAGCGCTTGAAGTTCCGTTGTGTTATGCCTGACGGCGGTATTTCGAATGGATGACGAGGAATACATATCGCCCCCACATCCAATCAGTACGTTTTGTCCGTTTTTACTCAGAAATACCGCGCTGGCATTGCCCGTATCGATGACCGATAACTTCGATACGCCTGTATTGATAAGCATATGGCCCGCAATGCCCGCCGCCAGGACAACTGCCGAGGTGACGGCCGCGGTACGCAGCATTTTTTTCCCCTTTGCTTGATAAATGAGCAAAGCGCACGCCGCGATGACCATACAGCCTGCCAAACCGATTTTCAAATAACCCTCGCCGGTTCCCATACTGCCGAGTGAAATGCCCGATAACCATCGTGCAACTGTTAAGATCCATTTGGAAGACAAGCCGGATATGAATGCGAAGGGGTAAGCGAGAAAGCCGAAAGGCCCCGTATGCGCAAACAGCGCACACAGCCCCGCTCCGATCATCGCAAGGGTTGCGGGATATACCGCTAAAAGGTTGGCGGGCAGGGAAACCGTTGAAATGCTTGAAAGATAAAGAAAGCCGGAAGGCAGCGTAAAAATGACCGCCGATAAAGCTACGCTTGATATGCCGGCCACCGTTTTCGCAAAAAGCGCGACGGCTGCAGACCGAATATGTTTCAGCGGGGCGGTCAGAAGTTTATTAAGCGGGGCGTTGAGCACGAGGATGCCGAGCGTGGCGAAAAAAGACAACTGCAAGCCGATGTTGCCGGCGGCGAACGGTTTGAAAAAGCAAAGCAGCAAAATGGAAAAACCGAGGGAATTCAGCGGATCGCTCTCGCGCCGCAAAAAACCTCCCGCAAGAAAAACCATAATCATCAAACCCGAACGCATCACACTCGGCGAAAATGCCGCCAAAGACATGATAAAAAAAACAAATATGGAGGTCAATGCCGTTTTCAGACAGTAATGAAACTTCAGTTTCTCCAACAGACGGTACAGCGCCATAGCCCACACGGAAAGATGCAGGCCGGAAACTGAAACGATATGGGAAAGGCCGGCTTGCCGAAGCTGCGCCATAGATTCCGAAGCAATCAAAGAGGTGTCGCCGGTTAATAGGGCTGCGGAAAATCCACCGACTTCATTGGGCAAGAAACGCATTATTGTATCTTTCACTGTCTGCCGGAGAAAGAGTATGGCCCGGCCTGCCCGATGTTCTTTTTCACCCCGAGGCGTCACCGATACATCCTGCGTGGCATAAGCTCCGAGAAATACACCGGAGGCTTTGATATATCGCAGGCTCTCTGCACCGTCACCCAGCGCAAACACTTCGCCGGTAAAGCGAACGGTATCATAGGCATCGGCATTCAGACGGACCGGGTTGACAAAACGTATTTTCAACCGCCGGCCGTCTGTCTCTCCACCCTTTGTTTTGATAATGTAATAGAATTTGCCGTATTTCTGTTCCGGTTTGGAAATAATTGTTGCGTCAATCGTTTTTCCGCCGCCGGCAAATGCTATTGCGGGCTTGTAAATCATTTCATTCGCGCCGATGGAAAGAATACAGGCGGCCGCTACGGCAAGCAGGGCCGCCGGGATTGCCGCCCGCTTGCGGGTTTTGCGCGAAACCATGCCGGCTGAAAAAGCCAACAAAGACACGGCTAAGACTGTATAAATTGTGGCCGTCTCCGCTTCGCCGAGTACCATCAAGGTTAAAAACAACGTAAAGCCGATGACGGTAAAAGGTCTTGGCATATTCATCTTTCTCCGGCAGGCGCTAACGCGTTTGGATTATCCGGGAGGCCACGCAAATTGCCTGCCGGCAAGAAGATGAAAATGCAGGTGCATGACGCTTTGGCCGGCTTGGGCCCCGCAGTTTGAAACAATCCTGAAACTTTCTTCGCAGCCGAGCGTTTTCGTGATTGCCGGAATTTTTTCCATCATATGCGCAACCGTTTGCGCCCCGGCGCCGTCAATTTGCGCCAAAGAATCAATGTGCGATTTGGGTATTAAAAGCACATGAACCGGCGCCTGAGGGTTAAGGTCCTTAAAGGCGAGCATCACATCGTCTTCATAAACCTTCTGCGAAGGTATTTTGCCTCCTGCGATATCGCAGAAAATACAACTCATGCTGTTTTCCTCCTTTTGCGTTCACCGGTTTATTTCAGCATCTCCAGCAGAATGTCATCGACAGAATCCAGGGCCTGTTTGATTTTCGCAATATCTTTTGCGCCGGCCATAGCGCTGTCGTCGCGCCCTCCGCCCGAACCGCCGGCTGCTGCGGCCGCAGCTTTGGCAATCCTGCCCGCAGATGCGCCGAGTTTCACCGCTTGTTCTGCGCAGGCTACGGCGATAGAGAAGTTTTGCTTCTCCGCCGACGTACCGGCGACCACTGCGACGGCAACCTCCGATTGGGCTTTGAGTTTGTCGCATAAAGCGCGGAGCTGCTCTGCGGAGGCATTTTCAATAACGCCTTTATAAAGCATGACACCGCCGACGGTTTTTGCATTTTGGCGTATTTCGTTGAGGCTCCCCTCCGACAGTTTGGCCGCGAGCGCTTCGTTTTCACGCTGCTTGTCTTTAAGGTCAGCCAGAAGTGAGCCGATTTTGTTATTGATTTGAGACGGCTCGCTGAGTTTCAGCGCTTCAGCGGCAGAAGCGAGCAAAGCGGCATTCTTTCGAAGCAAGGCGAGGGCGTTCCATCCTGTAAGCGCCTCGATTCGCCGGATGCCTGCCGCCACCGAAGACTCGGAAATAATCTTAAACAGCCCGATATTGCCCGTATTGGTACAGTGTGTGCCCGAGCACAGTTCCGAAGAAAAGTTACCCGCCTGAACGACTCTGACCGTTTCGCCGTATTTTTCTTCAAACAAGGCGGTAGCTCCTGAGGCGATTGCGTCGCTTGTTTTCATTTCCTTTACTGAAACGGGCACGGCCGAAAACACCGCTTGGTTGACTTCAAGTTCAAGGGCTTCGATCTCATCGGTTGTCAGCGCTGCAAAATGAGTGAAGTCAAAGCGAAACAGGTCCGGTTCGACAAGTTGTCCGGCTTGCGCGGCGTGGGGCCCCAGCACTTTTTTCAGCGCCGCGTGAAGCAGATGAGCGGCGGTATGGTTCCTTTTAACGGCGTCTCTGCTTTGTGCGTCGACAACGGCCCGTACGGGATCCCCCGTCTGAACCTCGCAGTCAACGCCGATTTCCACAAAATGCAGAATCGTTCCGACGGCTGTTTTTCTTGTCGTACTGACCGGCAAATCGCAGCCGGAAATTTGAAGAGTCCCGCGGTCGCCCGCCTGTCCGCCTCCCAAAGGATAAAAAGGTGTTTGATCCAGAACGATCTCGGCGCTTATAGGACCTTTGACAGATGACGTCATTTGGCCGTCTAAAAGGATAGCTTCGACCTTCGCCGCCAACTCGAGCGTTTCATACCCTCGAAACACCGTTGCCGTCAAACCCGTTGAATGGTCGGTCGGCCTCTTCCAACCTTCCCCGTCTGAATTCTTGCGCGCGTTTCTTGCTCTCTCGCGCTGCTGCTGAGCAAGTTCGGCATACTCGCTTTCGTCGAGCGTCATGCCTTTTTCCGCAAGCAGTTCTTTTGTAAGGTCCAGAGGGAAGCCATAGGTGTCCGAAAGGACGAAAGCATCGCTTCCGCTCATCGTGCCGTGTTGTATCTTTGCGGCATATTTTTCGAAAAGCTGAAGCCCCTGGCCGAGTGTTTTGCCAAAGTGTATTTCCTCGTTTTCAATCACCTTTGCTATCATTTCTCGATTCTTTATCAATTCCGGATAAGCGTCCCCGCTTTGCGCGATAACGGTGCCGCACAATTCGAACAGAAACGGCTTCTCAATGCCCAGGAGTCTGCCATGGCGCGCGGCGCGCCTGATCAGTCTCCTGACCACATAACCTCTCGCTTCGTTGGAAGGCATGACGCCGTCGGCGACCAGGAAAGTCGCGCTGCGTATGTGGTCCGTGACGATTCTAAGCGATACTCCGCTTTTTTCATCCGGCGTATGTTGAATCCCGGCCATGCGGCACAATTCATCGGTTATACTGCGGATGGTGTCCACTTCAAAAAGGTTGTCAACACCCTGCATAATACAGGCGAGCCGCTCAAGCCCCATGCCGGTGTCGATGTTCCGGTTGCGCAAATCTGAATACTGGCCGTTGCCGTCGCTTTGATACTGCGTGAATACAAGGTTCCAGAATTCGACAAAACGGTCGCAGTCGCAGCCGACCGCGCAATCCGGGCTCCCGCAGCCGTAACGTTCGCCCCTGTCAAAATAGATTTCCGAACTTGGGCCGCAGGGGCCTGCGCCGAGTTCCCAAAAATTGTCTTCTTTGCCCAGCCGGACAATATGCCCGGGCAGGATCCCGGTTTCGTTTTGCCAAATCGTGAATGCCTCGTCATCTTCAAAATAGACGCTTGCATACAATTTCTCAACAGGCAGGTCCAGCACCGTAGTGCAGAATTCCCATGCCCAAGCGATCGCCTCATGTTTGAAGTAATCACCGAATGAAAAATTGCCGAGCATTTCAAAAAAAGTCCCGTGACGAGATGTTTTGCCTACGCGTTCGATATCGGGCGTTCTGACGCACTTCTGGCAAGTGGTCAGCCGGTTGCGGGGCGGTTTCAGCTCCCCGGTGAAATACTTCTTCAACGGAGCCATTCCCGCATTAATCAGGAGAAGGCTTTTATCGTCCTTGGGCACAAGCGAAAACCCGGGCAGGCGAAGATGCCCCTTGCTTTCAAAAAATGATAGATATTTTTCCCTCAATTCGTTCAGCGATGTCCAAACCATGTTTGAAAACTCCTTCAAAAAAACGGGCGCTCCTGCCAATATGGGACGGGCATTGCCCGCGGTACCACCCAAATTGTGCAAAAGCACCACTTTAACCCTTTTATCGCGGGGAGCGCCTCTGCTCTTCGCAGCGAAACCCGGGTTCTGTAACGAACCCGCGGGGGCGGCCGGCATGTCTGATCCGTTCGGTTCCTTGCAGCGCGCTGTCATTTCAGCGCAGAACCACTCTCTAGCCGGACCGGGGCAGCCTCATCCCCCGGTAGGAATATATTATTTTGATTATAAAACCAATCGCTTTATATGTCAACGCCGGCGGCGCAGGCAACGGTTCTCTTTCTCAGCAGCGCTCCTTGCGGCGCCGGCAGATCGCACCGGATGGATAAACACATCATCGGATGCGGGCACGATTCGATGTCAAGGCCGTTACCGTCTTTCATCCCTGCGGCCCGAATGGTTTGGGCAGGTTTCCCCGGTTGAAGCAGTTCCAGTGTTTCGCCGTTGAAAAAACGGTTTCGCTGCGTCAGATAGAGACGTCCGCCTTTTGCCGCCTGCACCACGGCGCTGACCTCCCAGTCCCGCCTGTAGCCGCCTTCGAAACTCACGGCCGCATCCAGGGGCGGGCCGCCAAAATAAAAACCGGTACAGTATTCTCTGCGGCTGATTTTAAACAGCTCGTCAACGGCCCAGGCGGGAGGCTTTTCTTCACCGTCAGACCAGGCGTCTATTGCGGCCCTGTATGCATTGGTGACGACCGCGCAATAATAAAATGTCTTTGCCCTGCCCTCGATTTTAAGGGCCGAAATCCCCGCGTCAGCCATGCGGCCGATATGCTGGATCATACATAAGTCTTTCGAGTTGAGGATAAAGGTCCCTTCGGGCTCCTCGCAAATTTCAAAATACTCTCCCGGCCGTTTTTCCTCGCAAAGAAAATAGGGCCATCTGCACGGTTGCGAGCAGTCGCCCCTGTTCGCGTCTCGTCTTGTCAGGTAATTAGAAAGCAGGCACCTGCCCGAGAACGAAACGCACATGGACCCGTGCGCAAAACATTCGATTTCCACTTCACGGGGTAAGCTTTCCCTGATCGCTTGAATTTCTTCCAAAGTCAGTTCCCTGGCTAGGATAATCCTTTTCGCGCCGGCCTGGGCGAAGAACCTTGCGGTCTCCGAATTGACGATGCCGGCCTGTGTGGAGATATGGACGTCGGTTTTCGGAGCGTATTTTTTTGCCATTTCAAGAACGCCGATATCGGCAATGATCAGCGCGTCGACGCCGCAGTCAGCAGCGGATTCAAGAAACGCAGGCAGTTTTTTTATCTCATCATCCCTGGGCAGCGTGTTACAGGCAAGGTACAGTTTCTTCCCATGCCCGTGAACGGTACGCACGGCTTCGGACAGTTCGTCAAAACTGAAGTTTTTCGCCGTTTTTCGAAGGCCGAATTCATGCTGCGCGGCATATACGGCATCGGCGCCGTATAACAGTGCGAAATACAGCGTCTCCATATCCCCTGCCGGAGCCAGCAGTTCCGGCGGGTCCGGCCGCATGAGGTTCTCAGTCGCCATTGCTGTCGATTTTCGCGTTGGCTCTGAGTACTTCAATCAGATTCGCGTTATGTTCCTGCAAGGACTTCGCCAAATATATTTTACCGGATTTATCGTGCTGGAAATAAAAATAGTCGGTATCTTTCGGGTACAACGCCGCTTTAATGGCTTCGCTGCCCGGGTTGCAGATGGGCCCCGGCGGCAAGCCGTCCGATATATTCGTATTGTATTCGGTCAGATAAGCTTCCGCCTGCGCTTCTCCGACAACCGGCTTGACAAAATTGGTGATATAGAACGCTGTACTGTCACAGCTGAGCATAGGATATGCGGAAGCATTGTTCAAACGGTTATGAATAACGGAGGAAATAAGCGCCATTTGCGTCGAATCATCCGCCTCTTTTTGAATAATGGAAGCGATGATGATGACTTCATCGGTGGTCAATCCCAACTCCTCGGCGCGCTGCGCATATTTCGGAGTCCACTTTTTTTGAAAGTTGTCGAGCAGTTTTCTGAGGATGCTGTTGGGGTTTTCATCAATATAGAATTCGTAGGTATCGGGGAATAGATAACCTTCATAATATTGGGTGCGCTTGTCATCCTTTTTAAGCCCGCTGAGGAACGGATATTCAATATTCGCTTCCTTGAGCGCGGCGTAGAGATACTCTTTGTCACAGACCTTGAACTCCGCTATCTTGTCGACGATTTGATATACGGTATATCCCTCGGGAAATGTCAGCGTTGCCGTTTCGGCTGTTTTGGGCACCGACTTGAATGTGTTGAGCATGGCCTCGACGCCCATATCGGAGCGTATGTAATAGACACCGCTGAGATACACCGGCGTTTTTGCATTTTTGATTTTAGCGGTATAGTTGCAGAACAACCCGCAAAACCAGCGCTGTTTGATCAGTCCCTGGCTTGAAAGAATATCCAGAACTTCATCCGTATCGGTTTTTTCGGGAATTTTCACCGTCACCACATCGGGTTTTCTGCCGATAGCCAAAACGTCGTTGACGCAAGATATGGCAACAATCGAAACAATGAGCGATATAAGCACAATCAGCAAAAAAACCGTAACCGTTTTGACATTGCCGAGCACATAAGTCTTCAACGAACTGTTTTTTTTCCGGCTTTTACTTTTAGCCGAAGAAGGCGCAACGGCAGCGGCCGACATCGTCCTGGGCGGGTTGGAGAAATAAATCTCTCCCTTCGCCACCGGTTTTTCGTCGGCCGGCGCGGCCATGTCTTCATCGCTGATAACAGCGTATTTGCTTTTCAGCAGTTCCTTTTTCGAGGATGTGTCGTCTGGCTTATTCATTACGCCTCCGGTATGCTCGGGAAACTCAATATCTCAGCATTCTGCTTTCTGTCAGGAGAAAATCAACCTGCTTATCATACTTCCCCCGCGGGAGTTTATCAAGTACGCAAGCGTCAAAACAAATGCCGGCTTTGACGCCCTTGTAAGCGGAAAGAAAGCGATCAAAATAACCCTTTCCGAAGCCGAGGCGGTAGCCTTCCGCGTCAAACGCAAGCGCGGGGACAATGCAGATCGAACGCTGCGCGTCCGGTAACGGCCGGCATCTGTCGGGATCGGGTTCCGCAATGCCGTAGGCGCCGGGCCGCAGATCGTCCAGGGACGTGATGAGAAGGAACTCGATTTGAAGCGTCCCGGGTATGCAGCGCGGTACCGCGACGTTTTTGCCCCTTTCAAACGCGCCGAGAATAATAGGCCGCGTATCAACCTCCAGGGGCTTGGCCACATAAGAAAGGATCAAGCCGCTTTCGCGGAAAGACCAAAGGTTGAAAACCTTGTTGGCTATTTTGTTTTCAAGCCTAGCTTTTTCCGCGGGGTCAAGCCTTTCGCGGTAAAGCAGGCATTCTTGCCTGAGGCGTCTTTTCACCAGCCTTATGTCCTGCATGTTTTCGGGCATTGAAGCGATTCCCCTATTGCGGAAGCTTTTTGCTCCCCGCATAAATAACGGACAATTTCCAGCGCAAAAACCACAGCTGAACCCATCCCCTTGGCTGTGATGATGTTGCCGTCTGTACATACCGGGGTGTTTTGCAGCATGGCTCCTGTCAGTTCTTTTTCGAAACCGGGATAGCAAACCGCCTTTTTGTTTTTCAGCAGTCCGCGATGGCCCAAAATGAACGGGGCGGCGCAAATGGCGCATAGCAGCAGCCCGTTGCGGTAGGCAAAATCGATAAACTCGCCCACCTTCGCTGAGTTCTCAAGGTTCTTTGCGCCCGGCATGCCTCCGGGCAAAACAACAGCCTGAAGCGATTTGTCGGGCTCAATATCAGCGGCCTTGCAATCGCAGACAATCTCGATACCGTGGCTTCCGGTTACCGTTTTACCCGAGATTCCCGCTGTTCGCACGTCCAGCCCTGCGCGCCTTAAAATATCAACGGGGACGACCGCTTCTGTTTCTTCGAATCCATCCGCCAAAAATATATATACCATGATTCGGCCCTCCTATTCAAGTGTAAGACCTATGTAAGCGAGTCCGTGCGAAATCCGCTCCGGTACGCCGTTCAATTCCATCATCATACCGTTTGGAACTTCACGGCAATTATCCGCGCTCAACGGAAAAGATACGGGAAGATGGATCTGGAACTTGGAAGCCTGCGACATCCGCAGCAGCAAAGACGCGAGCGAAGGCAAACAACCCTGCAGACAAAGCGCTTCGCGCGCGACAGCGATATCCCCTTTTGTCTCGATAAATGCGTAACAGTCGTTCCGGTTGCCTGCCGCAACCGCCAGCCCGTTGAACAGCGCCTCGTCGGACGCGTAGGCAACGGCCGGTTCATCCCAAAGAAACGCGTCTGTTTGCTCCAGTGCTCGCGTGCGTATGTCTGCAATGGCCCCGTTATCCGGCACAAGCGCAACCGGCTCGTCCGACGCTAACAATTGAAGGGTTTGTCTTTGCACCTTGATAATTTTTTTCTCAAAAAACGTTCGGAAACCGAAACGTGCATAATAATCGAACAGCGACGCCTCCGACGGTACCAGGCAGAGGGCTCCCGCTCCCAGCGCAGACGCCTCTTCCCGCGCTCTTTCTATCAGCGCCGCCATGATGCCGCGGTTTCTGTATTGAGGATGCGTACAGGCGGCATAAATATAATATGCCGTCCGTTGCCGCCCTGCCGTTTGCAGTCTGCCCTCAAGAAGGAACATCATGGATACGATTTGGCCCGAATCCCTAAATACCAGGCATCGGGAAGCGGAAAAACGTTTTTTCAGAAAATGGGCAATGTACTCTGCGCTGTCGCCAAAGCATACCGCCCAGAGCTGGGCGATATCCGCTTGGTCGGTTTCACGCGCCATATCAATCATGTTCTTCCCTCAAAAAAACGCGGTTCTTTTGCAGAAGGATAGCAGGATAGTAAGACAGTTTCGCTTTTCTTAAGCCTTCCGAGCCAATGTCGTCTTCGCGGTTGATATAAGTATAATTCGACAGGAAACGCTGCGCGAACTCACGGTTGATCATCGGATAGGCTCCGCGCACCCGCGAATCCGCTTTTTCAAAATGGGTACAGAATGTATCCGGCCTGAGTTCTTCCCCCATGGTGAAGGCGACGGGGTTGCCGCCGGCGTAAAGCAAGGCACCGCGGAAACCAAGATCGAAATAATGCTCGACAGCTGTTTTTATCGCTTGCAGTTCGCTGCCGTCTTCCACGCTTTCCTGATTGTTCTGCGCCCACATCCGCGTCAGGTCGCAACAGATTTTAATATTGCCGGCATGAATTTCCTCAAGAGACCAGTCATATGATTTCATAAAAGAGGCGATATGATTGCGTTTGGAATGATATTTTTTGCCGGCCAGTTCGATGAGGTCCGCGCTTTTATAGATATAGTCAAAACCGTTGCGATAAGGTTCAAAAACAAATCTGCCTTCGAACAGTTCGTCCAATATGGCTTTTTGGTTCTCCGTGACGGCAAACATCGAGAACTTGTGTCCGTTTTCCCGGGCGTCTTTGAGTAACACTTCGATGATTGTTTTTAAATTTCCCTTTCCGGCAGGAAAGCAGTATTCAGGCTTTTCAGAAAAACTTTTCGCCACGAAAAAGTCGTCATGGCGCGCAATCCGCACCTGGTAAGATGAACTCCAAATGAGAATATTGCCGAAACAGTATTCGCACCCTTGATAAGAAGACAGCCGCAGAAGGCTGTCGACCCATGGTTTGTCTTCGATGGTTGGGGCGTGAAAATCAAGCATCTTCGGTAATCCCCTTGCTGACACAATCGTATACACGGTCCGCGATCGCCTCTATGGGCAGCAGCCGGCCGCCTTCGCAGCACGATACTTTACGCCAGCCGAGGACACGGCAGGCAAGGTCGGCTGCCTCATAGCACAAATCCAGATAATCCGTGTTTTTCTCATGGATGTCTTTTTTGATCTCTTCGCCGTGGTATCTTGCGCTCATCAACTGCTGGCCTGTGCTGACGGGCATATCGAGGAAAACCACAAGGTCCGGCTTGGGTATGCCGATTTTGACATATTCAAAATCCTCAAGCCAGGCGAAATACTCTGTCCATTTCTCCTTAGGCAATTTAATGGCTTGATGATAAGCGTTGGATGTGGTGTATCTGTCGGAAACAATCAGCTTTCCCGCGAGGTAATCCTCTTTCCAGTAGCAGTGATAGCTGACAAAGCGGTCGACGGCGAAAAACGAGGAAGCTGCATAAACATTGACATCTTCCGGTTTGCTGCCGAACCGGCCGGCAAGGTACATCTGCACAAGAGCGCTGGACTGGTCCTCGTAATTGGGCAGTTTGATACGCTTCACCGCCAGCCCGGAAGCGGAAAGCCTCTCTTCAAGGCGCTGCGTTTGCGTGCTTTTACCGCTGCCGTCGAGGCCTTCGATGACGACGAGTTTTCCTGCCATGGCGTCCTCCGCTTGTGAATACAATCAATTAATTTTGTAAAATGATAAAATAATTATTGTATTTATTCAAGTTAGCCGTCTGTTTATAAGGTCATAATGACGGCAAACACGCGGAGAACACCGCTGTTTTCCCGGTTGGCGAGTGAATGTTTCTGGCCGGCATGGCAAATACACGAGTCTCCTGCTTCGAGTACTGTCTGTGTTCCGTTGTCGTCATAGGTCGCCCTGCCCTCGATGATATAAAAAATCTCTTCTTCGTTTTCATGAATATGTTCGCCGATGGAGCAACCGGGTTCAAGCGTTATCACCGCCACAAGCCTGGCATTTCCCTGATATTCGTCACGGCTGAGCACGTCGGTGATCAGGGCGCTTCCATCGCCGCCCCTCATATTCGCCTTGACTGTCGTTGTCATTTCATTCGATCTTTTTATCATGGTTCATCCTCCGTTTCTCTTGTCTTAAACGGTTTGTCCGTCGCTTAAGATTATCGCACGCATCCGCCGGCTGTCAAGATGAAAGGCTGCGCAAGGACCCCGTTGCGAATTACCCGCCTGTTATTGTGAAATAAAACCAAAAGCGTTACAATAAACACGTTAATAAACCGGTTTGAAAGGATACATCGTTTTGGATATCGACACCTTGCTCAAGACAAAGAAGCACGTCCACTTCATCGGTATCGGCGGCGCCGGCATGTGTCCTTTGGCAGAGATACTGCACAGCAAAGGGTATTATGTTACCGGTTCGGACAACAACAGCGGCGACACCGTCGACAGGCTGACCGGCATGGGCATCGAGGTATCGCTGCGTCAGCGCCCCGAGAATATCAACGGGGCCGACATCATCGTCTATACCGCGGCCATTCTGCCTGGCAACCCCGAATTGGAAGCCGCGAGAAGTTCTGGCATCCCGACTTTTGAACGTTCAAAGTTGTTCGGCGCCATGACGAAGCATTATGCCAACCGTATATGCGTCAGCGGAACGCACGGCAAAACGACGGTTACGGCCATGATCGCGCAGATTATGATCGGCGCCGGCCTGTCGCCTTCCGCGGTCATCGGGGGCAAACTTCCCTTGACCGGAACCAACGGTATTGACGGGAAAGGCGATGCCATGATTTGCGAAGCTTGTGAGTTTGCCGGTACGTTTCTCGAGCTTTCGCCGACTTTGGCGCTGATCCTCAACATTGACCGCGACCATATTGAATGTTACGGTTCTTTCGAAAACTTGATTGAAGCTTTCGCTTCATTTGCCGCGCTTGCCGAAAATAAGGTGCTGTACTTTCAACCCGACGAATATACCCGTCAGGCGGTACGCTCCGTTCCGGCAAGAAAACGCCTCTCGTTCGGATTTGACACCGGTTGCGGTTACTCGGCCGGCAATATCGCTCTTGAACGTGCATTCGCATCTTTCGACCTGTATCGCCGCGACGCGAAATTATGCAGACTGCGCTTAGCGGTCCCCGGCGAGCACAACATCCAAAACGCTGTCGCCGCTGCCGCCGCTTCGCTGGAAAGCGGAGCCACGGCAGACGACTGTGTGAAAGCACTTGAAGCCTTCAAAGGCGCCGCCAGACGCTTTGAAACGCATGGCGAATTCGGCGGCATCACCGTCGTCGACGACTACGCCCATCATCCGAGGGAACTTCGCGTCACGCTGCAGGCGGCCAAATTGATGAACTTCCGCAGAATTTGGGCCGTTTTTCAGCCCTTTACCTTCTCAAGGACCTATACGCTGATGAATGACTTTGCCGACGTCCTTCAGATGGCCGACCGCTGTGTTCTGACCCCGATTATGGGTTCGCGTGAAATCAACACCTACGGTGTCAGTTCCGGACAGCTGGCGGAAAAAATACCCGGCTGCGTGCTCATCGACGATTTTGACGCCGTCGCCCAATATATCAGCGACAATACCGAAGCCGGCGACCTTGTGCTTACCCTTGGATGCGGAGACATTTATAAAGCCGCAAAAAAAATCGCCTGCATGCTGCAGGCAAAATACGCTTAATTTGCCGTTTTCTCCTCCAAAATATGCGCCGCGGAAAGCCGCGGCGTGTTTTATCATGCCTCACAAAAGCGGGACGTGCACGGCCGGTTTGAAATGTTTCGACTGCCTGATTTTCTCTCTGGTTTTTTCCGCCGTCCGCCCGCAAAGGCAGCCTGTCCGCAGCAGCCGGGAAACCTTTTCGGGATGTATAAAGAATGCCGTGGACAACGCCCATGCGACCCCGGTCACCGCGTAATAGCCCTCTTGCCTGACGCTGCTCAGCAACCGGAGGGATAAGTCGAAAGACTCCTCATCCAAATAGTAATTCAGAAGCATAACCGCCGCAAAACGAGCCTCGAATTCCCTTGTGGACAAAATATACTTTCGCACCGTTGCCAGCATTTGCGCATGGTTCTCTTTCGGCGTTTTCAGCGCGGCGCAAAAGCTGTCGCAAACACTCCAATTGTCGATTTCTTTCACAAAACTCTGCACGAGGCGGGATTTTTCCGACCACTCGCATTGACAGCCGGCGATTACAAAACCGCGAAGCATCCTTTCCTCGAACGTATCGCCGATCAGGCCGTTTTCGAGGTATGCGCGCCAGTCCTTGCCGCAAATTTCTCCGGCGAGGCGATGCAGCAAAGGCAGCCTGACGCCCGAAATCTTCTCGCAGCCCGGCAACAACTTCCGCGAGAACGCCGCGTAGTTTTCGTCGGACATACTGTCGAGAAATTGCCGTATTTCAATATATTCCCTACAGTCCATATTCTTTCAAACGGCGGATGACGTCGCCGGCATCAGGGCACCAGCCCAGATCGCTTTTTACACAGATACAACTGAAATCGCCAATTTGAGCGCCAACCGCATCCAGCGTATCAAGCCCGCCGAAAATTTGTATTTTTTTGCCGGCCGCGTGGATTTTTTTATATACTTCCGGCCAGTGCCTCATATCCGGGCGGCCGTCGCCGGGCACCCACTGGACACCGTCGAGTTCCTTAATAGCCAGCAGGGAATCGAGATGCGGCAGTTGGCCGATACCGTCCAAGTGGTAGACAGAGCGAGTCAGCGTTTGGCACAACCTTTCGATGGTAGGCCTGGTGAATTCGTTGAACATCGGCGTTCCGATCATATAGGAAAAATCGCTCTGAAGGGTATAAAACGGTTTGTCGCTGTAAATACCCGCCCAGTCGGTGTAACCGGGGCTGTAAGGCTGCATAACGGCGTCGATTTCAACATAGTATTTCATCCAAAGCCCGTTGAGTTCCCCCAGCAACCGTTTGACTTCATTCGGACTGTCCACCAGGTCAAACAGCAACTGCTCTGTCGTACGGAAGGATGCGAGAAGATCCAGCCCCATCCCGACATCCGGCATGCCGACGAGCACATTTCCCTTCCAGCGCTTAACGGCGGCGGCGCAGATGTCTTTGATGCGGCAGAACCACCGGTTATTCGGGTCGTACTCGAAATGAAGTTCGCTGATGTCAGCCGGCGCGTTGTCGGGCGGATAAAACCAAACCGCGCCGCGGGAGTTGTCCAGTTTCGCGCCTAAAAATGCGGCTTCAACCCCCGGGCCGAAACACGACAGGTTCACCATCGGGAACGAGTCTCCAAGAAAAGTCAGGGCGGATAGTTCATAATCGAGCCTGTCAATCAATTCGTCAGGCGAGAACGAAAAATCCGCGCAGCTCTGCTGCGACAGGCAGGGCGCGGACGGCTGCTCCCTGTCGGGGTATTCGTCAAATATTGTCAGAGCGACAATCGGGCGGTTCAGCTCGTTTTTCCACCATCGAACATAGTTTTCCCTGACCTGCGCCCATCTGTCTTTATCAAAATGTATCGGCATATACTGCTCCCCGCCTCGCTTTTCTCAGCCTGTCAACGCAGGAGAATCGTCGCGTTGTTGTCAGGTATGCCGGTATTGCCGATCAGCGAGGCGACAAAAGCGGGAATATCGGACAGGACTGGATTCTTGAAGCCGAGTTTTTTCTCCGCTATGCGCACCGCCGGGCGCAAGCGTTTGAGCGTTTTCATGAAAAGGGTGTGCACCGGCGTACCGGGAACGTAGGGTTCGTCGCCTTCGAATATATTCCGGACGATTTCGACGCCGAGATCTTTCGCCAGCACTTTTTTCAGCGGCGG